>JAJUGV010000033.1 GCA_029265795.1 Alcaligenaceae bacterium
CGGCCGGCAACAGCGTACAAACAACACAAGCCGACCAGCCATGAAGACAACACATTGGCTTTGCGCCTTCGCCCTGCTGCCGATATGCGCGCATCAGGCCGCCGGCACGCCCCTGCAACAAGCCATGACGCAGCTTGACGCCACGGGACATGAATTCGTTCAAGCAGCCAATCACACCCAGCTGGAGACCGATAGTTTGACCGACAGCCGATACTACACGGCTGCCACTTTCCCCAATGCCACCGCAGCGCATTCGGCCATCGGCCTTCCAGACGCCGGGCTCGACGCGCTTACCCGTGCTGTGCTGTTAGTGCACGCTTACGAAGCGCCTCTGCCTCATGTCCGGTATCGCATCGAGTACAGCATGAACGTGTCGCCTGACGTACCCGAGGCGCGGCAAGACCATGTCGAGGTTCGGCGCTACAACCTTGGCCCTGCCCGTCGTGCCGACCTGCAGGCATCGGCACAGGCAAACCACGTGGCCGACCCGCAAGAGTTCGGAGTGGGGCCGCATGTCAGCTGGCGCTTTGTCATGGCTCCCGTCATGGGGTTTCAGGCTGCGCTGACGCACGCCGGCCGCGTCGAAATACCGGACGCCCAGGCACAGGCCGACGACTGCCTTGGCGTATCGTGCCTGGCCTTGGCCTATCCCACCGGTCCCGAAGGGGGCTGGCAAGCCGTTCCGCCACCCCAACTTGAGCCTGCCCTGTACGCAGCACACAGCAGCTGGGGCGTGGCGCAGCCGGCACGCGTCATGGAAGAGCTCTGGAGCAGCATCGCCGGCCAGGGTATGGACCTTTTGCCCTACCAACCGGGCCAGCCCGCCTTCCAGTTTGTAATTTCTTCCAACACCGATGGCCAACAAGCTGCTGTCATCGGCCTGGCCAGGCAATCGGTGGTTCTTGACTCAAGCGTGTCCGAAGTCTGGACGCAACGCTTCGAGGCGGAACAGACACCGCCCAATTTTTCAACGCTGCTTGTGCCCCGGCGTTAACAACTTCGAGCCACCTTTTACCGGCACAAACCGCCTTTGCTTACACAACATGAATATTCCTGGTGAACTCATGAAAAAACGACTAGCCGCCTGTACCGCTGTCCTGCTGTCGGCCACAGGCGCAGCGGGGGCACAAGAGCTTCCTCAATACGAATCCACCGGCACCATAGAGCTTGCCATCGACGGCAAGCAAGCTACGTATCACTCCACCTCCAACACCGTGCCCGGACAGCCCGGCAGGCTGGTGCATACCGCCAACTGGCGCACCTTCCCTCCCATGATGCTGGGCGGCATCAACATGGCGCCCAAGGGCATTATGCTGTCAGTCACTGCGCGGCCCACGGTCGAACCCGACCCGTCGGCACCGCAATTGAAGATCACCTTTTCGCTCGACGAAAACGACTACAGCTTGCTGGATGCCACGCCCTTCGAGGTCATCTACACCGTCAGAGAAGGCAGCACGGCCGGCGAATACAAGCATGTTTCCGGCACACTTGAAATTGAATCAGCCACGCTCGAAGGCGATGTACTTCACGTTGTAGGCACGGCCAAGGGCACGCTGGGCGATACCAAAAACAAGAACGGCTCCGGCCGCACACTTGACTATGAAGCCAACTTCAACGTCCGTGCGCCCAAGCATTGATTCGGCCCCCGCTGCTGCAGCCCGCTTGGTTTCCGTTGGCTGCGGCCTAGTCCGGCCGGCTTTGATCGGTGCCGTAGCCCTGCTGCTTTCGGCTTGCGCCAGCATGTCCGAGAAAGAATGCCTAAGCGCCAACTGGCTTGACCAGGGCTACCGCGACGGGCGCACCGGCCGCACGGCAAGCCTGCTTGACGATCATCGCGAAGCCTGCGCCCGGGTGGGCGTAACACCCAATACAGAGCAATACCATGCAGGCAGGAACCAGGGGCTGCTGGAATACTGCACACCGGCCAACGCCTTACACGAAGGCCGCCAGGGAAGAAGCTATCGCAACGTGTGCCCCATGCATCTGGAGCGCCAGTTCTTAGCCAACCATCAGCGCGGGTATCAGGCCTACGAAGCGCAACAAAACGTCGACAGGCTTTATCGTGACCTGCAACGCGCCGAGCGCGACCTTAATAGAGAAAAAGACAGACACAAACGCCACGAATTGCGCCGGCAAATTCGACACCTCGATGCACGCCTGTCGCGTGCACGGAACGAACTGCACAACCTAGAGCGGCAACTGTATCGTTATTCCCCATAGCACCAGGCTGCTTTCATGAAACCCACCCGACGTATCTTGACAATTCCGGTCCTGTTCATGGCGGGGCTGCTTCTTGCTGCAGCCGCGCCTGCATATGCCAAATGGCCCACCACTAGATGGATCATCACCGAAGAGCCTTCAAAAGGCGGTGGGGCTCCCGAAGGCACTCGCAAAGCCATTGCCAATAAACACCGCGACATGCTGGAAGACGCCAGCGTTTGGTTTCAGTCGATGTCTTACCCGGCACCTCATCAGATCAACAACCGACGCGAATTGAAATTCAGGGATGGCGACCGCTACCTTGCGTACCTGCGCGCCGACCCTTCCAACCCGGTATCCGTTCATTCCTCGGCCGGCTGGATGGGGCTTTCCTCGCACGAGGGGTTTCTCAAGCCCCAAACACCCAACGACCGCGTCTACCGGGCCTCCTCTGTGCACGAGCTGTTCCACGGTGTCCAACTGGCCTACCCTGCCTATCGTTCGTGGGCGTCAAAATCAAGCTTGCCCGGGCCTCCACTTTGCGACGACGGTGAACGGGCCAACGACTGGCTTACCGAAGGTGCAGCCTCGGCCGTACAAATTCAATACCTCGAACGAGAAAACGGACGGCCTCTGAGCCATCCGTTTCATGGGCCTTCGGATATCCGATGGGTCCGTGCATTTGACCAGCCGCTGCACTGGCCGCGGCTGCCGGGCGAACACAGTGTCAGTCTGCCGGCCGGCGTCGCGAAACATTCCTGGCAATGCGCCTACGGCACCTGGTATTTCTGGTACGCCGTGGGCAATATGCTGGGCAGCCCCGACCCTCGCGACCCGCGCCGCACCGGCTATCTGCAGCATATTTTCTCGCAGAAAGGCAGCTGGACGGACAGCGGGCTGGCCATGGTGGATCTTGGCCTGAAGCACGCGGCGGCAGAAATGGACGCACTGCGTCCCTATCACGGCGGGCTCTATGCCTTATATCCGCAATTTGTGGCGCAATACCTGGATGTCGACGAATTTTTCGAAGACGTCGAACAGGTCGTCTTGCAGACGCCGGCCGTCTATGAAGACGGCAGCCACAACAGCAAACCTATAGAACCTGTTGCGACACGCGCGTGGCGCATACGGGTGCAGACCCCGCAGGTCAGCGCTTCGGACGCACGCTACACCGTGCGCTTCTCGCTGGATTCTTCCAGCCCCGCCATGAAGGACGGCCTGCACCTGATCGTGGATCATAGGCTTGTCAGCCGCCCCGAAGATTCCGCCACCCCTTACAGTCAATTGCGCCGCATCCATCCCCACTTGCTTGATGCTGACGGAGGCATCGAGTACTTGGTGCGAGTCGCCAATGTGGCGCGCAATGCGGTTGACACCGAGCCGGCGGAATTCACTTTGAAGGTGGAAGTGGAAGGGTTTTACGGCGAAGACGTCTCTTCAGGCTCGCTGCCCGGAGCCATACCGCCCGGCTTTGCCATTACCGGCCCCGACCCGAAATGGAGCTGCTTCGGCGACGACGACGCCCGTGCCACGTACGCTTTCATGACACCCGAAGGCGTCGCCAGCCAACTGGAACGCATGCTGCCCCAGGGCCTCAAGAACGTCGAAGACGACCTGGACCAAGCCGAGATGCAGGCTCAAAAATACAGTGATGCCGAGCTGCAACGCATACAAAAGCGCCGCCGACGTTTCGAAACCAGTTTCGACGCCAGCGTTGATGCGTCGGATGCTGAACACAAAGTAGCGCGTGCCGCAGCTGAAATTCGCCTAAAAACAGAATCCCAGATTATGGTGAAGCTTAACGGGCGCAATGCTGCAGGCACGTGCGATGTGCTGCTGGTGCTTACCGTGCCGGGCGAGCCCGCGCCGCAGCGAGTTCCGCCCGACAACTACTCCGTTAACATTACGCCCCAAAGCGGAGCAGACGCCATGGCCACTGCCGCCGACTTCGCACGCCGGCTTGATTTCTCCGCCATGCAAACCATGAGCGTAGAGCAATTGCAGAGCTTGTCTGAGCAGTTCCAGACGGCAATGCAAGACTACGACAGCACCGAACCTGATTGGCTGCGTTGCACCACCAATATGCGCGATTGCGAAGATGGCGAGTTCCACTTGGGCGAAGCGTCGTACCAGCATCTTTTTGGTACGTTTTCATTTCAGGTATACAAAGGCGATCTGGAGCTGGTTCCGGGCACCGCCGAGCATCCCCGCGAATATGCCGAGGTTTCCGGGCACATCAACATTACCTCTACCCAGGAAGACGTCGACAACCATCTGCTCGACTTCCTTAGCCGCCCTAGCGGCCCGGGCGATATGCTACAGATCCCAAACCTGGAAGCCTTCATGCAGGGCGGATCAATGTTCGGCAAATAGGTGGTGGCAGACGACGTGCAGGTCATCCCGATAGGCGTGCCCAGTTGTAACACCCATTCACCCCTTGAGCTTCATGGTGATTTCAGCGACATATCTTCCCTGATAACGGGCACCCTCCAGCTCTATTTGGCTAGGCTGTCTCGAACCGTCGCCATCCGCAATAGTAGAAGCGCCGTAAGGGGAGTTGCCCATGACTTCCGTCACACCCATTTGACCTTGAAAAGCGTACGGCAGGCCTACCACGATGAAGCCAAGGTGCAGCAATACGGGGTGGAAGGTGAGAATCGTGGATTCCTGACCACCGTGCTGGGTAGCGCTGGAGCTGAATACTGAACCGACCTTGCCAACCAGCGCTCCGCTAGCCCAAAGGCTTCCTGTCTGGTCGATGAAGTTCTTCATTTGCGCTGTCATATTCCCATAACGGGTGCCCGTTCCAAAAATGATGGCATCATATTCGGACAACTCCTGGACAGTAGCGATGGGGGCTTTCTGGTCCATTTTGTAGCCGGAAGTGCGTGCCACCTCTTCAGGAACCAGCTCAGGAACGCGCTTTACCACCACTTCCGCTCCTGCCTCACGCGCTCCTTCGGCCTCGGCATACGCCATGGTCTCAATATGACCATAAGAGGAGTAATACAGTACGAGTACTTTCGCCATGATGACCTCTCAAGAAAGCGGTTAATCGGGCGAACGGTCCTATATCGGAAACCTACTCACCCTGCGCCAGCGCCCACGCAACGTGTTCGCGTACCAGTGCGCTGGGGTGGTCTGCCCGGCTCACCAATGCGGCCCGCAAGTCCCGGGCCTGCGTTGCATCGGCCTGCCGCAATGCATTCCCTAACGCCACAGCAATATTTCGCAGCCAGCGCTCATGGTTGATGCGCCGAACCGGGCTGCCCTCGGTATTCTTGAGAAAAGTCGCCTCGTCCCACGCAAACAAGGCAATAAGCTGCTGCCCCACCAGCGGCGAACGCTCGTCAAAGTCGGGCAGCTCGGTAGCTTGCGCGTACTTGTTCCAAGGACAGATCAACTGGCAATCATCGCATCCATAGATACGATTACCCATCGACTCACGAAACTCCTCGGGGATGGGGCCGTGATTTTCTATAGTGAGATAAGAAAGGCAGCGACGCGCATCGACTACGCCCGGCGCCACGATGGCTGCTGTAGGGCACACATCTATACACGCAGTACACGTGCCGCAGTGTTCACTAACCGGTTCTGTGGGCCCCAGCGAGAAATCCACAAAGATTTCACCTAGAAAGAACATGGAGCCTGCATCACGGGACAGCACCATGGAATGCTTACCGCGCCACCCCAGACCACTGCGAACGGCTAAATCCTTTTCCAGCACCGGCGCCGAATCAGAAAAAACACGATAGCCAAATGGGCCCACCAGCTCTCCAATGCGGTCGCACAGCTTCCTCAGCCGCCCACGTACCACCTTGTGGTAGTCGCGCCCTCGGGCGTAGATCGATACCACACCTTCGCCGGGTTGACTCAGCCTTGATAACTCGCGCTCCCGCCAGCCAGGCACGAGGGAACTGCGGGGCACGTACGGCATGCGCACAGTGATCACGCTGAGTGTTCCCGGCACCAGTTCTGCCGGACGCGCACGCTTCAGGCCATGTCGCTCCATGTAATGCATGTCCCCGTGGTAGCCCCGCGCCAGCCATTCCAACAAATAGGGCTCGGCTGAGGACAAGTCGATGCCCGAGACGCCCACTTGGGAAAACCCCAGCTCGCGCGCCCAGCGTTGTATCTGCTCAAGCCACTGATGGCTGTCGATATTTTTAGGTGAAGATGCTGCCATAAACGCTGCTGTTTCAGCCCCTAACCATCAACATTGGAGCACTGCGCGTTCCCGTCGATCGTAAACAGGGGATTCTCGCCACACACTGATAAGGTTAATCCACTGCTCACTCAAGCCGTCACGTCGAGCCTCTTTTACGTGCATATCGACGCAATAGGCACATCCGTTGATCTGAGAAGCCCGCAACTTGATGAGGTGGATCAGACGGTGATCTATGCCTGATTCGCTGGTCACATAACGTTCCAGCGCCAAAACGGCCTTGTAGGCATCTGGTGCAGCCTGGGCAAAATCTATTCTGGGGTTCATGAAAGTTCTCCGCCTGGAGGTCGCAAAACTTGACCCTAACACGTCAGTCGCTGGAAACCTGTAAACCCACCAGGCGCTATAGTGAGAATTCAGCAGCCCTGTTCACGGAGGACCTCGAGATGCGTGGAATCAAATCCGCTCTGGCAGCTTGCTGCCTTTTCGCCGCCAGCAGTACAGCCGGTGCGCTGGAGGTCGGCGACATGGCCCCCGACTTCCGCTTGCCTGGTGCCGACGGCAAGG
Organism: Alcaligenaceae bacterium; assembly: GCA_029265795.1. Taxonomy (GTDB): domain Bacteria; phylum Pseudomonadota; class Gammaproteobacteria; order Burkholderiales; family Burkholderiaceae_B; genus Yanghanlia. The sequence continues at coordinate 6,932 of JAJUGV010000033.1, forward strand.
TCTACCAGCTATCCGACTACCTCAATAAACAGGCCGTCGTACTTGCTTGGTTTCCCAAAGCCAATACGCATGGATGCACCATTGAGTGCAAGTCTCTTGCAGAAAACGGCGACCGAATTCGACAGTTCGATGTGACGTATTTTATGGCCAGTGTTGACCCGCTGGCTGCCAACGTCGACTTCGCAGAACAAACGAATGCTGACTTCCCGCTACTAAGCGACGAAGACAAATCTGTCGCGAAGGCCTACGGCGTCCTCGGCCTAACGGGCGTTGCCAAGCGGCATACTTTTTACATCGGCAAAGACGGCCGTATTCTTAAGATCGACCGCAAAGTGAGGCCCGAAACCTCCGCTGAGGATATGGTGGCGAACCTTGAGGCGTTGGGCGTGGCGCGTGCGCATACCGCCCCTTAGCCGCTCCACGAGCGCACCCGGCCCGTGTCCACATGTACGAAGTCGCTGCCTGGGTAATAGCCGACGCCACCAACCGCTAGCTCTAGTGCGGCATCTCGCAGCTCGGCTAAGGGCACACCGGGAAGACGGATATCGACAGCCTTGCCTTCCATATGCAAACTGCGCTTGGCGACGCCGCCGCCTCCTCGTGCCCGCAAGCGCTCGTTCGTATGTGGCGAACGGTAGCCGGAGATGATCTGATACGACCCACGCGCTTGTAGCGACGCTTGTATGGAATGCAGGATGTCGTAGAGGGCAGGATCCATATTACCGACAAGACCTGAGTAATGATCTCGCAGGAAATGGTTCAGCCCTTTGAGGGCTTCCGGCACATACCGGCGACCGAAGGCATAGGTCAGCTGTATGGATTCAAGAGTATGGGTGTGGTCCAGGGATAAATCGCGCGCTAGTGAAGGTGCGGCAGCCAAAGTCGTGGCGCGGGCAACCATCGGGAATGCGCAAAGCCCCGCCACTCCCGTGGCGGCTTTCAGCAGCTGCCGGCGGGTGAAGTTGGTCTTGATGGTCATGGTGAAGGCGGACGCCTGCTTTGCAAAGCCTGTTCTAGCAATGCGTCCTGTTTGTAGATGTCCGGAAAAAAATAAACCTTACCACCATTTTTCACTACGACGGTACTGTAGGTGATGAGTACGGGTATCACTTCCTGCAGTCGCAGAGTGCGAGAAATCCCCCCGCCCATGGCTTCCCTAATTCGTTCAGTGGTCCATTCAGGCTGATTTCTTAAGACGAACTGCGCCAGCTCAACCGGCGCCTCGACCCGGATGCAGCCGTGACTGAAGTCGCGGCGAGCCCGCGTAAAGAGTTGCGGCGACGGCGTGTGATGCAGATAAATATTTTGATCGTTGGGAAAAATGAACTTGATATCGCCTAGGGCATTGCGCGGCCCAGGACGTTGCCGGATACGCCACTCCCCTCTTTGCACCGCGTCGATCCCCTCCCCCGACAGCACACCGACTACTGCTCCGTCTCGAGTCACAAACTCAAACCCTTCGCGATAGAAATAATCGGGATCGCGTCGCATGCGCGGCAGAGTTTCTTTGCGTGCGATTGAAATTGGAACGTTCCAGTAAGGGCTGAACTCAATGAAACGCATGTCCTCAAGGAAAATGGGCGTACGCGTATCAAGGGCGCGCCCTACCACTACACGCATCTCAAGATCGAGCTCCACTTGCCTTCCCTTGAGTTCATACGCCCGCAGGATGAACTCGGGTATGTTCACCACGATCATTCGCGGACCGTGCAGCAGCGGAGTCCAGCGTAGCCGCTCCAGCGTCAGTGCCATTTGCTTCACCCGCTGTGCGGGTGTGACGTTGATCTGTGCCAGCGTAGCTACGCCCACCACGCCGTCAGGCTCCAAGCCATGCCGCTCTTGAAAGCGCTTGACGGCTTCCACCATGGGAACGTCGTACTGCAGGCCCGCGGTATAGGTGAGATCCAGATCCCCCACCGCTTGCAGCCTTGCAGCAAGCAATGGCACCCCATCCCATAACTCGCCGGGCTTAAGGGAGCGTGCCGGCATGGGTGGAAAAGAAAGTTGCCACGCAGGGTGATCGCCCATAGCACGATAGCGATTCATCGCCTGGCGGACTGCCTCGTACATCGGCACATCAGGCTGAGCGACAGCGAGCGCTTGCGCCAGGTTTCCTGCGTTGCGCGCACTGGCGAGATAGCCATACGCATCGAAAGGCTGATCGGCCGGCGCCTTGAAGCGGTGTTTCAGCTCCTGGGGGCTGAGTCGACCGTCATTCAGATCGGACAGATAACGCAGTAAGGCGTTGGTGAGAGCATCATCCAGCTGTTCCTGTGTGCCGACGTGGGCGGTCCCTCGCTGTACGGCCTCAAAGGCGGTGAGCAGTTCCGCCACCCGATAGTCTTGTGGATTCAACCCCTGGGACTCTGCATCACCAAGGATTTTCAGTGCCAGCCATGCGTCCTCATGAGGAGTGGCACCCGAAAACCACGACGTCTGCGAATAGGCCGGCAGCAACATCCCAATGCTGATCACGCTTGCCAATAACCCCTTGGCAATCAGCAGCAAGACTCTCGCTCTATTCATGAGGACTCCTTTCCACGGACACACTTTCATTTTCCCATGGCCATCGAGGCCGTGGCAGGCGCATGTGCGCTTATAGCCGTAATGCAGGACGGTACTACTCAATAATTCCATATTTGGAATTATGTACGCTCATACTGACTATTTATCCCGCAAACCCCAGAAATTAAAGTTATGCCATCAACACTCCCATTGAAAGGATTCAGCATGAAAAAGACCCTTATCGCAGCCGCTTTTGCCGTCTTCTTTACAGGACAGGTCATGGCCGCCCCACAGACTTATGTTGTGGATTCCAGTCATACCTTTCCTCGCTTTTCATACAACCACATGGGCATGTCCAAGCAAATTCTTAGCTTCAAGAAGACCACCGGCACGGTCGTTCTGGACAAGGAAGCCAAAGAGGCCAAGGTTGACGTCACGATTGACATGAACTCCGTCAATACTGGTTTCGATGTATTCGACGGCCATATTCAGGGCGAAGACTTCCTGGACACCGCCCGCTACCCGACGGCAAGCTTCAAATCCACCAAGGTGGTTTTCGATGGTGACACTCCGGTAAGCATCGACGGCGATCTCACCATTAAGGATGTCACGAAGCCTGTGACACTCACCATCACCTCGTTCTTCAACGGCCCGCATCCCATGCTGAAGAAGGATGCCATTGGTGCCAACGCCACGACCGTTATTTCTCGCAGCGAATTCAACGCCGGTAAGTTCACACCGGCGGTGGGTGACGAAGTAAGTTTAGATATTGCACTGGAGGCCATCGTCGAATGATTGAAATCAGAAAAAGTGAAGACCGGGGGGTGGCCGAACATGGGTGGCTGAGTTCCCGCCATTCGTTTTCTTTCGGTCACTATTACGATCCCCGACATGTCGGCTTCGGCCCATTACTGGTCATCAATGAAGACAGGGTGCAACCGGGCCGGGGGTTTGGCGCACACGGTCACAGCGATATGGAAATCATTTCATATGTGCTGGACGGGGCGCTGGAACATAAAGACAGCATGGGCAATGGCTCAGTGATCCAATATGGCAACGTGCAGCGCATGAGTGCGGGTTCTGGGGTCGTACACAGTGAGTTCAACCACTCACAGACGGAACCGGTGCATTTTCTGCAGATCTGGATTCAACCTGATGTGCAGCGTATTGCTCCCAGCTACGAAGAGAAATTCTTCGAGCCGGCCAGCAAGAAAGCACAATGGCGCCTCATTGCTTCTGCTGACGGCCGGGAAGGCTCTGTGCTGATCCATCAGAATGCCGCCATTTATGCAGCTATTGTGGATGGCAAGGACACGCTAGAGTATCAACTGGCCGACACCCGTTGCGCTTACCTGCATGTCGCGTTGGGCAGCGTGGTGGTAAATGGCGTTGCGCTCAAGGCGGGCGACGCCGTGAAGCTGGTGGGCGAACCCCACATCACCGTGGCCGACGGTGTGAACGCGGAAATCCTGCTGTTCGATCTGCCGCTTTAGCGAGATTCGGTGGCGTCTCTACCCCCCCACCCCCGATGGACAACAATGCAGGCCTACAATAGGCGCCTTATCCAACTGCCACCAGCTTGTCTTTGCCGGATCTGCACGAATGCCTTTCTTACGCCTAATGCGAATCGGGGCACTGGAGAGTCGCGCAACAATGGTTGCCCGGCTCTCCATATTGCTTTTTATCGTAGGGCTGTTCCCCGGGCTTGCCGCAGCAGCATGCGAAGGGGCAAAGACCATTCGCCTTCATCAGCCGGTCACGCTGGACAAAACCTTGCAGGCGCAATTACGCGCTTTGCCACCGCTGAAGGTGCTGGCGCTCGATTCACCGCCGATGGTGAAGTACGACGCCTCAAAACAGCTATACACCGGTGTCGCCGTTGACATACTGTGCTTTGTCACACGCCGGCTGGGCATTGATTTCGAGATTGCCGCTCCTGACACCACACTGACGGTCGCCGACTTGATACGTCGCGTGCAATCAGGCGATGCGGATGTCTTCATACCGCTTAGCTATTCACTGAAACGGGCCGAGCAGGGCTACTTCACCAAGGATTTTTACGCCAGCTATTACGCAATCATTGCGCGTAAAGGTTCCGGCATTCTCGCCCGTAGCCTGGACGACCTTTCGGAATTACGCGTTGGCTATGTGAGCGGCTTTTCTCTCGAACCCGTCCTTCGGGAACGGGTGCCGGGTGCACAACTGCAAGCGTTCAGCCAATGGACCAATGGCGGCCTCTTCGATGCCCTGCAGGCGGGTCAGATTGATGTGGCAATCTTCAGCCAGCAAGTCTTCACTGAAAAGCGCTATAGCCACGAACTTTTCGACCTGGAGATCATTCACATTCTTTACGATGAGCCACGGGGCTATCGCTTTTACTTCAGCACCACACCGGAACATGAGCTTTTGGTAGAGGCTTTCGATCGCTACCTGACCGCGATGGATCTGTCGGCATCTCTTCTCGCGCACCAGGATGGGGAACGCACGCTGCTAGAGCGCTACGTGTCTCAGCGCAATCGCCAGACCCTTTTGCTTGCGGCAAGCGTATCGGCAGCGATTCTTGCATTATTTGCCTGCGTAGCGGTACTACGCCACCGGCGACTTTCCCGCATGCTGCGCGAGCGCAACGCCTACATTGAAGCGCAGCACTACGCCTTGGAGGAAGCAAACCATAAGCTGGAGCTACTCAGCCAGACCGACCCCCTAACTCTGCTGCCGAATCGCCGGTATTTCGATGAGCGAGGCCGGCAGGAATACCAGCGCTACCTCGAAACCGGTGCGCCACTGAGCATCCTCATCATCGACGTCGATCACTTTAAGACCGTCAATGATGCGTACGGCCATGCTACCGGCGACGCCTACCTGAGAACGCTGGCACAAGCACTAAGCCGTGTGCTGGTACATGACCGCGGCATGGCGGCCCGCTACGGCGGCGAAGAATTTACGTGCTTGCTGGCGCAGACCCCGGCCGACGAAGCTCTTGAGATTGCGGAGCGCATCCGGCAGGATGTCGAACAGCTGAGGCTGCCTAACGCCGCCGTGGAGCCCGGCTGGGTAACCATCAGCATAGGCGTGGCCACACTTGTGCAAGGTGACGCCGGTCTTGAAGCCTTGTTTGCCGAGGCTGACTCACAGCTCTATCAGGCCAAGCGAAGCGGGCGTAATCGAGTGTGCGCCGGCGTCCTGGGGTAAAGGGCTTACCAAACCACACAGAATGCAACTATTATTTAGGGTCATGTTGTACCCGTGCGCGGGGCGGTACGTTTAGCCGCCTTCGCATTCCGAAGACCTAGTGCCCTTACGCTTACTGGTAGGGCTAGACGGAGTGGTACCGTGCTCAGTGAGCCTAGCTGCGTGCAAACCGGTGAAATTCCGGCTTCCGTACAAGCATTCTGCACAGATCCCACCGCGTATGCTGCCGATGCGCAACATGAGGAACAATTTGTTCACGCGATGCGCGACATCACCGCCTGGCACATCGAGCGGTCGCCGTGGTACGCACAGTTCGCCAAACGACACGCGATCGTGCCCGAACAGCTGCGATCACTGGACGACATCATTGCCATGCCGGCCGTCCATGCGAATTTCTTTAAAGCGCACGAGATCCGCTCTATCCCGCTATCACAGGTATTCGCGCACCTGACCTCCTCCGGCACCACCGGCCAGAAATCGCAGATGTTCTTTGATGAGTTCACGCTCACCAATGCGCGCACGATGGTCGAGCGCTGCCTGCATGCCCGAGGCTTCCCCTCTTCAACGCCGGCTCATTACTTGGTAAACGGCTATGAACCCTACGAAGGTTTCAAGGTAGGCACTTCCAATACCAGCCAGTACTTAATGAGCCATGCCCCCGTCGATCAACAGTTCTGGACACTCCGCCATATTGGCGGCGGGCGGCACGAATTCGATCCATTCGGAACCATTCAAAGCCTTGAAAACTGGGCACAAGGCGATACGCCGGTACGCATCATCGGCTTTCCCGCCTTTCTGTACTTCACGCTAGAACGTATGCAACAAATGGGGCGGCCCAGCCTGCGCTTGCCGCCGGAAAGTTGGGTGGTATTCGGCGGAGGTTGGAAGGGCCATGCAGACAAGGCTATCGGCCGCGAAGAATTGCTTGCGCGTATCGGTCACCAACTGGGCATAGCGCCTTCGCACATCATTGAAACCTTCGGTTCTGTCGAGCACAGTGTTCCCTACATTGGCTGCGCCCGCCAGCGCCTACACCAGCCCACTTGGTCTCGAGTCGTAGTGCGCGATGTCCGCAGCCTGGAACCGGTGCCTGACGGTACGCCGGGTTTCCTGTCATTCATTTCGCCATACATTACGTCGGCCCCGGCTCACAGCATCATCATGGGTGACCTTGCAGTGCGTCACCCTGCGGGCAGCTGCGATTGCCATGCGCAATGCTCGCCCTGGTTCGAAGTGCTGGGCCGCGCGGGCGTTTCCGCTAACCGCAGCTGCGCCGCTGCCGCTGCACAACTGTTGCAGGGTGAAGCACCCGCAACCTGAAGGGAGAAAGTCCGAATGGCTGTCAGAGCACAGGAGCAACACTTCTGGTTCGGCCAGTGGCTGCCACACGATGCGCTGCCAAATGCACTTAAAACACTCGACACCCGCGTTGCAGCGACTTTGGTACAGCCTTTTCCTCTTGAGGATCTGCTGCATGCGGCGCAGCAAATCGCTGACGAGCTGAACAGGCAGGGCCCGCTCTACCATCGCCTGGCAAAACTGGCCGTCGAAACGACTGACCCAGATGAAGCCGATCGGTTATTACAGGGTGCGGCCACTGCCCTGGAGCGCGACTCGCTGCTGGCCCGTCTACGGGCGGAACTGGGTAACACGCAGCCCGCTGAGCTTGAGCGCCGTTATCCCGGAAGGCAATACGAAGCGTGGCTGCCGATGGGCTGTGTCGTACACGTAATGCCCTCCAATGTGTTCCTGGTGGCGGCACTGGGCCTGGTCGAAAGCCTGTTAGCAGGCAACGTCAATATCGTGAAACTCAGTGCGCGTGATTCGGCCTTTGCCGCCGTGTTCGCCGAAGCGCTGTGCCAGGCGGATCCGGGCGGCCGCCTGTGCGAATACATTGCGGTCTTACGCCTGTCATCCAGCGAAACAGAACACTTGCAATCCCTCTTTTCGCATGCCGACGCTATTTCGGCATGGGGCGGCGAAGCCGCGATCGAAGCCATCCGCCGCATGGCCCCACAAGGCGTACGCGTCGTCACCTGGGGCCATAAGCTGTCATTCGGCTACATTGCTGCAGATACGTTGGCCGACCCCGCCGCCAGGGCGCAGGCTCTACGGGCTTTTGCCGGCGATATCTGCAGGCTCGAACAACAGGCCTGCTCAAGCCCGCAGACGCTGTTCTTAGAATGCGAAGGTACCCAATTGGTCACTTTCGCTACTGAACTGGCGCAACACCTGGCAGAAGTCTCTTCTTCCATACCGCGCCAGGCACCGGGCCCGGCGGAGCAGGCGGAAATCACCACTGTGACCAGCGTCGCGCGTGCCGAAGAGGCCTTGGGCTTGACTCACGTCATTGAAGACGCCGACGGACACTGGCGCATCTACACTGACACCCGCCCAGGGTTACGTCCCTCGCCCCTGTTTCGCAGTATCTGGCTGAAGCCCATCCAGCGCGAACAATTGGTACCAGTGCTGCGCCCGATGCGTACCTGGCTGCAAACTTGCGGCCTGGCCTGCGGGCTCGAATCTCTTTCGCCTCTTACCCACGCGCTGTTTGCTGCAGGCGTCACCCGTATCGCCCGGCCCGGCGAAATGACGGAAAGCTATCTGGGGGCGCCCCATGACGGTGTTTATGCGCTACAGCAGTTGACCCGCCGCGTGTCACTGGACGCACCGGACTGCGCGCGCAGTATCGGTAGCCTGGCACAGTTGGAGCGCCGCCCAGCCGGCGCCCCGCCGGCCGGGCCCATCCTTACCAAACAAGGCTTGCAGGCGATGGTGGCCGCCGCCCCGCAAACCCCCGATCTTGTGTTCCGCAGTGGCGGCTCCAGCGGCAACACGGTGTTTTCGACATTTTCGTGGCCCGATTACCACGCTCAGATGACAGCGGCCGCGCATGGCCTGCTTGCTGCGGGCCTGGAACCTGAATCCGACCGGGTCATGAACCTGTTTTTTGCGGGCCACATGTATGGCAGCTTCATCAGTTTCTGGAGCATTCTGGAAAAGCTGGGCGCAAAGCTAGTTCCCATGGGCATGGTGAATGATTTCGCAGAAATTGCCGATGCCATCATTCAGTTAAACGTCAACACCCTGATCGGCTCGCCTTCTCACCTGACCGGGCTCTTCGAGCATCAGGGTGAGCGGCTCAGGGGCGTAGTTGAAAAGGTGTTCTATGGGGGCGAGCCCCTGACGCGGGCACGGCGCGACCGCCTCGAAAGTCATTTTGGCGTTCGGCTGCTGCGGTCAGTCGCGTATGGGTCCAACGACGCAGGCCCGATTGGCTACCAATGTCTGCACTGCACCGGCAGCGAACACCACCTGCTCGAATCGGTACAACAAATGGAAATCGTGGCGCTGGAAGAAGACCGCCCCGTCGCGCCAGGGGAAACCGGTCGCATCCTGCTGACTACGTCACCGTCACTGCGCGCACATCCACGCATCGAACGCTACGACATCGGCGATACCGGGCGATGGCTCGACGGCCCCTGCCCCTGCGGCCGGCAAGACAGGCGTTTCGAGCTGCAAGGCCGCAGCAGCGACATCTTCAAAGCAGGTGGGCCCTTTTTCAATGCCCGCCGATTTGCTGAAATCCTGGACACACAGCTGAGCTACGCCGGCCCCACCCAGATCCACTTGCATGAAGACGGGCCCGATGTCGTGCTGGAGCTTTGGTTCGGCGAGGGTTATGGGGTATCTGAAGAACAGGTGGACACAGCCATTCGCGAACACTATCCCGAGATCGATATCTGCGCCGCGATGGGTGCCGCCTTCCGCTTTGCCGTACGCGCCGTCGCCGACTCGTCCTTCGTCCGCATTGCCGCCAGCGGCAAGCTCAAACCCGTATGCGATCACCGTAGCTGATAAAGACAATAGCCAGCAATGACCACGAACCCCGAACGACAACACCTAATTGCTACGCACCTTCGTTATGTAGCAGCGAACTCTCCCTACTACCAGAAGCTCTGGCAAGGTATATACACCCGCGTTGACACCCCGATCACGGCACTGCCCGTACTTGATCTGGATAGCTACTGGGCCGCGAACCATCCCGACGACAACCAGGTGCTTACCGCCACCCATCTGGACGGTCCGGTGTTCAAAAGCGGGGGAACGACCGGCAACCCCAAGTTCTCGTTTTTCAGTAACGAAGATTGGCTCCAAATGTGCGAGGCGTTCGGTGCAGGCATGCGCCGGGGCGGGTTACGGCCGGGCGAGCGTATCGCCAACCTGTTCTACGGCGGCCAGCTCTACGCATCATTCCTGTTTATCGGGCGGGCCATCGAATGCGCCGGCGGTGGGGTGCAATACCCACTTTCCGGCTCGGCGCCATTATCCGAAATCGTGAAGACCCTGCAGCAGTTCCGCGTCGAGACGTTGGCTGGGGTACCCACCACGCTTTTCTCCCTGTTGCCGGAAGTGGCGGCAGCACCAGAAGGAACCATCAAGCTGAAGCGCTTTCTATACGGCGGCGAGGCTATGTTTCCGGATCAAATCGCGGCGCTGCGGAGAGTAATTCCGGGCTGCATAGTGCAATCCGTCGGCATAGCCGGGGTGGACTACGGGGAACTAGGCTGGAGCGAAGCCGGCGCTGAACCGGGGGTACACCGTTGTTTCGACGAAAGCACGGTGGTGGAAATACTGGATGACGAAGGCCGGCCCATTCAGGAACCCGGCGAGGCCGGTGAATTGGTAATCACAAACTTCCGGCGGCGGCTGATGCCCATTGTGCGCTACCCCGTGGGAGATCGCGGTGCCTGGATAGATCAACCCGGCAGCCCATCGCGCCGATTCCGCGTACTGGGTCGCAGCAATAGTTGCGCCCGTATGGGGCCGGTGTCCCTTTACGCCGATGACGTACAGCAGGTGCTTCAGCAAATAACCGAACATACAGTCATCAACTTCCAGTTAGTGGTCGACCATTTCGAACAACGCGACCGCTGCACCTTGCGCATCGCCGTCGCCGACCCACAGGGGGTGCAAGACGGCATCGGCGAACGAATGTTGCGGGAACTGGAGCGCGAGCGCCCCATGATCAGCGATGCGGTGCAAAAGGGAATCATCCACCCACTGGCAATCGAATGGGTGGGGCCGCAGGCGCTCACAACAAATGCTCGCACTGGAAAAACCTTACGGGTGGTTGACCGCCGGATGGAGTCACACGCATGAGTCCGCAGCACCCGCCGATGTCTCCGGTAAACCTTCAGGTGCCTACAACGCAGGCCGCCATTCCTTATGTGCAGCACGCCGTGCGCTGGTTCGTAGAGCAGGCTGCAATGGAAGAGCGCAAGCGCTACGCCATCGACCTCGCCATAGAGGAACTGATTCTCACGTTGTTGCGCTATTCCTTCGATGAAGGCCGAGAACAAGGCAAGCTTGAATTCACCATCGAGATGCGGCCGACTATTCTGAAGCTCGAAGTGACCTGCCGCGGGCTGCCCTTCGATCTGAGTATGGTGCCCGATTACGATCCGGACACCGATGCAGACGACGCAGCACTCTCTGTGCTGTTGCTCAAGCACATGGTGGACCGCTACCGCCTGTACAACGAAGGTAAGCAAGGCTATCGCATCGAACTGGAATGGCTTCGACCTGTGGCCCATGTCAAACAGCTCGACGAATCAACGGGCGGTCAAACGGTCTCAGCCGGCATTAACGATGCGCCGGTCCCGATTTCCACGATCCGCCCACTCCATGAAGACGAAGCGCTTGCGCTGGCCCGACTGGTATACCGCAGCTACGGCTATAGCTACGTCAGCGAATTCTTGTACTATCCCGAACGTATCGTGGCGCGTATCCGCGACGGGATGCTGCATTCATGGGTGGCCGTGTCCGAAGCGGGCGATTTGGCAGGCCATGCCGCACTCACCATGAGTCACCGTGACGCCGACGCCGCCGAATGGGGAATCGGTGTTGTGGACCCACGCTGGCGCGGCATGGGTCTGCTCAAAAGCATATCGCAGGAGGTCATACGCCACGCCTCTACGACACCGGCCAGCGTGCTTTTTGTGCACTCAGTCACCAATCACCCTCACACGCAAAAAAGCGGAATTGGCCTCGGTTTCGAGTCCACTGCCCTGCTGCTGGGTTTTGCTCCCGCCAGCCTGCAATTTCGCCATATTCACGACACACTGAGCCAGCGTGAATCCGTCTTCATCGGAACCCAAATACTCAAGCCATTGCCTGACCTGCCGCTCCACCTGCCGCCCCGACACGCCGACGCGCTACACCGACTGGCACGCGGGGTGGGGCTGCGACTGACCGAAGCGCCTGCTCTCGCTCATCGGATGCAAGCCACCACCACCTTCGACTCGATGATAGAACCCGCTGTCAACGTTGCCGTGGTCAACCTGACGTGTGGAGGGTCAGACCTGCCACAGGCTCTCGCACGCGAGCGCCGCCGCCTCTGCCGTGAAAAGGTCGACATCGTCTACCTGAACATCGATCTCGCCGACCCCTGTGCACCCCAGGCGACCGACATCGCAGAGGTCGAAGGTTTCTTTCTGGCAGGGATGTGTCCTATGCAGCCCTGGCCGTATACGCTCACGCTGCAGTACCTCAATAATCTAGAGTTCGACTACAACCTGATACACGCGGTGGGTGAGCAGGCACAGTGGCTGAAAGCCTATGTCGAGCAAGAGCAGCAGCGCGTTCTGGCTTAAGCGTTTATTTGTATGAACTACTTGCGCGGCGCTTGCAATTGCTGCAATTGTTCCATCATTTTGCCGAGTTCCTGCATATCCACCCCTGAGCCTTCCAGTTGCGGCTGCATCTTTCGCAGCTGCTCCATCATTTGCTCCATGCCCTGGGGAGATTGCATGTTCTCCAGAACTTTAGACATGCTCTGAGCCTGCTCGAGTTGCTCCATGCTGAAGGTCATTAATTGACCGTCTTGCTCCACGAGCATATCGCCGGGTTTCTGGCCGGGTTTACAGGCACCTTGCCACTCCATGAGCACAAGAGACTCGCTTCGTGCTTCGCCGAAAAGCGGCGGTTCGTTCGTTGAGACACTTTCCACACGGAATTCGGTTTTCATGTTGCCCGAGACCACATATTCAGTCGTGACCTTGGAGCCCATGATCTGACAGACATCACGCCCGAGCAGGGTGGCACCCTGACGCTTCATAGGTTCCTCCGTACAAGAACCCATGTCCTTTGCCATCGCTAGAAACCGCTCTTCTGTGGTTTCGTCAACGCATTGATACATCACCTGTGCATCGCTGCGGTCGTTCCCCTCGTAAAGCGTATGCTTCCACAAACCTGGCTGGCGCGGTGGAAGTTCAGCCCCACTCACCATCGTGAATCCACCTAACGCAACGATCGCCAATACAGCCCGCAACCCCTGTCTATATGTCTTTTTCATGTCTCCTCCTGGAAGATGGCTGCGGCAGGCCCCGACCGAGCCCCGAGGGCATGCCTGCCGTCGCTATGATAGCGCCACTACAGAAAGAAACTAACAATGCGGCTGTGAGCCGCATTAGTGGTGGATTTCGGTATCTTTGGTTTCTTTGCCAAGCATGAGTGCCACCAGCGTAATGGCCCCCGCCACACTTAGGTAGATTCCGACCAGAACAGGGCTACCTTCTGCCATGCTCCACAACCACACGGCAATAAATGGGGCCGCAGCCGCTCCAATAATGGAAGACACGTTGTACGAAATGCCCGAGCCGGTATAGCGTACATGGGTGGGAAACAGCTCTGGAAGCAAGGCCCCCATCGGTCCGAATGTCGCTCCCATCAAGCTGAATCCGATGATGAGCCACAGCATTACACCGCCAAAGCCGGCATTCAGGAACGGCACCCAAGACACGCCGAAAATCATGATGCCTGCGGTGACGACCATCAGTGTCTTGCGTCGCCCGAAACGGTCCGCCAAAGGCCCGGAGAGCAACGTGAAGATGCCGAAGAATACGACACCGGCAATCAACATGAGCACGAAGGTGTTATAGCTGTAGCCCAGGCCCGCCAGCTGACCCACCCCAGGCTCAATAGGTGCGCGGCCATAGCTGAGGGAGAACGTGGTCATCAAATAAAACAGTACATAGGTGGCCAACATATAAAAGGTGCCAAGCGTAAGCTCGCGCCAATGCTTACGGCAGACTTCACCCAGCGGAAGGCGTACCACCCTGCCGCTGTCTACCGCATTGGTGAAGGCGCTACTTTCCACCAAAGTCAGCCGCACCCACAGCCCAACAATCACCATGATTGCGGAGAACAGGAAGGGGATGCGCCAGCCCCAACTCAGGAAGGCTTGCGAGGGCCGACTCGGGTCATCCGAGGGAAGCATCGCAGCAACAATAAGGAAGAGACCGTTGGCGATGATGAACCCGATGGGAGCGCCCAACTGTGGGAAAGTGCCATAAAGCGCTCGCTTACCCTGCGGAGCATTCTCTGTCGCTACCAGCGCCGCGCCGGACCATTCTCCGCCCAGGGCGAAACCCTGTGCCAGCCGTAAAATGACCAGCAGCAAAGGTGCCCACCAGCCGGCCATCTCGTAAGTTGGCAGCAGCCCGATCAACACGGTGGAGATACCCATGGTCAGCAAGGCTGCCACCAGCGTTTTCTTCCGGCCGACCTTGTCGCCCAAGTGACCGTAGTAGATCGCGCCCAGGGGCCGGGCAATCATTGCTGCACCGAATATGGCAAACGAGGAAAGCAGTGCCGTGGTTTCGTTACCGGCAGGGAAAAACAGGTGGGGAAATACAAGCACGGCCGCCGTGGCATAGACATAGAAGTCATAGAACTCAATGGTCGTGCCTACAAGGCTGGCCATGATGACCCGAGACGGCTTGTTGACGGGGGTGGATTGCGTGTCAGAAGACGCCGACGCGGCGCCCGACACCGCAGCGGGGGGAGCTATAGTGTTGGACATGGTGATGCAGATGCGACGAGGCCCCGGGCGCAAGCAGTCGGCCACTAGACAGTCTGGGGCAGGCGGAATCGGTGAATTTTGAATTCGGGCAAACCCGGATACTAACATATGCGTCACGTTGCAGGATTTAGCACTAATGATGCGTGCATACCCTCACCTATAATGTTTTCAGCCCTTTACCTTATCTGCAGGCACCATTTTGTTCAGAGATTTACTCGACGATCCCGATAACTATTCATCGCAGCCAGGCACGTTCCTCGACGTCCCTTTTGTGCCTACTGACGACGCCGTCATTAAGGCCATGCTCGATCTGGCTGAGGTGGGGCCGAACGATCTGCTCTACGACCTGGGCGCAGGCGATGGGCGAATCGTAGTGGCGGCGGCACTTGAGCGCGACACCCGCTGTATCGGGGTTGAGATTGACCCCCTGCGTATTGCAGACGCGATGGAATACGCCGGCGACACGGGTGTGGAATATCTAGTCGACTTTATTGAAGAAGACATTTTCACCGTTGACTTTAGCGAGGCAACGGTAGTCACACTATATCTACTGGAATCGGTCAACCTGCAGCTGCGCCCGCGGCTGCTGAATGAGTTGCGACCCGGGACCCGGATCGTTTCTCATGCCTTCAGCATGGGTGATTGGAAACCCGATGAGCTGCTAGCAGTGAGCGGCATCAAAATCTTCAAATGGGTGGTGCCCGCAAAGGTGGCCGGCACTTGGGAATGGGAAAGCGTGGACGGCACGCCGCACCGCGTGGAGCTGCAGCAAAAGTTTCAGGAAATTACGGGCCGAGCCTGGAAGGCCGGTAAAGTGGTAAAACTCAAAAACACCTATCTCAGCGGAAACAAGCTTGCGTTGGACATCGAAAGCGGCGCCGGCGAGGTTGCCGAGTTCTTGTTGAAATTCGAAAACAATTCACTTTGCTCCGTTGAGGAATTTTGAGGACAACGCCATGCGTAAACCAACATTTCCCACAATTCTTAAATCAGCATTTTTAGCGGGCGCTTTGGCGCTCTCACCACTAGCCTGGGCCGACGACGATCGCGATGTTGAAGGCCGGATCGAATCGATCAACCAGCAGGCGGGTAGTTTCGTTGTCAACGGTATGACCATCTACACCGATCGCGAAACCGACTACGACGACGATCTCGAACGATTTACCGACTTGAAGGTGGGTCAGAAGGTCGAAGTCGATTACGTGATACGTGACGGTCGTCATATCGCCAAGGAGATTGAGCTGGACGACTAAGCGGCATGGCCCACATGCCCGGTTCGGCCGCCCCTTACATAATGAACGGCACCACATACAGTGAAATCATTGGGGAACACGAATCTATAGTCCAGCTGCGCGCACTGGTCAGCAAGGTCGCCCGCAGCCGCGCGGGTATTGTGCTGATCTACGGCGAGACCGGCACCGGCAAGGGTCTTGTTGCACGCAGCCTGCATGCACAATCGAGTCGCGCGCGGAATAACTTTACGGAAATCAATTGTGCCGCCATCCCCGGGGCGCTTTTGGAATCAGAACTCTTCGGGCATGAACGAGGCGCTTTTACCGGTGCCGTGCAGCGTAAGGAAGGTCTGTTGGAAATCGCCCGCGGGGGTACGGTCTTCCTGGATGAGATCCGCGAGTTAGACCCGGTGATGCAGGCAAAGATCCTGACTTTGCTCGACACCCGACGCTTTCGGCGAATTGGGTCGGTACAGGAACTTTCTACAGACGCCCTATTTATTGCGGCCACCAACAAAATTTTGCTGGGTGAGGTGCAGGCCGGCCGATTTCGAGACGATCTCTATTACCGTCTCCAAGTAGTTTCCATCAATATTCCACCGCTGCGTGAGCGCGGTGATGACGTGTTTGTTCTCGCCGAGCGCTTGCTGCAAAAGTTTAATGCGGTGCACGGCAGCCGCTTTACCGAGCTGGAACCCGACGTCAAAGATGTGTTTATGCGCTACCAGTGGCCGGGTAATGTGCGTGAACTGAGCAATTTGCTCGAACGCATCTGCATCCTGGAAGAAGGCCGACGCATTAGCCTGCACCATTTACCCGCGCGTATCCTGCGCGAAGCAGCCGGCACCGCCGTTTCCGCCACTGTTAATCCTCCAGCAGTTGCCGCGTCGCCGCAAAATAACCCAGGTGCCGATTACGCCACGTTGACCGCCCGATACCAGCAGGCCTTAATTGAACAAGCCATGCTCACGCATGACGGCAACCTGAGTCGCGCGGCGGCTGCCCTGGGTCTGTCGCGCCATGCGCTGCGTCACCAGATGCTGCGCCTGGGCCTGCTCAAGCGCAGCTAAGCGGCACTATTCAGTTCACTTCGATGCCGTGCTCGTTAGCGACTGCCTGCCAGCGCTGCAAATCTTGCGCCACCCGTTGCGCGAACTCATCCGAACTCAGCGCGGCGGGCGCCGTACCGTCGAGTTTCAGCAATTCGGTGAGCCGTGGCGAGCGGTTGATTTCGTTAAGCACCTCGTTGTAGCGCTCGATGAGGTCCTTGGGCGTCCCGGCAGGTGCAAACAGACCCACCCAGATATCCACCTCGAAACCCGGTACTGCAGCGGCCGCAGGGGCCAGCTTGGGGAAGGCATCGTGGGGCCCGGGTGCGGTAGTCGCTACGAGCCTGACTTTCTCGCCTTCCAGCAAGGAAGCGAGTGAGCTGTAGTTGGCGATCATCAGCTGAATACGGCCGCCCGCCAGATCCGCTGCTGCCGCCGCCGCACCCTTATAGGGAACATGGGTGATATTGACTTCGGCCGCGTCGTTCAGCAAGGTGGTGGCAAGGTGGGCTAACGAACCAATACCCGATGAACCATAGTTCAGGGTACCGGGCGATTGTTTGGCGGCGCCGAGAACCTCCGGCAGGGTTTGGTAGCTGTCGTTGCCTGATACCGCTATGACGAGCGGCCCCTGCCCCACCATCGCTACCGGTGTGAAGTCCTTGAGCGCATCGTAGGGGATTTTCGGCTGGGTGGCTGCCGAGGTCACAAAGGTTGAGGAAGACAGCAACAGAGTGGCGCCGTCCTTCGGAGATTTGGCAACATAAGCAGAGCCAATGGTGCCCGCGGCACCCGCCTTGTTCTCCACGATGACATTAGTGTTCAGCCGCTTCGCAAGTTCAGGTGCGATCACCCTGGCAATGGAATCATTGCTGGCACCCGCCCCAAACGGCACGACAATGGTGATCTGCGAGGGAATCGGCGTCTGGGCATGAGCTGCGGACAGGGCCAGGGCATGGGCCACGACCACCAGACAGTATCTGAATAGTGACATTTTCGTCTCCTCTAGTAATGGCTCTTCAAAGTGTCACAGGTAGCCCTAACAGCGGCGCATAGTGTTGAGCACCGAATATATCGCCGTCGCCTGCGGAACCACTCGGGCGCTCGCGATAGATCGTGAATTTGATGGCTAGACCGGGATCGTACTCAACAAAATCGGAAATGCGCTGCGGCTGGATGCCGTACAGCCGGCACACGGTCTCGCGTGATAGTGCGCCGGAGCGCTTCACTGCTTCGTAGGTGTCGCGATCCTGAAAGATCACGTCAAACGTAATCTTGTTGACACCCGCATTCTTGCTACGGATGGTTTTCGCTAATGCATCGAGTCTTTGCGTCATCATGATGGCCCCTCCTTCAGGCGCCGACGTTAATGAGATGAGTCGGGAACAGCTCCAGCGGATCGTCGACCGCTATCGTATGGTTCAACGTCCAACGGTAGGCTGGACTGGCCTGCACCACCTCATCCAAGGGAAAAGCAACAGAGCCGGCCGTGCCTTTCACATCGGGCAGACGGGCGTAGAACATCTGGCGCAGGCCGATCAATGTGAGTTCCTCCGCCATTTCAGCGGTGGGCGCGACACCTTGCACAACTACGCCCACCTCTTGAGGCTGAAAGTCGCGCTCCGGCTCCAGGGCTCCCATTACGCCATCTCGGCCATAGACGTTGTAATGCAGCTCATAGCCCGAATCGCCGAAGCGGGCCTGCACTTGCTCGCGTGCCCATCCAATGACGCGATCCAGGTTGGCGATGGTGTAAGGGTCGCGAATACCGCACAGGCCGATGAATCGTTCACCCACCTTGCCGGCACCTTCGAGCTTGACCCGTATCCGTGCTGCCGGCTCGAAACGTGAGCCCGTGATGCGGGTTGTCTTCTCGGTAAGCTGCTCGTATACGCAATTGCTCATATCCAGCCGGCCCCCCGCGAAATATTCTTCGTATGGGTTGGAGCGCTCGTACATGGCATGGCCGGCAACGGACGCAATGGTGCAGCGCTGGTCGGGATGCATCGCGGTCACTAGCACGCCATCCCGGCGAATTTCCCCCATGACCGTTTCCTTGCCGCCATAAGGTTCGGCACAGAACGAAGCACATTCCAGAACCTTGCCCAGGTAATAGGCGTGGTCAGCGTCGAAGCCGTGGTGCAGAGCGGCTGCGGCAAATACCGCTGCGTCGGAGCTACGGCCGCCAATAATGACCTCGGCCCCGGCCTCAAGTAGTTTCATGTAGGGATGGGCGCCGGCGACGGCAACAATGCGATCGGTTGCATCCAGTTCTTCTTCTGTGAGATCGGCGTAGCCATCCAGGCCCTGCACGCCCGACTCCAGCCCGGCCCGCACCCTTTCCTTGTCAACTTCCGAATAGAAATAACCCAGTTTGAACGGTGCAAGCTTATGCTTTTCAGCCAATTCACGGATGATGCGAACGTACAGATCAACGCGCGAGTTGGCCCCCGTGTCGCCGGCGGAGCCGATGATCATGGGGACGCCCAAGCGCCGAGCCGCCAGCAGCATGTGCTCAAGGTCATGGCGCTGCCAGGCTTCAGGGCTGGTTGAAGTATCACTGCCCAGCGGAACCGGCCCGACATCGTCACTGCCCGAATCCGCCGCAATAACGTCCGGCCCTGCTTCCACGCCAAGCTGAAAACTCTCCGTCCGTAAAGGAGCGAAACCCAGGTGCCCGTTCGGGCAAATTATCTTCAATGCATCCATGCCTTTGCTCTAATAGGAAATTGGGGCCGGCCACCATTGCGACCCCGTACTAGCCCTTAAGCAAAAGGGATGCCAATTTTCAAATTAAAAAATAAGCTTTGTAAATCAGGCAGTTATATCCAACTCAGAATCATCTTAGAGATTTCCCCCTCGCGTTTTCGCGAAACTTGCGTGCAATACACACAATATGCGTGAATTCCGCGCAACTGCCTGCAGGTACTTTCTTAAGGCACAATACTGCGCATCCGACCGAGCCCGGCACATACCCGACGCGCCGTTGGCGACGGCTCCCTTGCGAACTTCTTCCTGTTGAATGAATCCTGCTTCTCCCGCCCCGGTCAATTATCGCCAGGTGTTATTGCTGGCCATTCCCATCATTCTGGCGAATCTGACGCAACCTTTGATGTCTGCGGTGGACACAGCAGTTGCCGGCCACCTTCC
>JAJUGV010000086.1 GCA_029265795.1 Alcaligenaceae bacterium
CGACTGGGTGGCAGACGCCCGCTGCTTTGTTCCTTCACGCAATGTCGACGTCCAGATGCGATTGTTGCCGGAAGCCGGCGACGTATCCACTTGGGCGCCTGTGCACATTCACGTAGGCGCTGCACACTATCTTGCCCACGCTGTGCCGCTGTCCGTCCCAATCTTGCGGGCTGGTGATTCCGGCTGGGTGCAACTCGTCTTTGAGCAGCCGATATGCGCCATGCCGGGCGACCGCTATATCGCCCGGGACGCGCAGGCACGCCACACGATCGGGGGCGGCGTCATCCTGGATCCCAACGCTCCGCAGCGCAAACGGCGCTCCCCCGAGCGCCTTGCATGGCTGGAAGCCGTCGCTTCCACGCAGTCTAAAAACGGCCTGTCCGCGCTCTTGCAGCGCGCCCCACATGGCCTGGACGAAGACGAACTCCTGCGTTTGTTACATCACCGCCCCAACGAAGAGCCGCCAGCGGGGGCATTATGGGTTGCAGCCAAGGGTGGCCAGCGTTCGCGGCGCTTGATCCTGCAATCTCGGTGGGACTTTCTAGCAGACCATGTCTTGCAAACGCTGGCCAATTTCCATGAACGCTTTCCGGATGAAGCCGGCGTTGACGCTGCGCGCTTGCGCCGGATGGCATGGCCCGCACTGCCGCCTGACGTTTGGCAAGCGTTGAGCGACACCCTACAGGAAGAAGGCAGGCTGGCCCGCAACGGGCCATGGATACACCTGCCGGGCCACGCCATTGCCCTCACTTCCCGAGAATCGGAATATTCCTTAAAACTGCTGCCGCTGCTGGATGCAGGACGCTTCGATCCCCCCTGGGTGAGAGACCTGGCACGCGAGCTAGAGATAGACGAACAAGAAGTACGCCATACGCTATTGAAGCTCATGAAAAGCGGGCAGATTTATCAGGTGGTTCGCGACCTCTTCTACCATCAAAACCAAGTCGCAATACTGGCGGGGCTGCTGCGAGATGCTTGTGGAAATGAAGGTGTGACGGCTGCCGAATTCCGCGACCTGATCGGTGTAGGGCGAAAACGCACCATCCAGATCCTGGAATTTTTCAACCGTGCAGGCTACACGCGCCGCATACAAGACCGCCACGTATTGCGCAAGGATAGCGCCACCGTCTGGCAGCAGCTATCATAGAGCGCGTTCTTGGACACAAGCACCGTGTCCTCATTGGAAGGCATACATGTCCGGTGGCATGGCTGGGCTTCAAACCCAGTTGGGGGCGTCAGACGCTCCCAGGTAGGTTCGACTCCTGCTGCTTTCCGCCACACTTTTCCTACCGCCATGAATGACACTGCCTCTACGCCAGATACGCCGCGCTTGACCTCTCTTTCTCATGGCGGAGGCTGTGGCTGCAAGATCGCACCGGGCGTTCTGTCGGAATTGCTTTCCACCATGCCCGCGACACAGCCCTTCGCTGCGCTCATGGTGGGCAACGAAGCCTCCGACGATGCGGCCGTATACCGGCTTAACGATCAGCAGGCGTTGATTGCCACCACCGACTTCTTCATGCCCATCGTTGACGACCCGTACGAGTTTGGACGCATCGCCGCGACCAACGCACTGTCGGACATCTACGCCATGGGCGGCTCGCCCATCATGGCGCTCGCCCTCGTTGGTATGCCCATCAATGTGCTTCCCAAGGAATCCATTGCCGGCATCCTGCAAGGCGGCGCAGCGGCCTGCGGCGACGCGGGCATTCCCATCGCGGGCGGCCACTCCATCGATTCGGTCGAAGCCATCTATGGCCTGGCCGCCATGGGGCTCGCACAGCCCGAGCACATCAAACGGAACGGCGACGCCAAGGCAGGCGACGTCTTGATACTCGGCAAAGCTCTGGGCGTAGGGATTTTGTCAGCGGCACTCAAAAAACAAATCCTGGGCGATGATGGCTACCGCGCCATGATTGCCAGCACCACCCAACTGAACCGCCCCGGCGTACGTCTGGGAAGCATGAGCGACGTACATGCCATGACGGATGTCACCGGTTTCGGCCTGCTAGGCCACTCGCTGGAGATCGCGCGCGCATCGGGCCTGACCGTTGAACTCCATTCTGGTAGTCTGCCATGGCTGCCGGGCGTGCAAACGCTTGCGGCCCAGGGCGTGATCACCGGTGCATCGGGGCGCAACTGGGCCTCGTATGGTGAGTCCATCGACCTTGCCCCGGAAATCGACGCCACCATGCAAGCGCTGTTGTGCGACCCCCAGACTTCCGGGGGGTTGTTGGTGGCGTGTGCCCCCTCCGCCGCAGGCCGGGTGCTCGACGTGTTCCACAGCGAAGGTTTTGAGGCCGCTGCAGTGGTGGGAGAACTGCGCGAAGGCAGTGCCCGTGTAAGCGTGGCGTGAATGTCTAACAGAAACCTGACGATTAACTTCCAGTCGCGCGCGGCATATTGAACAGATCGGTAGTGCGCGCATACCAGCCCGCTCCGTGCATACGGCCGATCAAACCGGCGCGCTCGGCGTGAATATAGAGTTTTTCGGGGTCGAACAGCTCGTCGCGCACGTGCATATAGACCACCTCACCAATAACGACGTTACGCCCGATGCCCAGCTCGACGTTGACGAGGCGCCGGCACTCCAGGGCGATGGGCGCCTGCGCAACACGGGGTGCGGCCACCTTCACTCCAGGCAGTGGCGTGAACCCCGCCAGGTCGAACTCATCGACATCGGGAGGATAGTCCACCCCGCATTGGTTCATGCCGGCTGCAATGCTGTCGTCGACCAGATTCACCACAAACTCCCCCGAGCTGCGGATATTGCGGGCCGTGTCCTTTACATGCCCCGGCCGACTGGAATTCACGCCAATTGCCACGGCGGGTGGGTCATCCGATATGGCATTAAAGAAACTGAATGGCGCCACGTTATAACGCCCTTCGAGGTCAGCTGTGCTCACCAGGGCGATGGGCCGGGGTGTCACGGCAGCAACCAGCAACTTATAACGTTCATGTGGCGTGAGGGTGGCGTAATCGATTTCCATATGCAGAGTCTTTCTTACATTCCCAAGTACGCAGTACGTAGCCCGGGGTCATTGAGCAACTGCTGTGCAGGGCCGCTCATCGCGATCTTTCCGTTATCTAACACGTAAGCCCGATCGGCGATCTGCAACGACTGCATGACGTTTTGTTCCACCAGCAAAATTGACAGGCCTTCAGCATGGAGCTTCACAATCAGCTCGAACATCTGTTCGACCATTAGCGGCGACAAACCTAATGAAGGCTCATCGAGAATCAACAGTTTGGGCTCGGCCATCAGTCCACGACCGATGGCCAGCATCTGCTGTTCGCCACCCGATAGCGTGCCTGCCTTCTGAGCCACGCGCTCACGCAACTTGGGGAAGATCTCAAAGACCTTTTCCAAATTTTGTTTACGCTGGCTTTTGGCACGACGATAAGAACCGAGTTCCAGGTTTTCAAGAATAGTGAGGTTGGGAAACACCCGCCTGCCTTCGGGAACATGGATCAAACCGTGACTGACGATCTCATCGGGGCTCGCGCCGGTCAGATTTTTGCCGTCGAGCACAACCTGCCCGGCCGTCGCGCGGCACACGCCGGACAATGTATTGTTCAGTGTGGACTTACCCATACCGTTACTGCCCAGCAAAGCGACGACTTCACCCGGCGCCACTTCTAGACTGACTCCATGCAAGATCTGCACGGGCCCATAG
The DNA here is from genome assembly GCA_029265795.1 of Alcaligenaceae bacterium. Taxonomy (GTDB): domain Bacteria; phylum Pseudomonadota; class Gammaproteobacteria; order Burkholderiales; family Burkholderiaceae_B; genus Yanghanlia. The sequence goes on from JAJUGV010000086.1 coordinate 3,678, forward strand.
CCGGAACAGAGATTCTCCACTTTAAGCATGCCCCTGACCCTCCAGCAGTTGGGCGGCATTCCTTCCCAGATAAGCTTCGACCACAGCGGGATCCCGAGTGACCTGCTCGGGCGGGCCTTCGGCAATCAGCTTACCTTCACTCAGCACATAGACCTGTTCCGCCAGCGACATCACCGCCTGCATGACGTGCTCGATAAGCAGTATGGTGACGCCGCGCTCGCGGATCCCCTTGATGATGCCGATGATCTCGCTCATTTCCGAAGGGTTCAGGCCCGCCATCACCTCATCCAGCAAGAGCAGCTTGGGACGCGTGCCCAGAGCCCGAGCCAGTTCCAGACGCTTACGGCCGGCGACTGTCAGCTCGGTTGAAGGCAAATCGAACAAATGCCCCATCCCAACATATTGGGCGATTTCCCAGGCCTGTTCGCGCGCTTCACGACGGTTGGCGGTGTGCTGGTGCACCCCCACCATGATGTTTTCAGCTACGGTCAAGCGACTAAAGGGTTGTGTAATTTGGAAGGTTCTTACCATGCCCTTTGCGCAGATTTCGTGCGGTGGAACACCGGTGATATCCTCGCCGTTAAACGTGACCCGCCCACCGTCCGGTTTCAGGAAACCGGCAATGGTGGCAAACAAGGTCGTCTTCCCGGCCCCGTTGGGGCCGATCAGCGCCACGATCTGCCCCTGCTCAACCCGAATGCTGGCGCCGTTTACCGCGTACAAGCCACCGAATCGCTTGCTCAGATCGATCACTTCAAGCATGGCGGCCTCCCTGTTTGCGGGGACCCCGCCGCAACAAGCTAATGAGCCCGTTCGGCAGGAAGCCGATGATGAGAATAAGCACAGTTCCGTAGACCACGAGGCTCAGTCCCTGCGCGTCAGACAATGCCCGCGTCACTTCCGCCAGCACGCCAAGCGTGGCCGCACCGATAAGCGGCCCAAAAACAGTCCCTGCACCACCGATCATGGCCACCAGCAGCATCTCGACAGACCGAGCAACACTGAAGGCCAATTGCGGGTCAATGTACAGGTACTTCTGCACATAGAAGCTGCCGCCGGCCGCCGCGAGCGCCCCGGATAAAGCCAAGCATTTGATCTTTTCTTTCAGGACATGAATACCGAGCGCACGGGCGGCGTCTTCGTTTTCGCGGATCGCTTCCAGACGAGCGCCAAAGCGACTGCTCTTGAGCCAATATGCCAGACCCAGGCCGATTAGACACAGCAGCAGAGCCAGGAAGTAAAAAGCCCGTGGATCGGCAAACTGCAATTGGCTGGCTCCCTGTTTTACGGGTATCAAAATGCCGAGGCCGCCGCGCGTAATGGGCGAAGAATCTGCCAGTACCCGGAACATTTCGGCGAATGCCAGGGTGATCAGCGCAAAATAGGAGCCCCTGAGACCGAATCGGAAACTGAGATAACCGATGATCGCGCCCAATGCAGCACCGAATGCGATGGCAAGCATCCATGCCATCCAGGGATTAATGCCGTAAGTCGCCACCATGATGGCGGAACAATAAGCCCCTATACCGAAAAAGATCGTATGCCCAAAAGACAGCAACCCCGCAAAGCCACCGGCAATATTCCATGATTGCCCGAGGAAGGCGGTAAACAGGATCAGCATGCCGACGTCCAGTGCGTAGTTGGAAGTCACTACAAACGGGTACACCAGCGCCACCAATAGGAGCAGGATGGATGCCCCATAGCCGGAAAAAACGCCTTTGGGCTTGATTTCAAGTTGACTCATTGCGCTCCCCTGAACAACCCGGTCGGCTTGGCCAATAGCACCAGGATGAAGATGACCGGTATGGCGATCTGCCCCAGTTGCTCCCCAAGGAAGGCAGCACTGACCGATTCAGCCACGCCAATCAGCAGCCCTCCCACCAAAGCGCCGACGAAACTGCCCATCCCGCCCAGAACCACGACGGTAAACGCCACCAGCACAAACGAGTGCCCGACCGATGGCGACACGTAGTAGCTTGGCATCAGCAAACATGCCGCAGCGCCCAGGCAGGCGATGCCCAGACCGTAGGACACGGCATAAATACTTTCCACGTTGATGCCTGCTAACCGCGCACCATGTCGCTCCTTAGCGACTGCCCGTATGGCTTTGCCTAGATCACTACGCGAAATGTAGAGACTGAGCGCCAGACAAATCAGAAGGGCGGCGACAAAGGACACTGCCTTTGTGTAGGGAATGAAGATTTCACCGATGATGAGAATATCGTCGATGTAATCGAGGTCGATAATGTTGGTATGCGCTGAGAAGAAGAACAGTGCGGCGTTCTCGAAGATGATGGAAAGCCCCAGCGTCACTAGCAGGATATTTTCATCCTTGCCGTGGCTGAACCTGCCTATCACTCCCCGGTACAGCAGATACCCGACCACAAAGCCCGTACCGGCTACCAGGGGCAGCGACAGGTAGGGGTCGAGCCCCCACCGTGTCACCAGAAAGAACACCACGTACATGCCCAGCATGAGCAGGCTGCCATGGGCGAAGTTGATGATATGGAGCACGCCATAGATCAACGTCAGCCCAAGCGCAACCAGTACGTAGATGGCCCCGGACATGAGGCCATTCACTACCGCGTTAAGCAGGAAGTCCATAGAGATGCTTAGCTGAACTCAGGGTTGGGGAAGACGGCCTTCGCCGAAGCAAATTCCGTGGGATGAATCATCTCGATCTCGTTATTGAGGACCTGGAGAGCCGCCGCACGCCCACCCTGGTTTTGGCCATCAACAAACTGTGTCGGGCCATATGGCATGAAGTGATCGGACCAAGTGGATTCCGCCAGACTCGCAGTCAAGGCCGCCTTATCGGTGCTACCGGCACGCTCCAGGGCATCCGCCAACAACAGCATGGCGTTATAGGAGCAGAACACCTCATAGATGAAATCATGATTGCGCGCTTCGACCTCTTTCTTGAGCGCCTGAGCCCGTGCGTCCTCTGGCCGATACCAATGATTCACATCAATCTGATAGGCCGCTGCATCGGGCGACTCACGCAAGAACTTGATACCGAAGCCGGCGCCCATGATGGAGAACTGGGTAGTGGGCACCTTGAAGCGCTTCAGCGTGCGCGCCAGCAGTTGATACTCGTTCGCATAGCCGGTATGCATGACCAGGTCCGGTTTGAGCGAACGCAGACGCAATGCCACGTTGTCGAAACTGCGTGCCGGGTTGTCGTGCGCGATAACATCAATGACTTCAAAACCGATGTTCGGCAGACGATCCTGCAAGAGCTTGACCGTGCCCGTGCCCATTTCCCCGCTTTCGTGCACCAGTACCACTGTCTTGGCCGGGCTGCCGGCTGCCTTATTGATGTCATCCAATGCACTGATGCCGGTGTCTACACACTGACCAAAACCCGGCGAGAAGCGGAAGACGTTCTTCAGACCACGGCTGACGATCAGATCACTGGAGCCCACATCGACCACAAACGGCGTTTCGTATTTTGCCGCCGCCTGTGTCGCCGCAATGACGACCGGACTGTTATAGCAGCCCACATACGCAGCGACACCGGCTTCGTTCATGCGCTCGACTTCAGCCACGCCGACTTCTACGCGGCCCTGGCTGTCCCCCAGCACTGGTGTAATCTTGGCGCCACCTAACGACTTGATGCCACCGTTGTTGTTGATGTGCTCAATAGCCAGCATGGAGCCCAGACGGCAGTGCTGGCCGCTATAGGCCACCAGCCCGGTCATGGGGTGAATGATGCCGACGCGTATCTCTTTAGTCTGTGCGCGCAGGATATTCGGGAAAGCCAATGCTCCCAGCGTGACTGCGGCTGATTTGGCCAGGAATTCACGCCGCTGTGGCGTTGTCTTCTTCGTTTCCATGATCGTGTCTCCTGTTGGTAAGAGTGAAACGCCGCCTATGAATTGCTTCAAGCCTGGGCAAGCAGACAGGCATGGGAAGGAAAACTATGTAGAACAGCCCGCCGATTGCAATATGGGCTGCAGCGAAGTTACAGTCGGCGCCTTCTCGAGTTCGAGCAGGGTCTGGCGCAGCGCAGGCACTTCATCTACGGGCACGACTCGCTGCGCCAACATGTCGAATTTCCTTTCGAGCTCGTCGCGGGTATAGGGGTCGACGTCATCGCCTCGGTTGTAGCCCACTTCGGCGTAAAGCTCGCGGCCGGATAGTCGCACCCATAATTGCGCAGGCCGCTGATGGGGTAGCCGGGCGGTCAGTGCCGGGTCCTCAACCACGGCAACACGTGAGGCCAGCGCAAGGGCCCGCTCATTACGCACTGCCTCGCCCGTGAAACTCGTAACCGTCGACGCCCCTGTAACCAGCCGAGTCGCTAGCGCGAAGGGAATCGAGAATTTGCCTGCCAGCATGCTGTCGGGCGCCCGATTATTCAGCTCTGCAGCCAGGTGATAGGTGCGCACCTCCATGCTCTCGATCTCTTCAGGACTCAGATCGCCATGTTCGGCAAGGACGCGCTCTAGCGCATCGAGTGCACCGTGAGCGTAGCGGCAACATGCATGTTGCTTGAAATAGTTATGAGTCATTTCCCAACGCGACCCTAGATCCCGGCACATATCTTCTGCCATGAAAACCTCGGACACGACTGAGCCGAATATGGTTTCCACTCCGTGGCGCTCGCCGGTGAAGCCGCTGTCGACCAAGTCCGCCGCCAACAGACCCAACTGATTGGCTACGCCTGCATAGACGTTTCGTACCGTCGCGCCTTGCAACATGGTTTGCTTGCTGGTTGCGAGGCTGAGAGACGAGGCCACATTGATCAATCGGGCGAAGCGCTCAGCGTCATAGCCGCGTAGTTTGCCCACCCCTACCGCTGCACCTAGCACTCCCCAAGTACCATGCGGATGCATATCGGAGCGCAGACGTGTAGCCCCCCCCAGCCGCGCTGCAACTTCGTAGCCGGCCACCAGTGCCTGCAAGACTTCGAGCCCCGACGCGCCGCGCTTTTCAGCTTCGGCCCAAACCGCCGGCAGAACGTGAACAGCCGGGTGGCCGCGGGCTACCCGGTGCCCCTCGTCCATCTCCAGAAAGGTACCTGCCGTGCCGTGCAAGAACGCGGCGGTGGCACCAGCCACGCCTTGCTGAAAACCCACAGCGGTGGCCACACCTTGGCTGCCGGCAACCATGCGCTCGCGCAAAGCCTGAAACTCCGGCTCTGCAGTACCTGCCAGCACTGCTCCCATCGTGTCCATCAGGACATAATGGGTTTGCTCCTTGACGTCTTCGGGGATGTCTTTCCAGACCAATCCTTCTAGAAAATGGCTCAGCGTATTCAGCCAGGCGCTGTCATTCATTGCTTGTCTCCGCCTTGCAGAATCATGCGTGCATGCTGGGCCACCTCGCCCGCCGTCGCGTACCAAACGTCCTCATCGCCGGTGATGCGCTGCAGCACCCTGTCTAGATATGAAATGCGATGTGCCATGCCGATCAACCAGGGGTGCAACGACAGCACCAACACGCGACCGCCCTCCTCGCGCAGTGTCTCGTAGGCATCTCCAATCAGCTCCGGATAGCGCGGCATGGATATACGACGTAGCCACAATTGCTCGACATCATCCCATTCGGGCTGACGCGGAATGGATACAAGCGAGCGACCATCGGTATGCATCAGATAGGGGGCGTCGTCGTTAGGCCAGTCCAACACATAGTTCAGCCCCGCCTGCGACAAAATGGCGGGAGTACGCGCAGATTCACCATAGCTTTGGCCGGCCCAACCTGTGGGCCGCACCCCGCAGGCGCGCTCCACTGCATCCAACGATTGCTGCACGACCGCACGTTCCGTTTCCTCGGACATTTCGCTGCTGATGATGTGATTGGCAGCCGTTCCGTGACCCAGAAATTCAGCGCCACGCTCTTGCAAAGCCTTGATGAGGGTATCGTGTCGCCCCACGCAGGCGGCATTCAGCGGCACACTGAGTTTCACGCCATAACGGTCAAGCACGGACAGCACGCGCGCGAGGCCCACCCGATTGCCGTATTCGCGTTGCGACCAGGTGCGGTAGTCGGGAGAAAAGCTTCCATACTCGCCTACAAATCGTGCATCGCGCCTGGCTTCGGCCGGCGGCTCTTCCTGCCAGTACTCAAGGTGTAGCAGTACGATTAGCGCAATTCGCTTGTTCTGCGGCCACTGCAACGGCACACGGGATGTGATGGGTTCGTACTGGTAAAGCCCATGGTCCATGGCTGCTTCGGGCACCCATTGCAAATCATTTGTTCCCATCTCACGCTTCCTTGCCCAGGTGCTGTTGATACTGCTGCATGCCGTGCTCTTTGTACCAGGCGGCGATTTCCCCGCCCGTGGTAAACCAAACGCCTTCATGGCCCGAAATGTAGGCCAGCGCACTGTCCAGATATTTGATCCGGTGGGGGGCGCCCATCATGTAGGGATGTAAAGCAATACACATGACGCGGGGCTGATGCTCGCCTTCCCGATACACCGTATCGAAATGGTCTCGGATCATCTGGTCGAATTCCGCCGCCTCAACCGGCTGCCGGTAAATCATGGCGTCATTCAGGTCCATGGAATACGGAACCGAAATCAGTGTTCCGTTCTTAGTGGCTACGGGCGTGGGCTGATCGTCGTGATAGAGGTCGCAGTAATACTCAATGCCGGCTTCCGCAACCAAGTCCGGCGTATAAGGCGTGCAGGACACTGCGGGTGAGAACCAGCCCTTTAAGGGGCGGCCCGTCATGTCCTCGTGAATCTTTACGCACTGTTGAATCAGGCGCCGCTCTTCGTCTTCCGAGTATCCCCAAACGTAGCGTGTGTTGTAGAGCCCGTGGCTCATATATTCCCAATTGCGCTCTTCCATTGCTTGGAAGATCTGGGGGTACATGCGCAACACCGCCATGGAGAGCGACACCGTGCAGCGCAAGCCATACTTATCCAGCACCTCCATCATGCGCCACAGCCCGACTCGATTCCCGTAATCGCGACCGCCGTAGCCGTAGACGTCTGGATGCGGCATCCGTGGCCAGGGGTTTCTTACCCGAACCTCGGCCGGCAAATATTCATAGTGCTCAATATTGGGAACCACCCACACCGCGACGCGTTTGCCGTCGGGCAGGCTCCAGCGCGGCCGCTGCGCAATATTTGAAAAACTGATGCGCTTTTCCAGCGGATCGCGAATATCCCAGTTTCCATACGTTGACATGGTTTCTCGTCACTAACACGTTTGGTTCCGCCAGACCGGCAAAGACAGCTTGCGACGGCCACTCACCTAGAAATATATAATATATGTTTTGCGTAAACCATAGTTTTCGCACTAGGGTTAACACTAGGAACTGGTGTCGCGGGGGGATTTAGATGTAGGTACAACGCCCCCTGCGCTTCAGCAGCGCCGCGCAGGGAGTGCTAAGCGATGGCCGCTCAGCGGGCCGTTGTGGGATCGTCCGGCAACTCGGGCACTACATGACGCGTAGCAGTCATGATCAGCCCTTGTACGGCATGGCAGACGAGCGAACTGTTGCGATCACGTAAACCTTGGACAATCTGCCGAATATATTGCACGTTGGTGGGCACCCAGGTTGACGGTTCCACACGGGGCGGACTGATGGCATCGATGAACAGCGGCGCCACCTGAAGCATCAGGTCTTCGATAATCGCCGTCAGCGTGGGCATTTTTGAGGCTTCGAACAGAGCAAACTTGAACTGTGCATGGAGCTCCACCGCCAAGGCATATTGGCCCTGGTGAATGGCTTCGATGTACTGCTCCGCCAGACCCTCTATACGCTTAAGGTCGTCCGCGCTGTAATTCTCTACCGCACGCTCTGCGGCCATGTTCTCGACCACAAGCCGCACATCGGAAATTTCCTGGTATTTGGCCCGCGATATCACCGGCACACAAAACTGCCCGGGGCGAGCTTCTAAAATACGCTGGGCCGACAGACGCATCAGCGCTTCACGGATGGGCGTTGCGCTCGTGCCAAGCTGCTCAGACAACTCCCGGATGTTTAAACGGGTGCCCGGCGCGAATTTGCCCATGAGAATGGACTCGCGCAGTTGCCGTTCTACAAACTGGGTAAGGCTGTCGCGAGTTGCACGCGACATGCTTTTTTCTGTCTCTGCCATGGATGATTTCTTGAACAGTCAGGCTAGGGTTTATATATTGTATATAACCTTATTTTTTCTGCTGAAATGTTATTGAAATGCCTGTTCCAGATTCAATCGAAATGACTAAGTTTGGTTTAGGTTCGAGCAATAAACCCTACCTCGACACCCCCTCGGTAGTAGAGAAGATTCTACGAGACGCACTTGGCCGTGTGATCGGAATGCGCGAGCGCCAACTGCAAGGCGAGGTGGTGGACATCCTAGCTGAAGTTGATCAAGAAGCGACCGCGCTGCAGGCCATCTTTTATGGAGAGGACGACCGTTATCAAGCGAAGCCGTGGCATCCGGAACGTCATCTTGGCAAATCGCTGGTAGAGCGCTCTGGCCTTGGTGGCAGTACGCAGGACGCGGTCTACCGACTCATGCTCAAGCTGGTATTGGATGTGATGGCGGCGTACTCCAATTACGAGAACGATGAGCGCGACGAAGCTGACCAGGAGTTCATTGACACGATAGACAACACACTGCGCCCGTATATTACGGATTTGGTTTGAAGAGCCCGGGCAGCGTAACGCAGCAAGTGCGTTAGAGTGAGGATTGAGCGGGTGATGGGAATCGAACCCACGCTGTCTTCTTGGGAAGCAGAAGTTCTACCATTGAACTACACCCGCG
>JAJUGV010000144.1 GCA_029265795.1 Alcaligenaceae bacterium
CCTCCCACCGTAAAACATTTCGTCTCATACCGACACATCCAAATCATTCGAGCTCAAATCATTCGTGATACACTGATTTGCGTCGAATAAATAAAGAGGCCGGCAACACCAGTCGCGCTTCCCGAACCACATGTCTACAGGCATCCAAAACTCGGACATCGTGCTGCGTTCGCCCACTGCCGACGACGCCGCAAGCTTGCACCGACTGATCGCGGAATGCCCTCCCCTGGATCCCAATTCCCTCTACTGCAATCTTCTGCATTGCACGCATTTCAGCTCCACATCGATTGCAGCCGTCACGGGTAACGAACCCGAACACCAGCGTTTGGTCGGCTTCATCTCCGCCTACATCCCCCCGGGTCAGCCAGACACACTTTTCGTGTGGCAAGTGGCCGTTGCTGATGAGGCGAGAGGCAAGGGGCTTGCCCGCCGCATGCTCGACAGCATTCTCGAACGTCCGGTTTGCGCCGACGTCCGCTACGTCGACACGACGATCACGCCGGGAAACCAGGCGTCGTGGGCACTGTTTGAATCGTGGGCCCGTCATCACGGCGCGGAAACCACGAGTCGCGTGCACTTCGAGAAGGAGCGGCACTTTGAGGGTCGTCACGACGACGAACATCTGATGCGCATCGGCCCATTCGAGATCGCGGCCGAGTCCGCTACCTAGCTCACATTCTCACTGGGGCGTTGCAAGCACACAGTGTGTGCAGCCTGCGCGACGACGAATCCGGGCATCGCCGTTGCAAGCAACATCCCATCCGCCATCCAGGCGCAGCCTTCCGGCTCGCTGCACCAAGGCCCGCCTCGAACCCAACACGCTAAGAGGAAACACCCATGACTATCTTCGAAAATCTGGAATCGAACGTTTATTCCTATGCCAGGTCCTTCCCCGTCGTTTTTGACCGGGCCGAAGGCGCCGCGCTTTATGACTCTGAAGGAAACCGTTATATCGACTTCCTGGCCGGAGCCGGCACGCTCAACTACGGGCACAACAACCCGCATTGCAAGAAAGCCCTGATCGATTACATCTCGGGTGACGGCATTGCGCATGGTCTGGATATGCACACGCGCGCCAAGGCAGAATTTCTGGAAGCCTTCCAGAAATACATCCTTGAGCCGCGCAAGATGGACTACCGTCTTCAATTCACCGGCCCGACCGGCACAAATGCCGTCGAAGCCGCCATGAAGCTGGCGCGCAAGGTCACCGGCCGCCAGAACATCATTGCTTTCACGAATGGCTTCCACGGGGTGAGCCTGGGCGCTGCGGCCGCTACGGGTAATCAGCATCATCGCGGCGGTTGCGGTGTCGCCCTCGGTGGCGTCACCCGTCTGCCATACGACGGCTATATGGGCAACGGTCTGGATTCCACCCGCCTGCTCGATAAGATGCTGGGCGATGCCTCCAGCGGTGTCGATGCCCCGGCAGCCGTGATCCTGGAAACGGTGCAAGGTGAAGGCGGGCTGAACGTTGCCAGCACGCGCTGGCTCAAATCGCTCGAAGCGGTCTGCCGTCGCCACGGCATTCTGCTGATTATTGATGACATCCAGGCCGGTTGCGGCCGTACGGGTACGTTCTTCAGCTTCGAGCAGATGGGAATCTCGCCCGATATCGTCACGCTCTCCAAGTCGCTTTCCGCCTTCGGCCTGCCGTTCGCCATGGTCATGCTCAAGCCGGAACACGACCAGTGGGCGCCCGGCGAACACAACGGCACCTTCCGGGGCAACAACCACGCCTTCGTTACCGCCAAGGCCGCCTTGGAAACGTATTGGGCCGACGACACCTTTGCCAAGGATGTGCAACGCAAGAGCGGCATCCTGACCAATCGCCTGGCACGTATCGCAGCTCTGGGCGGCAGCGGCCAGTTCCAACCCAAGGGTCGCGGAATGATGCAGGGCATCAGCTGCCGCAACGGCGAAGTAGCCGGGAAGATCGTGCGCCGCTGCTTTGAAGATCGTCTGGTCATCGAAACGAGCGGACCCGATTCCGAAGTCGTGAAGATCCTCTGCCCGCTGGCCATTAGCGACGAAGACCTGAACGCCGGCCTCGACATCCTCGAGCGCAGCGTGCGTCATGTCCTGTCCCAAGACCTGAGCATGGCCGCCTGAGCGCGGCACTTACCGAACACTGAACATACAGGAGTAGAAAGAATGATCGTCCGTACCTTGGAAGAATGCCGACAAACTGACCGCTTGGTGAAGTCCACCACGTGGGACAGCTGCCGGCTGCTGCTGAAGAACGACAACGTCGGCTTCTCCTTCCACATCACCACGCTGTACGAGGGCACCGAAACCTCGATGCACTACCAGAACCACTACGAGTCCGTCTTCATCATGAGCGGCGAAGGCGAACTCGAAGACCTGGAGACCGGCACGGTGCACAAGCTTGCTCCCGGAACGATGTACGTGCTGGACCAGCACGATCGCCACATCGTACGCGCGCACAAAGACATCGTCTGCGCTTGCGTCTTCAACCCTCCCCTCAATGGCAAGGAAGTCCACGATGCGTCGGGCGCCTACCCTCTTGAGGCCGAAGTCATCCAAAACTGATTACGAGGTACGAAATGAGCACTGCAACCCTCACACGAGAAGAGACCCGCACGGATCTCTACCCTTCGCGCGGCGGGATGAAGGGCAATATCGTTCCCCGTCAACATCCCGTGGTCTGGTCGCCGGCTGATGTACAGCCGCCGGTAGACCGCGAGTTGGTGGAACAATACGAACGCAACGGTTTTCTGGTGTTGCGCGACGTCTTCTCGCCGGAAGAAGTCGCCAACCTGCAGGCCGAGCTGGACCGTCTGCGCAGTGAAGCGGAAACAATGCATCGCCCGGAAGTGATTACGGAGAAAGGCTCGCGCCAGGTCCGTTCGATCTTCAAGGTGCACGAACTCAGCGCCGTCTTCGAGCGCCTGGCTTCCGACGAACGCCTGGCCGGGCTTGCGTCCTACCTATTGGGCGACCAGGTCTATCTGCACCAGACGCGCCTGAACTACAAGCCGGGCTTTCACGGCAAGGAGTTCTACTGGCACTCCGATTTCGAAACCTGGCACATCGAAGACGGCATGCCCCTGCCCCGCGCACTGAGCATTTCCGTATCGCTCACTGACAACACGCCGCATAACGGCCCCTTGCTGGTGATGCCTGGCTCCCATAAGCATTACGTGGTGTGCGAAGGCGAAACGCCGCCGGACAATTACACGATGTCGCTGAAGGCACAGGAAATTGGTGTACCCAGCGATGAAAATCTCGAGAAGCTTGCCCAGCAGGGTGGCCTGGTGGATACCGCCGGTCCGGCCGGATCAGTGCTGATTTTCGACTGCAATCTGATGCACGGTTCGAACAGCAATATCACCCATCTGCCCCGCTCCAATGCCTTCTTTGTCTATAACGCAGTAAGCAATGCAGTCGAGGCACCCTTCTGCGACCAGGAGCCACGCCCGGAGTTCATCGCCACCCGCGAGAGCATCAACGCATTGAAGCCGCGCAGGAATCGTCCAGAGGACTTCCTGCCGTCATGAGGAGGAAATTCGACATGCAGCATACTGTCGAGAAGATCGGCGGCACGTCGATGACCGACTACGATTCCGTGCGGGACAACATCGTCCTGCATGGAAGAGAGCCGCAAGATGTCTACGGCCGGATTTTCGTGGTGTCCGCCTATGGCGGCATCACGGACATGCTGCTGGAACACAAACGCAGCGGTGAGCCCGGCGTGTACGCACTATTCGCGGGCCAATCTGCCGAAGACGAAGGCGACCACTGGGAAGTCCAGCTGGATCGCGTACTCAGCGCCATGCTGGCCCACAATGCGCGGCTCTTCGGGCAGGCGCCCGACCGCCGCGCGGCTGATCTGTTCATTACGGAACGCATCGAAGGGGTCCGAAACTGCCTGCAGGATTTGCGCCGCGTATGCACCTACGGGCATTTCCAGCTTGAAGAGCATCTGATCACGCTGCGCGAAATGCTGGCCTCTGTAGGGGAAGTGCACTCTGCCTACAACATGGCCGCATTGTTGCGCCGGGAAGGTGTCGCAGCCAGCTTCATCGACCTGACCGGGTGGCGCACGCCCGCACCACTCCCCTTGGACGAACGGCTGCGTCAGGCATTCCAGGAAATGGACGTCGCCAACGAGCTGCCCATCGTGACCGGCTACTGCCAGTGCACGGAGGGCATGGTGCGCACCTTTGATCGCGGTTATAGCGAAATGACGTTTGCTCGGCTCGCCGTCGTGACGGACGCCCGGGAAGCCGTGATCCACAAGGAATTCCACCTGAGCAGCGCCGACCCCCGCATGGTTGGCCCTGAAAAGGTCATTCCGATTGGTCGCACGAACTATGACGTAACGGATCAACTCGCCAACCTAGGGATGGAGGCCATTCACCCACGTGCGGCAAAGGGTCTGCGTCAGAAAGGCATCCCGTTGCGTGTGAAGAACACGTTTGAGCCGGATCACACCGGCACGCTCATCACACAAGACTATGTCAGTTCGAAGCCGCGCGTCGAGATCATTGCGGGCCGTAAAGGCGTGATGTCCATCGAAGTGTTCGACCAGGACATGATGGGCGCCAATCGCTACGACGCCGTGTTCGTTGCGGCGGTGCACAAGCACGGGGCCCGCATCATCACGAAGGACCTCAACGCCAACACAATCACCCACTTCCTCGATACGGGGCTGGGCACGGTCAAACGGATCATCGCTGACCTGCAGCAGGAGTTCCCGAACGCCGAGATCCAGGCTCGCAAGGTGGCCATCGTGTCCGCGGTGGGATCTGACCTGAAGGTAAGCGGCATGCTCTCACGGACCGTAAGGGCGCTCGCCGAAGCCGGAGTCGACATACTGGCGATCCATCAGTCCATGCGACAGGTGGATATCCAGTTCGTCGTCGAAGAAAAAGACTACGAGAAGGCCGTTGCCAGCCTGCATGCCGGCTTGATCGAGGTGGAAGCACCCAGCGCAGTGGAAATCGCTGCATAGCCCTTAGCCGTGCTGCCACGTTAAAGGGACAACCTCACGGTTGTCCCTTTTTTCATACCGCCGGTTTGACGCTCATTAGCTGGCTGATATGCTTGGGCACCGTTTCCCATCGTGCCTCAAAACATGCCCGACTCATTCACCGCCCGCCTGCCGCTCTGGACCCACGAATGGCTGGACACGCTCGCCTTGCTGGGCCAGCTCCTTCTGATCGTTCTGGCGGCCATCCTGTTGCAGCGTAGCCTGCGCCGCATCATCGTTAAAGCGGGCGAGCACTACGACTTGCCCCGGCACCTGGTACGGCCCTCCGTGCTCTTCACTCGCTGGACGATCTATACGGCCGCGGCGCTGCTTGTGCTGGGAAGGCTCGGCGTGTCCGGCACTGTGCTCTGGACCGCCTTTACCGGATTTGCCGCCGTAGCGGCCGTGGCGTTTTTCGCCGCGTGGAGCGTGCTCTCGAATCTGTTCTGCGCCATCCTCATCTTTACCGCCAGGCCGCTACGCTTGGGGGACCATGTCGAAATTCTGGACTCCGCAGACAAGCCGGGCGCGCGCGGGGAAGTGGTCGACATCAACCTTTTATATGTCACGCTGGAAGACGCGACTGCTGCAAAGCCGGGTGTCCTGTTGCAGATCCCGAATGCTCTGATCTTTCAGAAGGTGATTCGCCGTTGGAAGCCCAACAATGCCCCGCGCACCGATTTCAACGGCCGCGACACGAGCGACCCTTCAGCGGTCGAATGACCACAGCGGATAGGTCCCACATCAGTATTGCGAGCGCTACGGCGCTCTTTTTTCGCCCGATTGATGGGCCAGCTCGCGCATCTGCTCATACTTGGCCTCGGCATAAGCCAGGCGTACCGCGCCATAGCGTCTTTCCTGGCGAAACTTCGTGAGCTTCGTTTCGAACGCCGATTCGAAGTGACCCCGCCGGGCCAGATACCGGTAACGGTCTTCGAGGATAAACCGCTCAAACCAGCGATTGAATGTCCGCTGCAGACGCAGCATTACAGCAAACATAACGATCTTCCCAAAGCGAAAATAGCGAGTGGAGCCTGTGGATAGCCGCAGGCAAGAGGGTTGTGCACAGTATGTGAAAGAAAAGTGAACAACTGCGCCAAGTGCCAGGCGCACGGGAATTATGCAATTTTCTTCCCGACCTTGCCGGCAGACTTATGGACCCTTCGAATCGACCGTAACGCCGCATGGTGAAAGGCTTTGATGAACTTGTTCCACTTATCCACAGGCACCCATCATTAGCTTCATATAAATATAGAGAACTATGTACAACATCAAACACCATTCTCTCCCGCTCCCGACGTTCGGGCTTCGCGCATGACTTTCTGAAAGGCTTTTTCAATGGAGCAAATGTTCTCCTACTCGGTGTTGCATCACGGCAAAACAATGGGGGATGTCTGGACTCGCCCTGGGGAGATACGTCGAAATGTAGTAAAATCAAAGATGTGCAAGTCACCGAGTCGCTTGGTACTTTGATGAAAACCAAATCCAATACCGGCCTAAACGGGTTGCAAAGACCCACGGTCGCCCGCATTGTCCGAGCAGTCGCCAGCTCTACGGCAATCGAGACAGGCCAGTCCATAAAAGAGCTTGAAGCGCGTCTCATTGCTCAAGACAGCAAGTTTCAACAACTTCCCCTCGCTTCCTCCTGATTTTTAGTGCCCGCCACTTGCTGGCGAACGTCACGCGCTAGTCAGCGCCCGACTGACCCAGAACTTCATCGGCTCGTAGTCACATTCCATCCCTTGCTGGATGGCCGTGATGTAGCC
>JAJUGV010000098.1 GCA_029265795.1 Alcaligenaceae bacterium
CCTGGAAGGAAATGGTTGATTTCCGATACGATTAATTTACAACCGAGCCATAGAGGGAAGTTTATGTCCCGCCGTCCCTGGAAACTGCTTGCCCCCGCCTGTATCGCCATATCACTTGGCGCCTGCGACAGCAGCCATCATTCCACCCTTACACCTCCTCCCACAGCTCAGCCGAACATCCTCTTCATCGTGTTGGATGACTTTGGCGTAGATCAGTTGCCGATCTTCGGCTACGGCGGGGCCAGACCTGCGCGAACCCCCAATATCGACGCCATCGCGCAAGCCGGTGTACGCTTTCGCAATGCCTGGTCCATGCCCACGTGCTCACCCACCCGGGCCACCTTTTTCCAGGGCCGCTACCCTTTCCGCACGCATGTCACGAATGCGATCGTAGCGGCCGACCTTGCCAATTCTCAGGTGTCACCCTACGAGATCACAACACCCAAGCTTCTCAAAGAGAAGGGCTACACCAATGCTGTAATCGGGAAGATGCACCTGTCCGGTTCCGACCTCAATCCCGCCAACAATCCGCTTGGCCATCGAGTCATGGCCGAATTGGGCTGGGATCACTTCGAAGGCTATCTTGATGGCGGCCCTTTTCCGATCGACACTACGGCAGGCGGCGTGGCTCAGGCGGGGACTTATCGTTGCGGATTTGTCCCGGGCACCCAAGACGACCCCACAGTGGGTGCTGACAGCGGTGCCTGCTATCAGCCGGACGGCAGCTGCAAGCCTCTAGGGTTGCAGCTGGCGGCAGCGCCTGGGCACATGTGCCTGGAACAGGGTGGGGTTTTCGACCCGGGTCAAGCATGCCGCAGCACACCGCCGTCATACATCGATTTCAACAAGCAGAACGCCTACTACACGGCTGAGTGGATCATCAACAGGGCCGATGGCAGTGTCGAAGTCCAAACGGTTGCCGATCCAGCGGCCCGGGGGTACCGGGTCACGCAGGAAACCGACCGTTCAATAGCGTGGGTGAATCAGCAAACACCGGATCGCCCCTGGATGCTTAGCGTGGGCTATTCTGCCATTCATACGCCCTTGCAGCAGCCCCCGGTCGGCCTGCTTCCGTCAGGAACGCCTGCACGCGCCGGTCTGGATTGCAGCGCATCCGAAGACCAGCGTGTCATCACCAACCAGATGGTCGAAGCGTTGGACGCTGAAATTGGCCGACTGCTCGTTGAAACGGGTCTCGCCATCCTGCGCGACGACGGTTCACTAGACTACCGGCCCGAGCAAACCAACACCGTGGTGGTCATCGTGGGCGACAACGGCACGTACGGCCCCAGCGTGAAAGCGCCCTTCAACCCCACGCGCGCCAAAGGTTTCCCCTACCAAACCGGGGTCTGGGTTCCACTTATCGTAGCCGGGCCCATGGTGGCCGAGCCAGGCCGCAGCCTGCCGCATATGGTGAATTCCACGGATCTCTTCAGCCTGTTCGCTGAACTGGCCGAAGTCGACATCCAGCAGGCATTGCCTGACACCCGCCACATCGACGCCCAGCCACTCCTGCCTTACTTAACGAATCCCGCACAAGCCCCCATCCGCCACACGAATTACACCGAGGTCGGCAACAATATTAAGTCTGTCAACGACACACTTCCGCCGCCCTGCGTCATTCCAACGTCGAACGTCTGTGTACAGGTGTTTCCCCAGCAAGCAGTCTGTGAAGATCAGGGCGGGAGCTGGTATGGGCCTGGTGGTGTGGCGGGCGCGTCGGGGCTGTCGTCGTGCTGTGCGGTCAACGATTACCTGGTGGCACAAGGCGAATCCCCGACTGCCATTTTTCCAGAATCTCAGAAGGCGATCCGCAATGCTTCATACAAGTTGGTACAACTGGAGCGTCTGAACTGCAGCACGCAGCGCATTGAAATCTCGGAAGAGTTCTATGCCATTAATGAAGCCGCCCCCCTGCCGCGCCTTGACAACGCCATTCACAATCTGCTGACGCGGCCCGTACTCACGCCAGAACAGCAGCAAAACTACACTGACCTGAAGAGCGAGATGCATACGCTGCTTCAGAGCCATGCAGAATGCCCCGGTGACGGCAATCTGGACGGAGTCGTAGACGCGAAAGATATCGAAGGGTGGAAGCGGTTCAGTCAGGAAAACGACGGCCGCTCAAGCTGGTACGACTTCAACCACGATGGCATGACTGAAGGGGCCGACCTCATCATTATTGAGCAGAATATGGGGCGGGTGTGTCGCTAACAAGGCGAAAGCCTACATGCGACATTGGGCTGTAGGGGTCGGCTGCCTGCCGGGCGCTGGGCCGATACGACAGGCAGTAGCTTTCGTTGCATAGAAACGAACCCCCTCGAATCACGCGTTTAGGAGCATCGGCCGGCATGCCCGGCTGAGACGGGTCGTAGGAATCCGGTGGGCCTTGCGGATTTTCAATGGTCTCTTTACCCCTCCGGCTTTGCATCAGGAAGTAATCCGCCCGATACCAATCGCTTACCCACTGCCAGGCGTTACCCGTCATGTCGTATAGGCCATAACCGTTGGGCGGGAAGGTGCCGGCGGGTAGAGTGCCTGCCGCCCCACCGGCTTCGGGACTGACCACGGGGAAGCTGCGCTGATTGGCATCCCAGTAATTGGCCATCCGCCTGCCGTCGGGCATGAGTTCATCGCCCCACACATAAGTCGCCTGTTCAAGCCCCCCGCGAGCGGCGTACTCCCACTCGGCTTCGGTAGGAAGCCGTTTGCCTACCCATTGGGCATAGGCTTGTGCGTCTTGATAGCTCACCTGTACCACCGGATGGTCGCCTTTACCCTCTATGCTACTTCCGGGCCCTTGCGGCTGCCGCCAGTTAGCTCCCGGCACATAACGCCACCACTGCCAATAGGCTTCCAAGCTCGTGGGGCCTTCCGTACCGACAAAGACCATGGCTCCCGCAACCAGCGCCTCGTCGGGTGGGCGAGGCACACCGGCGGGAAGCTGTACTCGGATGGTGTCCCAGTCGGGCTTGCGTTCCGCCGTGGTCACATAGCCGGTCGCACGCACGAATTCGGCAAACTGATCGTTGGTGACATGGGTGAGATCCATCCAGAAGCCCTGCAGCTTTACCTTATGAGCGGGTTTTTCATTGGCTTGTGCCAGCTTGCTGTCGCTGCCCATCAAGAAGACCCCGGGGGGTATCCACGCCATCCCGGCGGGGGTGTGGATTCCGTCACCAACAATAATGACTGGAGCACGTTCAGGTTCTGCTTGAGACGGCCCAAGCCAGACCGCAGTAAGGCCGAGACACACCCCCACCGCCACGAAACCGCCGACCAGTAGCCGGCGCCGCCCGACTTGATGAATGTACCGCCCTCCCCGCGCACCACTTTTTAATGTCATTAGCGGCTTTTCAGTATTGCGAATGCGGCGGCGTGCAAGGCCTGCCCAGGTTGTCTTGGATGACGGCCGCATCTGCCGTGTTGGTCAAGCCATCAAAATAGCCAGCGACCTTGAAGTCGTACACGCTGGATAAGCCCCAATCGTGAGCAATACGGCTCCACTCTTCGAGATCACGGCCGTCAACAACGCCATCCCGGTTGCCATCGCCCCGACATTCGGGTTCCGAAGCCAGAATGTCTTCCATCTGTGTCTTGAGGCGCTCATAGACCAGCTGGATTTCCGGCGTCGCTGCCGGCAGAAGGTTGCGATCCGGTGTATCGAGCAAGGGTCGCGGCGCTGCCTGATTGATTTCGAACAGTTCCTCTTGAGTACGCCATTCGATAGTATCGGTATCGGGTATGTATTGCCGCGTGCTGTTACGCACTAACTTGTAGCGTTCGTCGCGAATCGCTGCCGAGTCTTCCGCCAGGATACTGAGTTGCGACATGCCATTCAGATGTCGGACCCGATTCACCTCACCACACGTTTCATAGCCCACACCACCATTATCGATAACGGTGCTGCCTGCGCCGGTGTTATATCCGGGCCCCCACCATTCACCCTGATTGTCTTCGCAGACGCTCTTGGATGTGGGGATTTGCGTGCACGCGGTACTGATTACGCAAGGGCCGTTACTGCCACCATTTGCCTGGTAATTGAAGCCCGCCATCGCGAAGTTAATATGACGCACGCTGGGTTGGTCGGGGTTCGTGAGATAAGGCAAGACAGGGGCTGAATCCACCGGCCGTGGGACTTCGGCGGGCACGTCAATGCCGGCCAGTTCACCGAAGAGTTGAAAGAGGTCCACCATGTTTACCATGTGCTCAACATCGCGCCCGGGCTGTTCCACCTGGGGACCGGCGACAATGAGCGGCGCCCATACCCCCGTCTGATAGGTAGTACCCTTGGCCTGGCCCGCCTCAAACGGTTGCTTGACTGCCGCAGCCAGCGTACCGTTGTCGCCCACGATCACGATGACCGTATTGGTGGCCGCTGGGTCATAGACCAGGCTGCCGTCCTGAGCACGGGTAGCCATACCGGTCTCGACCAGCAGACGGCCGAATTCCGTGTCTAAGGCTTCAGTCATACGGTTTTGAATCAAGCGCCCCGCCACCGTCGCTTTACAGTCCAGGCCATCGTTGGCCGCGCCATCAAGGCCCGGAATAAGAGCCGCCGGAGGCTGCTGCCATGGGGTGTGCGCCGCACTGTAACTGACCGTGGCCATCCATGGTCGGCCGCCGGGGCGATTGTTGATCCATTCGATCGCCGCATCGGTTTCAAGACGAGTACGGTAACGCCGCGCGCGCGGATCGGTAAGTGGCACCTCCTCGACATGGCCGTCTTCAATGACGACCAGCGGCGAGACGTAATAGCCGTTTTCCCGCGTGAAGTTCAGCGTAGAAGGCGGGGCCCCGCAAGTGCCGTGCGGTACAAAGATGCCTCCGGAATCCAGACATTGCAGACCGGCGGGGTCTTGTACCAGCGCTGTGCGACGAATCTCCGTACAGCTATTGTCGGCCTGGTAACACGCACCATGGTCCGCCCCCCCTGCCGCTGCCGATGGAACGAAACCACAACTATAGGTGTTCTCGGGTGCCACGCCCCCCGCAGTCGTATCGATCGACCCAGGCAAGCCGCCCACCCAACCGTAGAAATAATCCCAGCCGAGCACATGGGGGGTAGCATTGCCTGCCTCGTTATTTTCAGGCCCCGCCAAATGGAATTTACCGAACATGGCGCTTTCATAGTTAGCCGCCTTCAGCAGTTTGGGCGCCGTCATGGTGTAGGGCGAAACTTGCGAGACAGCCAGGTCGTTGGGACCGATAGCCTGACGGATGTTGGTGCGTAAAGGATACTGACCCAGGAAAGCGGCGGCGCGCCCGGGGGAACATTCGGGCATCGACCAAGTATTGCGAAATCGCAGGCCCGCCTGAGCTACCGCATCCATATTCGGCATACGCGGCGGCGTGAGGCCACCATAGCCGAAGGAGCGCATCTGATCGATTCCCACATCGTCCATGATGACAAAAAGGATATTGGGCGCAGAGGCGGTGGGCTCTTCATGCCGGCCCGAGCCGCCGCCTGTGTCACATGCTGCAAGGGTCGTCAAGGTGACGCAAAGCACTGCTGGAAGCTTCTTATTCACGATTTTTCTCCAGTGGGCCAGCCTGCTGACAGACGAGCGGCTTAGGAAAAAATCATAACAAGCTTTGCCAAGCGTGAATAGCCATTACTTTATGCTTCAAACAGCAATTTAGCGCTCGCTGAGCCAGCGGCGATCCAGTTCGCTGAGGACGTCTAACGCACGCCCTGACAGACCGACCCCGACGCCCCGATCCACGGCACTTTCGCGCAGGTTGATGCGGATTAACGGGGCACCGACCATTGAGCCGAACCATCGCACGGTAGACACTGCGGTGCCCGCTCCCACTTCCACCACAACGGGCCGCGACGCGGTCGACAGCCACGCCTCCAGCCGCCGCCGCTGCTGACTGCTGCGTTCGCCATTCCACTGTGCGTCACCAAACATCAGTACATTCGGCCTGGCCAAACCACCACAGGTCCGACATTGAGGCAACGGTGATAGCAGACGACAGGCGATGTGATCGACATCCGGCTCCCAGCCGGCCGCCTCCCACAATCGACCATCACAGTCATCCATGCACTGTAACCAGTGCAAAGATCCGTGACATTCCATAATGCGCTCTTCTTCAAACCCAGCCATCTGGAACTGCCCGTCTACATTGCTGGTATAGACGAAGCCGCCGTTTTCCATGCGGAGCAGCCAGCGCCGCAGTATCTGGAAACCTTCGTGGGGGATGGTGTTACGGTATAGATTCAGTCGGTGACCATAGAAACCCCATGCCAGACGCGGATCTTCTTCGAACGTACGCGGGGAGGCAACACTGACAAAATCCAAGCCCGCCTCGCGCAGCGCTGGATATGCCCGCCACAGGCCCGCGTCCCCTCGAAAGTCGGGCAGGCCCGAATCCACGCCCATACCCGCACCCGCGGTGATGATCAGAGCATCTGCCTGATCCAGCCACTGCACCGCCTGCTCCCAACCCGTATCGGTCATTCTCATTTGCCTTGATTTGTTACAGAGACTCTCTACACTTAGCCAATATTTCCTTCTGCCGTCAACGCCACAGATGAATAAACGCCCTCGCAACCTGGATACCGTACTGCTAAGCCTCGAAATTCTGCGCCGCATCCCTCGCGGGCGGAAGATTACGGCACAGGAACTGCACAGCCAGCTGACGCACGCGGGCTTCTCGCGAGATCTGCGCAGCATTCAGCGCCATCTGGACACCCTGTCTGAGCATTTCGACATCGAACGCGACGATCGCACCAAACCGTACGGCTATCGCTGGCTGCCACATGCGGCGGGCCTTTCTTTGCCTTCACTCACCCCACAGGAATCGCTGCTACTGCGTCTGGCCGAAGAGCATTTGAAACACCTATTGCCTGCACCCTTATTAAAGTCACTAGAGGGGTTTTTCTCGCAAGCGCGTATCAAACTCAGCGACCCTCAAAGCGCCCGACTGGAAAAAGAATGGACTCGTAAAGTACGTGTAGTCAGCACGACGCTACCCTTGTTGCCACCCCGTATCGACCCGGACATCTTCGATACCGTCAGCCAAGCCCTGTATGAAAACCGCTGGCTCCAGATCGACTATCGTAATGCCCGCGGTCAACGGCGCAGCTACGACATCATGCCCCTGGGCCTGGCTCAGCAGGGCGTCAACCTTTATCTGGTCTGCCGCTTTCGCAACTTCAATAACGAACGCACACTGGCGATACACCGTATTCGTTCGGCAGAAATTTCCGACCTTAGTTTTGAGCGGCCACCGGAGTTCGATTTGGCCGCTTACGAAGACGAAGGTCGCTTCCAGTATGGCAAAGGGCGCCGCATACGTCTGCATTTCCACATTAGCAAACGATCCGGTATCCACCTGCTTGAATCGCGCCTGTCTGCCGACCAGGAGGTTGAAGAAACTGAAAATGGGTATAGCGTCAGCGCGACTGTGCTCGACAGTCTGCTGCTGGAACGCTGGTTGCTAGGCTTCGGGGAAGAAGTGTGGGGCGTCACTAAAGAGGAATGCCCCGCCGACATGTCTGCCCCTATGCATCCCGGCCTGGAAGTCTGATTACATGCCCAGCAACAACAACTCCACTTTCACCTCATCGTTTAACTGCGCATCAAAGGTCGTGACAAAGGCGGTTACCGTGCCAAGCATAAGCTGGGGATGCACAACGTCCAGCACCGCCCGCACGTCATTAACGATATTGCTATCCATAGATAGCGTAATGACGCCAAGCGCAGCACGTGCACGGCGAACATCATGCTGCAGACAAGCCTTCAAGGCAGCGACTGATGGCTCATGGGCGGTAAAACTGGCCCACGCCGTCTTGCCGGGTGTACCAAGCACCGCGGCCAGGGCTTCCACATCCAGCTTAACTGCGAGCGGCCCTGCTGACAGCTGTGCGATGGCGGCAGCGGCCACTTTAGTGACGGGAGAGCTCGTTGCCACCAACGTCTCTTCGTCAAAGCAATTCACTCGGAATAAGCGCAGCAGCGCTAAGTTCCTGGACCAGGGGCACTTCACAACCCTGATGATGCCTTTATCCGTCATGTACGTAGATTCTCCTGCTATCACCCGATGGGCATAGAAGAATCTTAGAGAAAGGAAACGACAAGCTGTGTCGTGCAAAATTTGCAGCGATGTGTCACCCCGGTAACGCAACGACACGTATACTGCACCTGAAGTAATTGAACGCAACCAACATTCACCGGCGACGCCTGGCTACCTTGACAAGCCTGTCCGCACTTAAGGGATTTGAAGAATGAGTTACGGGACTATTGTGAACGAGCTGGCACGCACGTTGGGCAGGCATATCATCGCTTACGACAACCTACCCGATCACGGTGGATGCATCCTGTACCTTGACGGGCCGGTAAAGCGTATCGACATAAGCATTGGCGCCCTCGAAGAAGGGCCCAGCACCGTCGCCGCGTTCGTCCGGCAGGTGATTTCCTCACCGCCGTCCGAACAGACATCATTAAAGATAGGCTTGCGTGACGGAGACCTCACCGTACTCTGATATGCGTTTACCTGCGACATAAATAGTCGCACCTCCAGTCTATTGTGTGTGAAACACTAGACTGGAGCTTGCATGAAACACCTGCCCGATTACTTAAAGCTCGGCGCACAAACCCGCTACGCGGCGCGTACGGTTGGCGGCATGGAAGATTACCAGCCATTGCTGGCAATCTGGCTCATTGATCTGTCGCTCTCCCTTGGTTGGTTAGATAACCCGCCCCGATCGGGGCTGGAAGGCGTATTCGGCTGCAATGAGTTCATCGACATAACCGCCCTGCGCGATCTGGAGCAGCTATTTTCCGGAAACCCTTCTTACCATGAGCTGGAAGAGCTGCTCAACGATACAAGCGACTCCGGCCCTCCGCGCGACACCGTCCCAGAGCCGTTATATATGCGGTATCTGAGCAACCGCCGGCGCGGTGGTCGCCCTTCCGCGCGCGAACTGAAACTCACTCAGCCCTTGTTACGCAAGTTGATTCGGGCAATTCTGACCGAAGGCCGCGACGCTTGGCTCGCACGCGGTATCGCAGCCGACCTTCCCTTGTTTCGCAATATCGAGCGTTTGGAACGCCTCGTCATGCTGAATGATGTCGAGAAAGGCATCATTACTTTCGCTGCAGCCATGGCAGAATTTCCGGCGTTCTGTGAAGCGTTGTCGCCGGCCAGGGCTGTCTTCACCGACTCCGGCCTGGTGCGCGCCCTCGCCACCGTCACGGGTCACGACAGCGAAGCCGTGCTTACCGCGCTGCGTCGCGATGGTACCTTGCGCGCATCGGGGCTGATAGAAGTCGATCACGACGAGGAGCCCCTGCCGCGCAAGCTGTGTCTTGTTCGCGAGCTGCGCGGAGTGATTCTTAACCCCATGGCAAATGACGAGGAACTTAGCCATCAGGTGCTACACCGCGCGTCGCAGGGAACATTAACCCTGGGTGACTACCCTCATTTGCAGAAGGACACCGAACTGCTGCTGCGCTATCTGGAAGGAGCACGTAGGCAAGCAAGCTCAGGCATCAACGTGTTGTTGTATGGGCCGCCCGGGACCGGCAAAACCGAATATGCGAAAGCGCTCATCCACGCGTTGAACTGGCGACTGTATGAGATTGCCCACGCCGACTCCGACGGCGACCCGTTAAACCCGCGCATGCGTCTGCAGAGTCTGGTCTTCAGCCAACGCGCTTTACGTGAGCAGGCGGCAAGCGCATTATTATTCGACGAAGTCGAAGATATCTTCCCGGGCAACGGTGGTCAGGGAATCGCTCAACTTTTCGGGCTGCGCCGGCGTGACAATTTCAACTCCATCAACGCGAAGGCGTGGGTGAACCGCGCGTTGGAAGCCAATCACATACCCACCATCTGGATCACCAACGACGCCCAGATCGACCCCGCCTACCTGCGACGTTTCGACTATTCCGTAGAAATGAGCATTCCACCTCACTCCGTGCGCCGCCAAATTGTGCAGAAACTGGTGGGAAACCAGGTGTCAGACTCTGCCTCTCTTGACGCCCTTGCCGACCTGAACGACCTACTGCCCGCACAGCTTGAGCGCGCGGCCAAGGTGGTGGCGCTCGCAGAGCTACCTGACGAACCGCAACGCTGGGCCGGTATCGTGCAGGCGTTGGAGCGCAGTCGCGCGCTGCTGGGGCAACAGCGCCGCCCCATTCACGTCACGGCCACCCTTCCCTACCAGCTCGATTACCTCAATGCCGATACCGATCTTCAAGCAGTGGCCGACGGCCTGCGCAGCACAGGTCGCGGCAGCCTGTGTCTGTATGGCCCACCAGGTACGGGAAAAACCGCCTTTGGACAGTGGCTTGCCCGTGAACTCGACCGGCCGCTGCTGGTCAAGCGTGTGTCAGACCTGATGTCGAAATGGGTGGGCGAGAACGAACAAAATATTGCGAAGGCATTTGCCGAAGCGGAGCAAGAAGGCGCCGTATTTTTGCTCGATGAAGTGGACAGCTTTTTGCAGGAACGTCGTAGCGCCCGCAGCCACTGGCAGACCACGCTGGTGAACGAAATGCTGACGCAAATGGAAGCCTACCGGGGCATCTTCATTGCATCGACGAATCTGATGGATAGCCTAGATGCCGCTTCACTGCGTCGGTTCGACGTGAAAATACGCTTTGATTACCTGAAGCCGTGTCAACGGGTTGCGTTGCTGTGCGATTACAACGAATGGCTCGGGCTGCCCGCACCGCTGGCCGCCGACCAAGACGCCGTTCGAAGCCTGCCCAATCTGACCCCTGGAGACTTCGCCGCCGTATGTCGGCAACGTCATCTACGCCGCATGGAAACGGCGAACGATCTGGTATGTGCACTGCAGTATGAAAGCGAACTGAAGAAGGACGGCCGCAGAAGCACAATAGGGTTTGTGTGACCGCGCGCGGGCGTGCGCCCATGCTGGGCGCACAAAAAAAAAGCCCTTGAAAGATCAAGGGCTTTTTCGGCAACTTTTGGCGGAGATGGAGGGATTCGAACCCTCGATACGGGTATAAGCCGTATGCTCCCTTAGCAGGGGAGTACCTTCAACCTCTCGGCCACATCTCCAAAAGAA
>JAJUGV010000066.1 GCA_029265795.1 Alcaligenaceae bacterium
CTGATCATCACCGCGCTGATCGCCGCCTGGGGCGTGTGGTCCGGCCTGAAGGCCAGACAGATCAACAAGGAGCTGCAAGCGGCCGAAACTGCAGCCGAGTAATGACTGGAATAACTGGGGTCAGACCCCAGTTAAAAATCGGGGTCTGACCCCGATTACAGACCCCGATTACACAGCCCGAATGCCGGACACATTCCAGCATTCGGGCTGGTTTTTTATGAGCAAGCGCCGCTTCAACGGCTCAGGCCCAGTTTTCCTAGCAAGTCCTTGTAAAGCGCCACTTCGCGCTCGACGACTTGCTGGAACTCATCGTTGCTCATGGGATTAATGCCCAGCCCCATGGCTTGGTATTTGTCCTTCGCCTCGGGTGTATCAAGATAGACTCGGGCAGCCTTGTTTATGGATTCAAGGATGGGCTGGGGTGTGCCTTTAGGTGCCATCAGGCCGATCCAGGAAGCAATATCGAAATCCTTGAGTTCAGTCACTTCGGCAATGGCTGGAATATGAGGCACCGCCTCGCTGCGATCCTTGGAAGAAATGGCATAGGCCGTGACCTTGCCCGCCTCCAGCTGCCCCGATACGGAAGCAACCGTATCGAACATGTACGTGACGCGCCCAGCCAGCACATCGGTCAGAGCCGCTGCGCTGCCTTTATACGGCACGTGGGTCGCTTCAATACCGTGGCCCAGATTGAACGCCTCAGCCATCAAGTGAGTGGCGGAACCATTTCCGGAGGAAGCGAATGTGTATTTTCCGGGATTGCTACGCAGTTCTTGGATCAACTCGTCGATATTGGATGCTGGAAAGTCTGCTGCCGTAATCAGGATGGACGGACTCTTTGCAATCATCGCCGCCGGCACAAAATCGGCGGCACTGTAAGGCGTTTCGTTCAACAAGGGACTCACCACAACGGAGCCCGTGGACCCTGCAAGCAACATATATCCGTCGCTCGTGGCACGTGCTACTTGTGCACTTCCCACCGCTCCACCGGCACCTGCCTTGTTAGTCACGAAGAACGACTTCTTCATCTCCTTCGAAAGTTGTTCTGCCACCGTGCGCGCGGCCACGTCGGTAGCCTGACCCGCCGTCCAGGGCACGACAACCTCCACGTTCTTTTCCGGATAGTTTTCCTGCGCCCACGCTGCCGGCACGCAAAAAGCCACTGGAAGTACGAGCCCTAGAAGTCTGGACAATCTGCCTGCTGTTCTCATTTGTCTCCTCCTCGTTGAAATCAACCTTTACTCTGAAAAAAACGCTTCCGCAGAAGCAGCGTCATCTCATCAAGTGCCTCCTGCGCCTGAGGAATCACCCCGCCTCGCGAAACAAAACCATGAATTTGGCCGGGAAATCGCTTCAAGATGGTAGGCACCCCTGCCGCGGCGAGTTTCGCGGCATAGGCTTCCGCCTCATCGACCAGAGGATCGAAGCCGGCCGTAATGATCTGAGCCTCTGGCAAGCCAGCCAGGTTCCCATGCCGTAGTGGAGATGCACGCCAGTCCTGCTTCTCCGCTTCGTTGGAAAAGTACTGACGCGCGTAATAATTGATAGCAGCGAGACTCAAGCCATATCCGGATGCGTAGCGGTGCTTGCTGTCGTGATCGCCCGCCTGATCCGTCACTGGATACAGGAGCAGCTGCAAGGCAGCGGGACGCTGACCCGCTTCTTTCATGGAAAGCGCTACCACAGTAGCCAGATTGGCTCCGGCACTGTCGCCAGCCAACGCTAGCCTATCGGGATCTACACCCAGAACCTCGGTGTGGCGCATGACCCAATTCATGGCAAATACGGCATCATTCACCGCAGCCGGGAATTTGTGCTCCGGCGCTCTGCGATAGTCCACGGCCAGCACAGCGCAGCCTGAGTCCTTGCACAATAAGCGGCAGACCGTATCGTGGCTGTCCAGGTCGCCTAGTACGAAACCGCCACCATGGAAGAACAACACCATCGGTATCGGGTGACCCCCTGGCACATCCCTGTAGAAGCGATAGGGAATATGTCGGTCGCCCGCGTGCATCACCCCATCTTCCACTCGCAGCACCGACGGGGTTGGGGGCTGCAACTTAGCTCGCAAAGCGTTGGACTGGGCTCGGGCAACCTCTACCGTCACCTCGTCCAACGGAGCCATCCCCTGTTGGCGCACAATTTCCAGGAGCGCCTGCGCGCTGGAATCCAGCTGAGTTGTGCCGCCTTCCTGCATTCAGAGCTCCCCCAATTTGCGCATTTCTGCGTAAAGGTCAGCCTTGCCTTCAAAACCGATTCCCACAAGGTCCGGCATGGTGATATGCCCCTCTTCGACCTTCACTCCATCTGGAAAGCCTCCGAATGGTTGAAAGAGATCGGGATAAGATTCGTTTCCACCTAGGCCCAGGCCGGCGGCAATGTTCAATGACATCTGATGTCCGCCATGAGGGATGCAGCGACGCGCTGACCAGCCGTGTTCATGCAGCATGTCGAGCGTGCGCAGGTATTCCACCAGCCCATAGCTAAGCGCGCAATCGAATTGCAACCAATCACGATCCGGGCGCATGCCGCCATAACGGATCAGGTTGCGGGCGTCCTGCATAGAGAACAGGTTCTCGCCAGTAGCCATCGGATTGCTGTAATAGCTGCGCAGCATGGCTTGCAGCTCGTAATCGAGTGGGTCGCCGACCTCTTCGTACCAGAACAGGTCATACTGGGAAAGCGCCTTGGCATAGGCAATCGCGGTATCTCTATCAAAACGGCCGTTTGCATCCACACATAAGCGTTGGCCGTCCTGCAATACGCTCAGGACCGCATCGATGCGTCGCAAGTCCTCATCCAACGAAGCCCCGCCGATTTTTTTCTTCACTACCGTATAACCGCGGTCGATGTAGCTGCGCATCTCGTCCTTCAGCCGGTTCAGATCCTGTCCCGGATAGTAGTAACCACCGGCCGCATAAACGAACACCTTGCGTTCCGGCCGGCCGTCACCGTATTCGTCGGCCAGATACTGGAAGAGCGGTTTACCAGCAATCTTGGCTACGGCATCCCATACAGCCATATCAATGGTTCCCATCGCCACTGACCGTTCACCGTGACCACCCGGCTTCTCATTGGTATACATGCAGGCCCAGATCTTGTGAGGATCCAAGTTATCGCCGGCATCGTTCAACAGCGACTCAGGGGCGGCTTCCAGAATGCGGGGTATAAAACGCTCCCGCATAAGACTTCCTTGGCCATAGCGCCCATTCGAATTGAAACCATAGCCAACCACCGTCTTACCATCACGCACCACGTCCGTGATCACCGCCACCAGACTCAATGTCATTTTGCTGAAGTCGATGTAGGCATTGCGTATGGACGAGCTGATGGGGAGCGTGACTTCCCGGATTTCCTTGATTTTCATACTGCTTCCTGCTGAATTTGAACGTGGTGGCGCACGTAGCATCACCATGAATAGACGCTTTCAGCATAGACAGCACTCACGCTTTGATTATTGCTTTCAAATTAAAGGAGAAGTAATTTAGAAGAAATAAACGCTATCCATAGCGCCCGCCACATATCATGATCATCCGAAGTCCGCATCTGGGAAGTCGCAATAGGTTCAGGCCATGAAAGACGCATTGGAGTTCTTCGTTCTTCTGGCCAAGCATCGCAACCTTTCTGCTGTTGCACGCGAACTCGACATCACGCCACCTGCCGCTACACGGCAGCTTGCCCGGCTGGAGCAACGTCTGGGCGTACGCCTAGCCAACCGAAGCACTCGCAATATCAGTCTTACCAACGAGGGTGAGCTGCTTCTTGTCCACGCGCGCAATATCCTCGAGGACTTTGCGACGATGGAAGACGAAGTCTCCAATCTCAGGGACACGCCGCGCGGTCTGCTAAACATCAATGCGAGCTTGGGGTTCGGACGCCGCAAGATCTCGGCGCTGGTTTCGGAATTCGCCGCCCGTTATCCAGAAGTCCGCTTCAATCTGCATGTCACAGACCGGCCGGTGGATCTGATCTCGGAGAACATCGACCTGGCTATCCGTTTCGGCTCGCTGCCTGATCGTCGCCTGATCGCTCGTCGTCTGCTGGCCAACCGGCGGTATCTCTGTGCATCACCCAAGTACCTGCGCCGCTACGGCGAGCCGGCTACTGTGGCGGATCTCGCCAACCACCGCTGCATCATCCACAACCAAAACGACGAGCCACATGGCGTTTGGCGTTTCACCCGCGGTCGACACACAGAAGTGATCAAGGTGCAGGCAGCGATGACCAGCAACGATGGCGATATCGCGCTGGGCTGGGCACTAGAGGGACACGGTGTGATGATTCGTTCAGAATGGGATCTCAAGAAATATCTGAATGCACGCCGCCTGCACATTCTGCTACCTGAATTCACCCTGGAACCAGCGGATCTCTACGTGTATTACCCCAGCCGCGACAACATGCCTGCCCGGGTGCGCGCATTTGTGGATTTCCTGGCCGATAAACTTTCCCAAGGCGTAGACGCGCTGTAGCAACAGCTACAATCCCTGCCATGAAAGTCTGGATGATTCTCATCAGCCTGATGGCTGCCGCTGGCGTATGGCGCTGGGGCCCGCATCGCCGCCACGCCACCGGCTGGCACCGACGTGGCAAGCAAATATGCCAGAGCTTGCTGGCAGGCGTGGTCGTTTACTTCTGCTTCATGTCTGCCGCAGCACTATATCTAATGCTGACAACCCAAGCGTGAGAACCGGTGAAAACCGGGGTCAGACCCCAATTAAATAATTGGGGTCTGACCCCGGTTTCCTTACTTGACGCTCAGTGTCTTGCTGCCTGTGATGATATTCCCCGCGTCGTCTCCCCATTTCATTTGCAATTCGCTGGCGTTGCTGGCTATGAAGGTGAACTCTATATAAGGGTTCCGCGACACTGCAGTTTCAGGCTGCCAGGTGAATAGCAGTTCGCCATCGAGGCGTGCTTCGAACTCATTGACGATATTGCGGGGCACCACTTTGCCGTCCGTGCCGGGGCGCAAGCCGGTTTCCATGCGATGTTCAATCAGGGCGCGTACGCGCACGACTTCACCCACTTCAGGGCTGTCGTTACTGATCCAGATACGAGGCGTACTCATCTTGCATCTTCCCTACATTCCACAGCCACCGGCTGTCACCGTGATATGGCGGTGAGTCATCAGGACACGGCCATCGTTCATGCGCGCCAGTGCTCTGATGTTCTGGCTCTCGATCAATCGGAGGCGAATAGCCACTTCAGCCGTGCCTGCTAGCGGCGTGAAACTAAAGCGACAGGCCAGGGGCCGAGGATTGCCCTCGGCGAGGATGATGAGCTCTTCACAGTAGGACTCGGGCGTTATCGGCAGTGCCACTTTGGCCTTTACCGGAACAGCGGCAGGGTTATCGCCCAATACCGGCATTTCGAGTTCCAACCCTTTTTCTATTGGCTGAGCGCCCTGCAGGAATCCATCGATGATGGCCTGGACTTCGGCGGCGCTGGCCGGCTTAAGCGGCGTCGGCGACGCAAGCTGTGCACGCACTGCCGTAGGCAACAGGGCCAAGCCCAGGCCCAGCGCAGCCCCTTCGAGCAACTGCCGGCGCTGTGCCAGGGGAAAGTTTTCATTTTTAGAGAAAATCATTGAAACGGCTCTTGATCCATTCAAAGTCTTTTGCCACCAAGTCGTTCGTACGCACGTCCATGTCAATCTGAGTTTGCAGCACCTTGCCGGTGGGATCGAGCGTGTATTCGAAAACCACGGAAATTTCTTCCTGCGGATTGGCATTGACCATCATGTAGCACAGGTTGTCCGGTAATACGGGCACGACCTCCTTGCCGGCCACACGCTCGGCGATATTCCTCGCCGCAATCTTGGCCACCGCATGGGCCACATGCGCACTTTTTGGGTAATGCCCGAACTGATCGGAGATCGTGCCCATAGAGTCGCCCAACACATAAACGTCCTCATCTGCTCTTGCCGTAAACAGCCGTGGGTGGATGTCCGCCCAGCCTGTCGGTTTGCCGTCCGGCCCCGTGGCGATCAGATCGGCATACCAGACCATGTCTGATGCCTGATGCGGCGGCATCAGTACCGCATCATCAAACGCGAAGTCGCCGGCAGCCGTCTTGATCTGTTTATTGAACGGATCCACTTCACGGATTGTGGCGGTCGGCACGTAGGTAATGACGTCCGGATACAGCTCTTCGAAGGCGGCTTTATAACCTTCGCCAATGGGGGCGATCTTAGGCTTTGGATCCAAGATAATGATTTTGCCGGGAATTTTGTTGCGCTTGATGTGCCAGGCCATCAAGCAAGCACGCTCATAAGGTGATGGCGGGCATCGATGCGGCGGAGGCGGCAGATTCATCACCATGGTGCCGCCCTTGAACTCCTTCAGCTTACGTTTGAGCGCCAGCATCTCTGCGTTCGGCTCATATGCATTTGGGTAATTCATGCGCGTATATTCGGCAGCGTTACGGTCGCCACCAAACCAAGCGTCATAAGCATTACGTATACCGCCTGACAGGATCAGGTAATCGTAATCAATGCTGCCGTGCGTGGTGTGCACCGTCTTAGTGTCGCGTTCTATCGCATTGACGGTCGTATTGATGAGTGTGTAACCGTATTTACCGGCTGCACCAAGCATATCGTGGTGCACAAAGTCGGTATCTACGATGTCTATCAACCACTTGTTACTCATCGGGCCCGACCAAAAGGTGGGATTGCGTTCGAGCAAAACCACATCGGCATCGGGTATGAACGCGCGCAGGTAACGTGCAGCGGTCATACCCGCCCAACCTCCCCCACAGATGACGATACGTGGCCCGGCGCCACGGCGGGACATAAGCTGTGTCTTGGCATGAATGGCCAGGGGTGCGGCAACAGAAGTGGGTGAAATAACGAGAGAGCCGAGCGCCAGAGTAGGCGGAGCAAGCAGGAAGCTTCTACGATCCAATTTTTTTTCCTTGTAGTCATGACATGACATACCGCGATGGCGGGCGAATCGGCCCACACGATAGGCAAGGATAACCGGAACTCAACGTTCGTGAGGAAAGGCATCAACACGGAAAACTTTCGCAATACCCTGCTACACTTTCCCCAGCAGTGGTTATTGTCGACCTTTCCAGGAACGAATAGGCATGACTGACACGCCGTACTTGACGCGTCGCCAGTTGCTCAAAGCCATCGGCCTAAGTGCCGGAGCGACAGCCATGTACCACGCAATGACTGCGTTGGGACACGCGGGCGAATCCACTTTCACAGGGCCACCAGTGCTCACCAAGGCACGGCCGGGAACCCGTGTTGTGATTCTGGGCGCTGGCCTTGCCGGCTTATTGGCGGCCTACGAGCTGCGCAAGAGCGGCTACCAGGTCGAAATCATCGAATACCAGAATCGACCGGGCGGCCGCAATTGGACATTGCGCAGCGGCGATCGTTACACCGAACTAGGCGGGGCCACCCAAAAGGTTGAGTTCGCTGAAGGCAATTACTTCAACCCCGGTCCCTGGCGAATTCCCCATCATCACCGCGCCGTACTTCATTACTGCAAAGAGCTTGGCGTTGAGCTGGAGTCCTTCATCCAGTTCAACCACAACGCCTACATTCACAGTAACGATGCGTTCGCAGGTAAGCCACAGCGGTGGCGCGAAGTCTGGTCTGACTTACAGGGCAATCTGACGGAATTGCTCGCAAAAGCGCTGAACGAAGGCCAAATGGATCTGCCTGTCGGAGTGGAAGAACGCGACCAACTTTTGCAAGCTTTACAGGGATGGGGCTTGCTCGACGAGGAATACCGTTATCGCTCCAATCTGTATACCGCCCTGCGCCGTGGCTACAGCCATGCGCCGGCTGGTGGTCGGACAGGCCCGCCTGAACCGGGGCCACTACTGAATCTCAGAGACCTTCTGCATCCTTCCATCTGGCGCGGCCTCAATTCACAGCTGGTCTATAACGCCCAGCCAACTATGTTCCAGCCTGTCGGTGGCATGGATCACATCAGCAAGGCGTTCGTTCGTACTATGGACGGTCTGCCCATCCGCTACAACGCTCAGGTCACCCGTATCGCGCAAGACGAACAGCGAGTCACCGTGACCTACAAAGACACCCAAAGCGGCGAAGTCTCTCAAGTTGCTGCAGACTGGTGCGTGTGCACCCTACCGCTATCTATATTGGGTCAATTGGAGTTCCAGGCATCCGACGCCATGCTGGCGGCCATACGTGCCGTTCCGTACTCGTCCTACGTGAAGATCGGTATGGAGTTCCGGCGGCGCTTCTGGGAAGAAGACGAAGCCATTTACGGTGGCACCAGTGTGACCGATCAGGAAATTGCACTCATTTCCTACCCAAATGATCGCTTCATGTCCGACGGCCCCGCCGTCTTACTCGCCGCCTATACCAGCGCTACCGATAACAGCTTGCGCTTCACGGGCATGACGCCGGCTGAACGTATCGATGCTGCGCTCGCGCAGGGGGAAAGAATCCATCCTCAATACCGAAAGGAATTTCTCAGCGGTGTGTCGGTTGCATGGCACCGTGTCCCCTGGATGTTAGGCTGTCGAGCCCGTTGGTCGGACAGCGCGCGGCACGCCCATTACCAAGCGGTGTCAGAGATGGACGGCCGAGTGGTGCTGGCGGGTGACCACGTGTCATACACACCGGGCTGGATGGAAGGCGCCCTGCAATCCTCACTGGACGCCATCGAACAGCTGCACCGACTGGCGCAAGGGGAAGCGAAATGAAAATGGCTTGGGCAAAGTTCGCACTACGTCATGGAGCCAGCGTGGCGGCCGGCATACTGTGCACGGGCATCAGTTGGGCGGACGCTGACTCAACCAGTCACATAGGTCCCGACACCGACATGCGCGAGACATACAGCGGAGCCGAGGTCTACCAGCGCTATTGCCTGGCCTGTCACATGGAGGATGGCACGGGTGCGCAAGGTGCAGGCTATTTTCCGGCGCTGGCCGAAAACAACAAGCTAGCCGCTGCCGGTTACCCGATTTTCGTGGTACTGAACGGCCTCGGGGGTATGCCCTGGTTCAACGGGATGCTGCAAGATGAGGAAATTGCTGCGGTGGTGAATTACATCCGCAGCAACTTCGGCAACAACTTCACAGACCAGGCCGCCGCTCAAGATGTCGCCATCATGAGAGGGCCGGTTCCGAAAGAGTAAAGTTCTTTACTGGTTCCAGATATCGATGTCGTGTGCGACCTTGTTCCAGCGCTCGTACTCGGCATTCAGGCGCGCCTTCATCTGATCCGCCGGCTGGTACATGGCGATGGCTCCGAGCTGAACCATGCGCTCTTGCAGCTCAGGGTCGGCCAGCAAAGCCTCCAGTTCTTTGTTCAGGCGGTCTGACACTTCCTGCGGCGTGTCGTTCGGCACAATGATGCCGCTCCAGCTACTTGCCTCGAAGCCGGGGAAGCCTTGTTCTGCCACCGTTTGAACGTCAGGCAAAAAGGTTTTCCCGCTCTCTGACAGCAGAGCAATCGGTTTGATGAGACCGGCCTGGATCTGCGGCATGGCAGCGATCATGTCTGAAACCATCATCGATACTTGGCCACCGATCAGGTCAGTCATAGCCGGTGCGCTACCGCTGTAGGCGATGTGCAGCATATCGAAGTCGCCCATCTGCTTGAGCTGTTCCATGGCCAGGTGCGCAATGCTTCCCGCACCCGAACTGGTGTAGTTGATATCCTGGTTTTTGCTCGCTTCAATCAACTGCTGCAAGTTGTCTACGCCCGGCAACATCTTTTCATTGATAACGACAACATAGGGCAGGTCATAGACCGTAGACACGCAGGTGAAGTCGGTGCGCACGTCGTAGAGGTTGTTCTGGTGGATGATCGGGGCGATCAGCGCCGGCATACCGAACATCGACATCGTGTAGCCGTCGGGCTTCGAGCGAATGAACTGGGACGTGCCCACCGAGCCCGAAGCGCCGGGGCGGTTATCCACAATGATAGACTCACCAAGCCGCTCCGAGAGCTTTTGTGCAATAAGCCTTGCCGTCGTATCTGTGGGGCCGCCTACCGGAAACGCCACCACCATGCGCAACGCCTGGCTCGGCCAGCTCTTTGCGAAAGAAGGCAAGGGCATCATCGCGGCGCCCATGGCTGTAAGGGCGGAAGCCTTGATAAAGGTACGACGGTTGAAGCGAGAAGGTTGTGACATTTTTAGTCTCCTAGGCCTGTCTGTATTTAGTTGCGGTAAGGTCAGATGATTTGCTTCGCTTGCAGCGATTCAAGCGTTATGTCGTCGAGGCCCAGCACTTCTCTCAAGACCTCTGCCGTGTGTTCACCCAAATGGGGTGGGTTGTAACGTACCGGTGGGCGCTGCTCATCAATCACATAGGGCGGCGCATGGATGACTTGTGCGCCCGCCTCGGCGTCTTCAAACTGGTGCAGCATTTGTGACTCACGCGTCCTTTCGGACTGCAACGCTTCAAACATGCCGAATACTTCCCCACAGGGAATCCCAGCATTTTGCAGGCGTGAGATCAGCTCAGCCCGTTCAAAACTTCCAATAATGCCTTCTAGTATTTGCAGCAAGGCATGGCGGTTCTGCGACCGCTGCGTATTCTTGGCGAAGCGCGGGTCGGCGGCCAGCTCGGGCTGCTCAATCACCTCTTCACAGAAGCGCTTGAACTGCCCGTTATTGCCCACGGCAATTACCAGCGGGCCATCCTTGGCCTGGAATACGCCGTACGGCACGATGGCGGGGTGGGAATTCCCAAATTTTGCCGGGTCTTGCCGGCCCAGCCAGGCGGCCAGTCCATAGTACGAGGTGATAGCCAAGCCGTTATCGAAGAGCGCCATTTGAATATGCCGCCCCTGCCCGGTAGTGTGCCGTTCGTACAGCACGGCAAGAATGGCTTGCGCCGCATTCATGCCGGTGAACATATCGACGGCGGCCACCCCGAACTTCAACGGCCCCTGCCCTTCCTCGCCGTTCATGGCCATAATTCCGGTCTCTCCCTGAATAACCAGGTCGTAGCCCGGTCGCGAACGCTCGGGGCTCAGAACGGAATAACCGGAAATCGAGCAATACACCACGCCGGGGTTGAGTTCACGGATCGCCTCATATCCCAACCCGAGCTTATCGGCTCCGCCCACTTTGAAATTCTGTATAACAACATCAGCCTTGGCGGCGAGCCGTCGCGCCAGTGCCTGTCCCTCTTCCGTCTTCAGGTCTAGACAGATGGACCGCTTGTTGCGGTTAGCACTGTTGAAGTAAGACGTATTGGTACTGCCCACGCGCACACCCCAGTCGCGCGTATCGTCGCCGCGCGCCGGATGTTCGATTTTGATGACATCTGCACCGAGGTCGCCCAGGGCCATCGCGCACAGTGGGCCTGCCATCACTCTGGAAAGGTC
Source organism: Alcaligenaceae bacterium (assembly GCA_029265795.1). Taxonomy (GTDB): domain Bacteria; phylum Pseudomonadota; class Gammaproteobacteria; order Burkholderiales; family Burkholderiaceae_B; genus Yanghanlia. The sequence goes on from JAJUGV010000066.1 coordinate 11,324, forward strand.
CAATACCCGGACTCCCGCTAATGGACGAATACCCTGCACCGAATTCTCCAATTCATAAATCTTGGCCATTATCGATCCAGTAAAACGCCCGTACCATCCCAAAGCGTATTGACATCACGTCAAATTAGCTTGAACATGAGCCATGGACTTGCTGTCTTTAAATATCTTTGTCGAGATCGTCGACAGCGGCAATTTAAGCAAGGCGGCGCGCACGCTGGACATGTCGCGGGCGAACGTCAGCTACCACCTTGCTCGGCTGGAAAGTGCCTTGGGTGCGCAACTATTGCGCCGCACCCCGCAGGGCAATGAACTTACCGATGTCGGCGAACGTATCTACCGGCATGCATGCAATATCGTCAACGAGTCGGCCATCATCAAGGAAACGGCCAAACTTGGCACGGGTGAGCTGACAGGCAAAGTGGGCATCAGTATCCCCACAGGCTATGGGCAGTTAGTTATGGGGCCATGGCTGATCGAATTCAAACAACGCTTCCCCGCCATCATTTTGGACGTCAGGTTCGATAACTTTGTCGATAACCTGATTCGCGATGGACTCGACGTAGCCGTCAGCGTCATGGCCGAACCGCCCCCTAGTCTGGTCGTGCGCAGCCTGGGCCCCCTGCAATACGTGGTATGCGCGTCCAAAAAATGGGCAAACGAGAACGAGATGCCACATACATTGCAGGCTCTGTGCGAAGTGCCCGTACTTACCACTGGCGGCATCACAGGCCGGGCGCATCTGACGGCACGACGCCGTGGCCGGGAAAGCGAAGTGCGCCTGCACCCCACCCTGCTATCAAGAAGCTTCCCTTATCTGCGCGACTGCATTCTGGCCGGACTGGGAGTAGGTGTGGTACCTGATTATGTGGTCGAAGACCTGGTCCACAGCGAACAAGTCGTGTTGAGCATGCAGGATTATGTGCTGACACTGGATCGTAGCCACATGTACCTGCTCTATACTCCCAATCGCTATCAGTCCCGGGCCGTCCGGACCCTGATCGACTTCTTACTGGACAAAATGGGCATGGCCAAACCCATGCGCCGCAGCATCGACGACGATGCCGCGACCATCAGCGAATCCCACCAGGGCCCACTTACTGCTTGAAGTTCTTGCGAAACTGAAGAAAGCCCGCGTTGTCCGCGACCTTTTCATAGAGTTTGATCGCCGTCTTGTTGGATTCGTGGGTCAGCCAATACACGCGTGAGGCATTGTGTTCTTCGGCATCGCGGTAGACCGCCTCAATCAGCTGCGTCGCAATCCCAGAGTTGCGATGAGACTCCAGAACATAGAGATCTTGCAGGTAGCAATAATTGCCCAGGCTCCAGGTCGAAGCGTGGTAAATGAAATGTACGATCCCCGCAATCTCGCCGTCTTTCTCATACACAAAGGCACGCATGCCGGAGTTGGCATAGACGATACGCTGGAACGTGGCGAGCTTTACCTCCTCACTCAGCTCGTGCCCGTAGAACTCAAGATAAAGATTCCAAAGCTTCAGCCACTGGCTGTAGTCCTGCTTTTCGATTTTTCTGATACTGGACATAGATTGATTCCTTATTGTTCGAAGTCAGGGAGATTTGCTCGCGCAGTCCATTTTATGTCTTCAGCCGGACAGAGGACACGTAACCCGTCTCCCCCTGCGTCTACTGATACGAAAGTCCGCAGCCACGCGGCTCTGGACCTTGAACTTCGATAGCTCGCCGCCTTCCGCGACCCACATCTCGACTGTTATATGCAAGTAAGTAATATATAAATTAATTACCAGCACTTCTGGTTTTGTGGGATATGTCAGATAATGCCGTGTTTATCGTTCGCCATACTCTCATGCAATCCAGCTCCCCATCGCCCATAGGCCTGCGACAGCTCGAAGAGCGCCTGCGGACCGAACTGTCGTATTTGAATCTGCCCGCAAACGTGTGGGTGGCAGAAAGAAAAGCGGGAGACCAGCCTTTGTTGCCGGTTGCCGTCATCGGGGGCGGCATGGCCGGCATCTGTGCGGCTACCGCGCTACGCCACTGCGGCATCCCCGCAGTCGTGTATGACCAGGCACCCGACAGGCTCGAAGGTCCGTGGCTGACCTCCGCCAGAATGGAGACGCTGCGTTCCCCCAAGGAATTGACGGGGCCGGCATTAGGCATCCCCAGTCTCACCTTTCGCGCGTGGTTCACCGCCCAGTTCGGCGAGAACGCATGGAGCGAACTCGACAAGATCCCCCGTGTCCAGTGGGCAGAATACCTGCATTGGCTGAAGCGGGTATCCGGCGTGGCGGTGCGCAACCGGATGCGCGTAGAACGTATTGAGCCCACACCGAACGGCTATGTACGCCTAAGCCTTAAGAACTTGGAAAGCGATGAGGGCAGCCATGTATTGGCTCGTCGCGTCATCCTCGCTACCGGGCGGGATGGGCTTGGCGGCCCCTGGATGCCGGAATGGGCCCAACAGGTGCCCGCAGATCGGCGCTTCCATTCTTCTGATCTCTGGGATGATGCAGTTTTCAAAGGCAAACGAATTGTCGTGATTGGGGTTGGCGCCTCAGCCATGGACTGCGCGGCAACCGCTTTAGAAAACGGTGCCAAGGCAGTGCATCTGCTTGCGCGCCGTGAACGCATTCCACGTGTTAACAAGTCTAAAGGCGCGGGCAGCCCGGGCATGGCACATGGTTTCTGGAAACTGCCGGACGAATGGAAGTGGCGTATTCGCCATTACATCAACACCACACAGGTGCCGCCGCCCAAGGGCAGCACGCTGCGCGTTTCACAGTTTCCAAACGCCCACTTTCACACCCACGTGTGGGTGGAGTCCACAGGCGTGAATGCAGACGGCTCTGTACGCCTGAACACCAACCGCGGGCCTCTGGATACAGACATAGTCATATTCAGCACGGGCTTTCGCATCAATCTGGATCAGCGACCTGAGTTCGCCGCCTTCGCTTCTGCCATACGGCGCTGGGGTGACCGTTTTCAGCCACCCGTGGGGCAAGACGACCTCGAATTATTCGATTCACCCGACCTGGGCGAAGCATTTGAATTCCAAGCGAAACCTGGTCGCGACTACCCCGGCCTGGAACGAGTTCACTGCTTCTGCTACCCGGCCAGCCTCAGTCATGGGGTGGTGGCCGGCGATATCCCGCAGATCAGCGATGGGGCTCAACGTCTGGCGCGCGCTCTGTGCGCGGCGTTCTTGAGCGAAGACATCGATGAGCACTTCGCGGACCTTGAGGCTTATGCCGAACCGGAGCTGGACGGCGACGAGTGGGTAGAGGTCCCGCTGCCCGACGTCCAGTCAGAGACCCTCATCAAGAATGACTAATAAGGAAACCCAACTCGTGTCGGCCGACATCATTGATCAAATACTTGGAATCCACCCCGGCGACGCCCTTCATACGCTGCGTCATGCCCGCGACAAGGTGGTGCAGGCAACGCAGGCGTTTCATCAATTGGCTTTCCACGCAGCTGACTTAAGCGCTAAGCAACGTCTCGACCGCTTTCTTGTAGCCTCCCTGCTGGCAGAAGCCACCGGGCCTGACGCTCTGGCTACGCTGTATCGCGAACAACTCATGGCGTTAAGCCCGGCTTCCGAATATCTCGACATCCTGGAAGGACGCCCGACATCATCGGCCGCACTGCAGGCTTTGGCCGATTACGCCCGCGCTCTGGCCATTCACCCCTCCACTGCCGACCGCGATGCATTGCTGGGCCTGGTGGAAGCCGGCTGGTCGGTACCTGATATCGTCAGCCTGGCTCAAGTGATGGGCTATGTCAGTTACCAGACACGCAGCATTATTGGCTTGAAGGCGCTGCAAGACGCGGCTGATCTCGCCGCCGCGGCCGGCAGCGACGCTGCGGAAACCGAAAGCTTCGTGCACCCGGCTCACTTGCCGCCGCCCGGCGAGACGTTTGAAATCAACGGCTTTACCAACGCCACCCTCGACTGGGACAGCTGGCTGCCTGTGCAGGATGTCAACGCTTTGACGGCTGAGCAGGATCGCATTCTGGCGACCAGTCACCCCAAGGCCAAGGAATCGGACTACTACATGCTGTTGATCCAGGCACCGGAACTACTGGAACAGCGCAG
>JAJUGV010000163.1 GCA_029265795.1 Alcaligenaceae bacterium
GCTCTTTGGGCACCAAAGCGGGTGATAGCGTGATTGCCTTCGCTTTGCCGGCGTCAGACTGAGGTCTGCTAAGCGCTCACTGCGTCATTTACCTTTGCGCTTATGCACGAAAGCCCTTATGCAGCGCGGGAGTTTGCTTCATCATAACGCCGCAGTCGCGCCTGGCACGCCGACAAAATTTGCGGTTGCAAGGCTTCAAGTAAGGTCAGATCTACGTCCGCAGCGATTGCCGCCCAGCTTCCGCAGGGTCGAGCGCTTCGGAGTGAATAAACATCGGGGTCAAACGCGACTATGTAACGGCCGGATTGGGGATGGTAGATCCTCATGCGGGCAGCCCCAGGAATGCCGCGACCGATATAGAGTTCCCCATTAACGTGAAATTGATAGCTCATGTAGCCTCCTGTTTAGCTCTTTGGCACATTGCCGGGCGAGCAAGTCGGAATAAAACGCCCAAAAAAAAAGCCCGCAACTGCGGGCGACTGAGTTCCCACTGGTTGCTTATATAAGCCGCATCGTTAATCCACCTTGTGTGGGACACAGGTTGGCATGGGCACCGCCCAACTCTTGATGCATGAGCCACATATTAGCAAAGGTGGCGCCCCTTGTGTCAAGTATGCCCCGCGCGAGTATAGACACCGGTTTGCCCGCGTCGCTATCGCTCTTAAGAGCTATTGCCCCCTGCACTGAGAGCATGGTTTCTTAATAGGATTCAAACATGAAGTCACAGGAGGCTATTAATGAATCCCTTCGCTGCGCATACCTTATTCGATACGGACTGGTATCTGGCGAGCAATCCCGACGTCGCTGCGGCGGTTCATGCCGGAACAATGTCGGCATATGACCATTTCCTGCAATTTGGAGCCAAGGAGGGCCGTTCTCCCACGCCGCTGTTTGACCCAGCCTTCTATCTGGCGCAGAACCGAGATGTAGCGCAGGCGGTCAGTGAGGGAATATTTTCCGCTACAGAGCACTTTTTAATGTACGGCCTGAATGAAGCGCGTGCGTTCCATCCATTGTTCAACATGGGCGCATATCTGGGAGCCAACCCGGATGTTGCTGCAGCAGCGTCTGCGGGACACTCGCCCGTACTGCATTTAGTGCTGCACGGGGCTGCTGAAGGTCGTGATTTGGGCAACGGGCTGTCGTTGTCTTCATTCCGGCATGATTCCGTCTTCCAAGAGGCCATCAGCAACAACAACCCGCTTGCAGCCCTGGCGCGATTCGTAGAGCTTGCCCCCACTCCTGAGCCATCTCTCCCCGAGCCGTGGATCCCCGGGCCATCCCTCCCTGAGCCTTGGGTGCCGGATCCCGATTTGGGGGAGGGCATTTCGGTGGTGGCCCTGACAGCACCCGGCTGGCAAGACAACAATGCGAAAAATACCGTGTCGTTCACACTGGAATTTGATTCTGCCGTCAAGCTGGAGAAAATCTCTTTGGCCGGCAGTGGAACATGGTCGCAGGTCGTGAATTCGTCCACACAGGATGGCGTGACCGTGGCGCATGTTCAGTTAAGTGCGCGAAATAAGGAGGCACACGGCGTTTTCGAGATTCACCTCCGAGAGCCCTCTACCGGCGCGAAAGATGTAACTATGTATATCAGGGACTTCACCCAAAACGATATCAGGTTCGAGGACACTGTCGCTACTGTCGGTGGTAAAAAGCTGGTAGTGTTTGAGCCGGTCGGAGCCGTTGCTGCGCTAGTGAAAAGTATGCACGCCATGGCGATGCCCGAAGGGGCGGAGGAAGATGCACAGGTCATGTTCACTGACCCCAACACAGAAGATAGCCGCGCTGACGTCGTCAGCTATGCTTCGTATCCTGACATGGAGGCTCACGCGGGTTTCGCTGGGGGCTCTGATCACGATTCCGGTTTCGGGTACTCTACCGACGATTTAATGTTCGGCTGGTACTAAAGGGATAGCGCGCTCCCTCATTACGGATTCAGCCATGATTGTCGTGTAAGCGATTGTTTTAACGGCAATCTGCCGTTACGGTTCAATCGAAAAAATCCGTGATGTCTAGGAAATCAGTGAAGAAGCTTGCCCTTGTTGCCGGTGTTGCGTTGTTGTGGGTGAGCACGGCCGCATCGGCACGTGAAGACCATATCGTTCATAACGATCTGGGCAGACCGGTATTCGACCTGCGTTTCTTCGGCCCGGCTGATGGTACGTATGTTCAAGTGCTCGATCAGGCATATGTGTCGACGCGCGAGTGGGAGCGCTTTGAAGTCGAAGGCGTCAAGAAGGCAGGGCACTACTGGGCCCAGATGATAAGCCCAAAGGGGGATACCGGCCCGGCCATTTTGCATCTCGGCACAATGGACCAACTGAACGCGGGAGCACTGTCGCCCGTATTATCGGGCGACCATCGTACTCTCGTGCATCGCAGGTTAGACGGCGATTCGGGGCTCCCCGCTTATGAAGACGGCACGCTGCTTGGCTTCGCACACTTCGGCCGTATGCAGGCACATGCCAACGAGTCGGCATCAAACTTACCGCGTGGCCCGGGCATCGATTTGTTGGCAGCAGCCATACATGAATTTGCCCATACGCTGGGTATCGGTACCGACGGCCAAGATACCGGCGAACGAAACTTGCCCCGCTTCGGCGACAGCTTGGGTATGGGCGTGCTTATGGTCGACGACCATGGCCGTCCGGCGCACCCGAATCAAATCATATTATGTGATCTCTGCGACCATCCGTACGACCCCGATGCGTTCGATGTGCGGGGCGGCAGGGCTATGGTAGTGGGGCCTCACATTAACGAGGTGCTGGAAGGCGCTCTGCCCGGCGTATCGGTCACCATGTATCGCGACATTGCCGGTGTGCGCGTCTATGACCCGGCCATGATGAGCCACCTTGAGCTTAAGAACGCGGCCATGAGCCACCAGGGATATCGCAATTATGTCGGGCTGCTAGAGGCAGACCTAGCGGTACTCCAGGATCTTGGTTGGGACATCGACCGACGCCTCATGTTTGGGCGGTCGATATACGGCAGTCAGCTGAGTATCATTAACGACCGTGGTTACTATGCACGCAGCGCCGATGGCACGGCGTATGTGCCCGGGGAATATAACCATGCATTATTGGGCATGGGCCTGCATATTTACGGCAGCCATAACCATATCCGGCAGGTGGCCGACCTGCTGTCGGCCGGCGAGGGCGGGGCGGGCATCAGAGTCGACGGTGAAGGTAATACCCTGCGTATCGATCCTGGTGTAAGAGTCCACGCGAACGGTCCAGGCGGCAGTGGCGTAATCTTCGCCTACGGCCGCAACCATACACTGCTACACCGTGGCGACATTGAAGCCCTCGGTACGTCGGGCGTGGGTTTGCGGTTCGACTTCGGCGATAACCAGCTGCTGAACTCCCAGGAATATCGCGGCTCGTATATTCACCAGATCTTTGAGGAACCCTGGGGTCCGGCTCAAGAGCTGTTGGGGCCGTTGGTGGGTCGCGCCGATATCACCGGCCGTGTGGCCGGCAGCGACGCCGCGATTTTGATGTCGCGCAACGCCTACGTAAAAAGCATCCATCTGATGCAGGGCGCAGACATCGAAGGCGATATCGTTTCGCATTACGCCGAGCATGATGAGTCCGGCGCGCTCCGGCTCACTACGCTGTCGTTTGGTCGCAAGGCTGATGCCGAAGGGCGCGCCACCGACGTGGGCGATCCAGATTTCCGGCTGACGTTCGATGGGAGCATTCAAGGCGGCAACCTTTCGCTAGCGCTCGACGGTGGCAGCACCCGGCTCAACGGGTCACACAGGGTGCACGAGGTCCGTGTGCAACCTGGCGCCGGGCTGACAGGTACAGCGCACTTCAGGTTGTCAGAAGGCAGTGAGTTCGTGAATACCGGTACAGTGTCTCCCGGCCACTCGATTGGTTCAATCACCGTGGACGGAGATTTCCGGCAAACTGCATCCGGTCGTTTGCAGATCGAATTCAGCCCGTCGGGTGAGCACGACGTATTGGCTGTCAGTGGTTCGCTCGATTTGGCGGGGACGTTGGAACTTCACCCCGCCGAAGGCTGGTACGACAATGCCTGGCGTCTCAAGGCGCCTGTGTTGCCTAACGGCGGTAAGGTGGGTGAGTTTGACAGGGTGTCGGTCGGCACTGCGTCACCCACGCTGACATTTAATGCTCATGCATTTGGCGATCAGCATTATGTGTTGTCGGCCAACCGCCCCGGCGACGCTTACAGTCGTTACGGTACGAACAGCAATGCACGGGCAGCAGGTGATGCCCTGGCTCGTGTTGCAAGTACGGCACCGGTCGGCATTCGCCCACTATATGTTGCGCTCGATTTTTCCGCGCCCGATGGCAGCGACGTGGCTCGCGCGCTGGATCAGATCTCACCTCAAGGCTATAGCGCGGGGCTGGCTGCCTCGTTATTGCGTGAGCGTGAGATATTGGACTCTGTGCTGCGCGGGTTCGGCGACGGGCTGCGCCATGCACCTGCGTCAGACTGGCGGGCCTTTGCTGTGGGCTTTGGCAGCAGGGGTCAACAAGAGGCGCGCAGCGCTGTGGTGGGTTACGACGCCGGCACCTATGGGCTCGCGGTCGGCGGCGGGCTGCGGGTGGCTTCCCACCCCGATATGGCCTGGGCGGTCCATTTTGATATTTCGGAACAGTCTGTCCGGCTTCAGTCATCGGGATGGGGCAAGGGCCGAGCAACCGCAATCGGCTTGGGTGCGCAGCTGCGATTTCAGCCGGATGCCCTCGTTGGGCCGCACGCATGGGGTGCATTCAGGTTCGGTGTGGAACAGGGGGCGATGGATCGCAAGGTGGGTGTGCGCAACTATTATGGCGCGCATTCCGCCGACTGGACCGGCCGCAGTGCATCGCTCGAAGTGGGTGGCGGGCACAACTGGCGGCTCAGCCGATCGGTGTCGGCAGGCCCCATGGTGACGCTGAACTATGCACGTGTTTCGCGCCCTGGAGTTGAGGAATCGGGCCCGACCGCAACACGTCTAGCCCTTGAACGTCGCTCTGTCCACGCGCTTCGCTCGAGTCTTGGCCTGTCTGGTTCTCTTCATCGCACTCTAGATAACGGTGCGACGGTAAGCGGCCACGCACAACTGACATGGGACCACGAATGGCTCGATCGAGAAGTTGTACAGGATGCACGTTTCGCCGCGATGCCTGACTATTCGTTTCAGAGTCGAAACGACGTGCTGCCGCGTAACAGCGTGGGGCTACGCGCGGGGTTGAACTGGCAACGCGGCGAACGGTTCACAGTAGGTGCCGGGCTGGGGGGCCGGCTGGGAGGGGGATATAAATCCTTGCAGGGAAATGTCGCGCTGCGCTGGACGTTTTAATTGGTACGACGA
>JAJUGV010000074.1 GCA_029265795.1 Alcaligenaceae bacterium
ATCTGGATCAGGCCAACGGCAACCTGGATGACGCTTTGCGTAAATATTCCGGGAATGCTCGGGGTTATGCCAACCGCATCTTGAGCGAGAAGCGCAAGCTGGCACGCATCGCCGAGCAAGCCGCTACCCAGGCCACCCTCACCGCACAGGGTTAAAAACCACACTTATTTCGTTATTTCAACCTATTTCATTGCGCCTGATAACGAGAATCGCTATCATTCTGATCTCGTTCCTAATTAGTGTTCGCAGAAAAATTTGATGCGATTATCCCGGGCCCGTTGCGGCTCATTTTTCACGAATCAGGTATTTGAAACATGACCGTCTCGAATGAGGGCTTCACCCTGAAAGCCACCCGCATGAGCATATTGTTGGGAGCCGCTGTGGGCTCTGCCCTGGCCACCCTTCCTGCCGCCGCGCAACAAGCCGTGCAGACGCTGGATACCGTGGTCGTCACCGCATCCGGCTTCGAACAGGACCTCAAATCTGCACCTGCATCGATTTCTGTGATCTCCCGGGAGCAGCTCGAAGAGAAATCCTATTCCGACTTGGCCGATGCCCTTCGCGACGTGGAAGGTATTGATGTGCGTGGGGCTACAGGTAAAACCGGCAACATGAACATCAGTATTCGCGGCATGCCCAGCGAATACACCCTGGTTCTGATCGACGGCCGGCGCCAGAACACGGCCGGCGACGTTGCCCCGAACGGCTTTGGCGACACCTCTACCGGGTTTATTCCACCGATGTCCGCCATTGAGCGCATCGAAGTCATTCGAGGCCCCATGTCCACCCTTTACGGCTCCGACGCAATGGGCGGCGTGGTGAATATCATCACCCGCAAGGTCAGCAAGGAATGGGGTGGATCCATCACCCTTGACACGCGTCTGGAGCAAAACAGCGACGCCGCCGATACACACAAGGCAAACTTCTACTTGAGCGGCCCGATTGTGGCCGACAAGTTGGGCGTTGCATTGCGCGGCAGTGTGCTGCGCCGTGGTGACTCGTCGCTGGAATTCGGAGACGGGACTGAAGTCTCCAAGCGCGGGCCTTCACCTGTGAACGCTCGTAATTACACATTCGGCACGAAGTTCACCTTTACGCCGAACAAAGACCACGACATCTGGCTGGATCTGGATCGCTCGCGTCAGCGCTTCAACAATGATGACTGCCAGCTTGGCAATACCGACGGCTATACCCGCAACTGCGGCGCCCCCAGCCCGGGCACCGTTCACGGTTATGAAGACGTTCTGCGCTTTCACCGTGACCAGGTCGCGATCGGCCACACCAGCCGCTTATCGTTCGGCACACTCGAATCGAGTCTGATGCGAAATAAAACCGAAACGATCGGCCGTACGGTGCCCCCGCAAACGCGGTATGCCGGCGACCCAGGAGGTGTGCGAACGCTGGAAACCACCAACACGGTGTTCGATACCAAGCTCGTGTCCCCGGTGGGTGAGAACCACATCTTCACCGTGGGTGGCCAGTTCTGGCGCGCTTCCATGCGCGATGGTCTAGTGGCCGACAAATACGAACAGGACGCCTATGCCGTATTTTTGGAAGACGAATGGAGCCTGACTGACGATCTCATGCTGACTCTGGGCGCTCGCTACGATCATCATGATGCATTCGGCAGTCACGTCAGCCCCCGTGGGTACCTGGTGTGGAACCCTTCCGAGCAATGGACCTTCAAGGGCGGGGTGAGCCGCGGCTACAAGACCCCAAGCCTTAACCAACTGCACAGCGGCGTGAACAGCCTTTCCGGTCAAGGCACTGTCATTAACGTAGGCAATCCGGACCTGCAGCCTGAAGTCAGCACCAGTTCCGAACTGGGCGTACACTATGATAGTCTGCGCGGTTGGGCGGTGGGCCTTACAGCTTTCCACAACCGCATCAGCGATAAAATCGTGAACAGCTACAGCTGCGGCACCGTAGGCGGGCCCAACTGGATCCCAAGTTGTGATGCCGCACTGGCGGTGGGTGCCACCAATATCCCCACCTACCCCGTCAACATGGATAGGGCCACCACGAGAGGGCTGGAATTCACATCCCGCCTCGACCTGGCCGAAGACTGGTCATTGCGCTTGAACTACACCTACACCGACAGCAAGCTGGAACAGACCGGCGCGCATGATAGCAAGCTTAGCGACACTCCCGAGCACATGGCTAACGCCACGTTGCGCTGGGACGCCAGCGACCGCTGGAGCTTCTGGCTGCAGGGCGAATACCGGGGCAAGAGCCGCCGCTTCGACCAACACCCCTCCGATCTGAGCGGCGACGATCGGCTGGCTTACGACGCGCTTGGCGACCTCAAGAGCTATACGGTGTTCAATTTAGGAAGTCAGTACCGGGCCTCGAAGAACGTCACATTGAACGCGACCATCTACAACCTGTTCGATAAGAACTTCTTGGAGTGCAAGACCTGGACTAATTCGGCCGGCGACGTACTGTGCGGCAGCCCGTATATTCAATCCGGCCGTTCGACGAAGGGTTCATTGCCCTACGCCGGGCGCGCATTCTGGCTGTCGGCCAGCATCACCTTCTAATGCAGGCCGGTCCGCACGCTCTGTTCATTCTTGGCCACGCAGGTACCGGGAAGTCCTGGCTGACTCATCGCTTCGTGGCCCGCCAGCATACGCGGGGGCAGTCGTGGTGCGTACTCGACAAGGATGTTGTGAGCGAAGTGTGGACCGGCCCCTTGCTTGCGGCCCATGGCCAGGACCCCAACGATCGTGACAGCCCATTCTTTAAGGAAGTAGCACGCGATCTGGGCTACGAAAGTACTTTACGTGTCGGCCGGGATCAAATTGAACACGGAACGAACGTCGTTTTTCCCGGCCCATGGAGCCGCGAGTTGGCAAGTGGTGCTCTGTTTTCGCCTACAGCTTTGGGCCTGCCGGAACACACCTTGCTGCATCACGTGTGGCTGGAGCTTTCCCTTGAGGTCCGCAAGCAACGCATCATAGATCGGGGGGATCCACGTGACCGCTGGAAGCTGGCGCACTGGGACGAGTATGTAAGCGCCCTACGCCGTCCCCAGGCGGTGCTGGATGGCAGAATTGCCACACTTGACGCCGGCTTACCGGCGGAGGCACAGCTTGCAATGCTGGATACACTGTTAACGACTTAACAGGACATTCACCCCATGCAAGCCCCCCATTCCGTACCCGGCCGCGACACCGAACACTCTGCAGAAGGGGCCATATCCTGTATGGTCCGCCGCTACCGTAACGGTATGGCGGACATGGCTCCCGAATCCGACCTACTCGCCTGCGAAGTGCCGCTGGCACTGGAGTACAACGGCATCAGCCATGCAACGGTACTGGCGACGCCTTGCGACCTCGAAGACCTTGCCTTGGGTTTTTCCTACACGGAAGGCATTATCCGCAGCGCAGCGGATCTTCACGACCTGGAGATCACGGCAACTGAACAGGGGCATATTGCGCAACTTAAGATTGCGAGCGCATGTTTCTCCCAGCTCAAGCAACGACGACGTACGTTGGCCGGCCGTACCGGCTGCGGGCTGTGCGGGTTGGAGAGCCTCGATGATGTCGTACGCCCACTGCCACCCGTAACTGCGCCCCGCGAGCCCATCACCCCTTCCGCCATACTGCGCGCCATGCGTACGCTGGCGGATGTGCAGCCCCTTCACCGCGAGACGGGCGCGACGCACGCGGCGGCCTGGGCCGATTTGTCCGGGGATATTCTTCAGGTCAGAGAAGACGTCGGCCGCCACAATGCGCTAGATAAACTCATTGGCGCATTGGTACATCGTCGGCGTCAGCAGGATACCCGGGCGGGCTTCGTGTTGATTTCCAGTCGCGCGAGTTTTGAGATGGTCCAGAAGGCTGCAGCGGCCGGCATCTCCACCGTCGTGGCGGTTTCCGCCCCCACCCATTACGCGGTGCAGACCGCGCAACGGTTAGGCGTGATGCTGATCGGCTTTGCGCGGCAACGGGATTTCACGGTGTACACCCACCCGCAACACATGGCATAACTGTTTGCTGTTGGTGCGGCCTCTGCAGCGCAGGGGTTAAGCGCACTGTGGCAACTGGTCGGTACTGTCCGCCCAGCGCTCACGCACCGCCAGGATCTCCGGCAGGCAGCTCATAAAGGCGCTCACCACCGCTGGGTCGAAATGCTTACCACTTTCTTTGCGAATAAGGCCGACCGCATCATCGACGGACCAGGCCTTCTTATAGGGCCGCTCGCTAGTTAGCGCATCGAAGACATCGGCAATAGCCACGATCCGCGCTTCCAAGGGTATCGCTTCACCTGCGAGACCGTTCGGGTAACCGCTGCCGTCCCACTTCTCGTGGTGACACATGGCGATCGAACGGGCAAGACGCAACAGCCCCGAGGGATGGTCGCCCAGTATGCGGGCACCAATCAGTGTGTGCCGGCGCATTATGTCCCACTCTTCTTCGGTCAGGCGCCCGGGTTTACGAAGGATAGAGTCGGGAATACCGATCTTGCCAATGTCGTGCATGGGAGCCGCGTGCAACAGCTCTTCTGCCTGGTGGTCGGCAAAACCCATTGCACGCGCAATGATGCGTGCGTAGTGGCTCATCCGTACAACGTGCAAACCGGTTTCATTATCCTTGTACTCAGCCGCCCGGCCCAGCGCGTGCACAATCTGCAGTCGGGTCTCCAATACCTCCTCGGCACGCACCAACGAGAGATGCGTACGCACGCGCGCCTTGACGATGTGGGGATTGAAGGGCTTGCCGATGTAATCGACCGCCCCCAGCTCCAGGCCGGCATGCTCATTCGCCGAATCGGAAAGTGCCGTGACGAAGATCACCGGGATACCGGCGTACTTCGGGTCCTTCTTCAGATTCTTGCACACCTCATAGCCTGACATGCCCGGCATCATGACATCCAGCAAAATGAGATCCGGCTGCTCTTCACGCACCAATCGCAGCGCGCCATGCCCATCTTCGGCAAACAACAAGCGGTATTCGTCTTGCAGCGTGTGGCGCAATACCTGCAGGTTCATGGGCTCGTCATCGACCAACAACAAGGTGCTGCGCGGCAAGGCTTGCTGGTCGGCCGGTGCACCACTGGAGCGGTCCGCTACACTGCTATCCCTAGCGGCCTGTGATGCCGGGGCTTGCAGGAGCACCCTTACCTGATCGAGCTGCGAGCGCAACGCCTCAATAAGAGCGTAATCAGGAACTTGACCCGCTCGTAGCGTATCTTCGATCTCACCCGCCTGAGCGCTCACTGCCGGCAGCGCAAGGTTGCCGGCTACGCCACGCAGGCTGTGCATGCCGGCTATGGCTTGTTCACGAGCCTGATCGCTGTCATAACGCTCCGGCAAAGGATAGCGGGCATCGACCGTTTCAAGAAAGTCTTTGATTGCCTTTTCCAGCGTGTCCCGGTCGCCCCACAACGCAATACCGCGATCCCAATCGATAATATCTGCTTGTTTGGGCACCGTGTCAGCCTTCGACGGCTGGGCCGCGGCGCGAGAGAGACTCAATACACGAGCCATCTCGTTTAATAGCTGAGGAACATCCAGCGGCTTGACCGCAAAGCCATCCATCCCAGCCTGAGACGCCGCGCGCCGGTCTTCTTCCATGACACTGGCGGTGAGAGCAATGATGGGAGTCGGCTTGCGGGCATGCTTACGCTCGTACTGGCGTATCAGCCGCGTCGCTTGCAAGCCATCGACGTCAGGCATGTGCACATCCATCAGTACGACATCAAATCGATCGGCCATGAATTTCTGAAGCGCAATGTTGCCATCGCCTGCCATGGTGACTTCGTGACCTTCGCGCTCCAGCGACAAGGCTAACAGCTCAAGGTTTTGCTCGACGTCATCCGCCACCAACACTTTCAAGGGAGGCAGGGCGGGATGCTGCGTCTCCGAAGGCAGGTTCTTAGGCTTGTCGCCCAAAGGTAAGGGCAGGCGCACATGGAACGTACTGCCGTAGCCCAGCGAGCTTTCAGCTTCGAGCGAGCCCCCCATCTGTTCCACAAGTTGACGAGCGATGGTCGTGCCCAGGCCCGTGCCTCCGAAACGGCGGCTAATCGAGACATCTGCCTGCGTGAAGGGGGCGAAGATGAGCTCCAGCTGTTGCCGGGTCATGCCGATACCCGTATCCCGTACCTGAATGTGAATCATGCCCGATTCGTATGCAAACACCACCTCGACGCTGCCTGCGTCTGTGAACTTGATGGCGTTACCTACAAGGTTATTCAGGATCTGCAGAACCCTGAGCGGGTCGCCCTGGAAGTATTCAGGGATATCTTGGGGATACTGAATAATGAAGTCGAGCTTCTTAGCTTGCGCCGACAAACGCAGGGAAGATTCGATCTGCATGGCCAACGCCTTTAGCGAGAAATCTGAGATTTCCAGCTCTAGCCGCCCCTTCTCCATCTTGGTGGTGTCCAGGATGTCATTGATCAGTCTGAGTAAGGAACTGGCCGCTTGCCGCACCGTGTCCAGATGGCCCCGTTGTACGGGGCTCAAATCGGTCTGCAATAGCAGCTCTGTGAACCCGATAATTGAATTCATCGGCGTGCGGATTTCGTGGCTCATATTGGCCAGGAAGGTACTTTTGGCCGCAGCCGCCTGCTTGGCCTGCTCGGCTGTTTCACGTAATGACGCCTCAAGCTTGATGCGATCGCTGATATCGGAAACAAATCCCACAAATAGCAGCTCGCCCGGCAGGTCAACGCGTCCTACCGCCAGGCGCATAGGCATGTGCGAGCCGTCCTTGCGTAAACCGACAACTTCCCGACCTATGCCTATGATCTTCGCCTTACCGGAAGTCAGATAATTCTGCAGATAACCGTCGTGCGCAGACTGATAGGGTTCAGGCATCAACATGCTGATGTTGCGCCCGATCACTTCATCGGCGCGCCAGCCGAACAGCCGTTCCGCTGAACGGTTGTAATCCTGAATCAGCCCCTTGCTATTAATAGTAATAATGCCGTCCACCGCCGTGTCGAGCGTCGCCCGCAGTCGGGAACTTCCTTCCCGGACCTGGCGGTACAGCTCGTGTGTGCGCATCAGACCATTAATGGCGAGGACCATGACCGTCAACATGACCGAGAACGCCGCCAGAATCGCCGATGCGCCGATAGCGCTTAACGGCCATCCGCTTTCGGCCACGCCCGGGTCACCGATGAAGTGCAACCCCGCCATGCCTGTATAGTGCATGGCCGCTGTAGCCAGCCCCATGACGCAGCCGCTTAATACGATACGGCCGAAGCGCGGCAGTGCAGTGTGTTGCAACCCGAAGCGCATCCATACGGCAAGCGTTGCCAGAAGAACGGCCAGAGCAATGGACAGCAGAAAGAGGCCGGGTTCGTAGCGAGTGGCGAAAGGCGTCTGCATAGCGGCCATTCCGCTATAGTGCATCGCCGCGATTCCCAGGCCGACTAAAACACCCCCGGAAAGAAGCCGGCCGCTTGTGACTTCCGCCGCAGACAACATGCGCAAGGCCAGCCATGACGCCAGACAAGCGGGCAATAGCGAGAATAACGTGAGCGTCAGCGAGTAATTTACGGGAGCGGGCAGCTCCAAAGCGAGCATGCCAATGAAATGGGTACTCCATATGCCGCCACCCAACGCAACCGCGCCGCTTAGTATGGCTACGTGGTAATAGGCCGCCCGCGTAGCGCGACGCGCAATCTCGGCCGTCTGCAGCGACATGGTGGCGGAAAAGATGGCGATGCATAAAGAAAGAAGCACCAATCCATGATGGTGCGTCACTTCTACTGCATGCAGGTGAGCAGTGCTGGAGTCAAGGAAAAAGTGGGATAACACAATACAGACGCTACAGACGCGGCAGGGCTGCTAAGCCCTTGTTTTTGAAAAATTAGTTACATTTTAACCGGTCTCATTTCGTGCCTTGAGATAGTGCTTACGCAGCGCCTTGGACAGTGCCTGGGCTTCCCGCTGAAGATGCTCGAGCGCCTGGTAACGCCTGCCTTCGTTGTAGCGTGACATGAGGCCCGAAACGGAAAGCGCGCCGTAGGCCACCCCATGCTCGTCGAGCACCGGCACCGCAACAGCCGCCACATCTGGATCGCGCTCGCCCAAAGAGATGTAGTAGCCCTGCTCGCGCGTTTGACGATCCGCTTCGCGCAGGTTTTTCGGCTTATCGAAGGCAAGCAATACGTGTCCGGTAGCCCCTTTGTCTACCGAAAGAAAAGACCCCTCTTCCAGATGATGACGCGCTGAGCGCGGTGAGTTGACCCGGTACTGACACAGGCGCTGGTCACCGACACGGACGTAATAGGCGGCGGTTTCATTTGTGGCTTCCACCAGTTTATGAAGCGTGGGGCGGATGATGTCCTCTACATCGAAAGACTGCTTGTAGAGCAGCCCAAGGTGAAAGACGCTTACGCCCAACTGGTATGCGCCCTGAGCGCTGCGTGTCACATAGCCGTGATGTTCCAACGTACCCATCAGACGCAGAACTGTGCTCTTGTAGAAGCCGGTTGCCTCGGCCAGCTCCGTCAGTGTCAGCATCGCCCTGCCCTGCTTAAAGACATCAAGCAAGGCCAGCGCCCGCTCCACCGCCTCCACTCTCTTGGTGTGTGTGGGCATCGCGTCCCCATCCTTTCAACAAAGGTCACTGATTACTTTGTTGCGCCAGTGACCTAGGGTTAACACCGAGCCATATCCGTTGACTCTTCTAGCCAATTTAAACACACTGTCGGTTCTATTAGAAGCAACTATAGTTCTATCAGATAGAATCAGTGATGATTTACATTTTTCAAGGAGTCCACGGGTGGCCCAGCTGTTAAATGGCGTACGAGTACTCGACCTGACCAATGTGCTTGCCGGTCCCTATGCCTGCTATCAGCTGGCCCAGCTAGGTGCGGAGGTCATCAAAATCGAACGCCCCGGCCAGGGCGACCTGGCACGCACACTGGGTCCGGATCGTGAACGCAACCGCCAGTTGATGGGTGTGTCCTTTCTCGCGCAGAACGCCGGCAAAAAGTCGGTCACGTTGGATCTGAAACAGCCGGAAGGCAAGGAGCTATTCAAAAAGCTAGTTCAGAAAGCCGATGTCGTAGTGGAGAACTTTCGTGCCGGCGTGATGGACCGCCTGGGCTTGGGCTACGAGAGCCTGAAAGAGGTTAAGCCGGACATCATCTACTGCGCCATTTCCGGCTTCGGCCAGGACGGCCCGCTGGCGTCACGCCCCGCTTACGATCAGATCATTCAGGGCATGTCAGGCCTGATGAGCGTCACCGGTAATGAACAAAGCGGCCCGCTACGTGTCGGTTATCCCGTCTGTGACACCATCGGCGGCATGGCGGCGTCGTTCGCTATCGCCGCAGCCCTGTTCCGTCGCGAACGTACGGGCGAGGGCGAGAACATCGACGTATCCATGCTCGAAGCTACATTGGGCACCATGGGTTGGGTAGTGTCGAACTGGCTGATAGCCGGAGTAAGGCCGACACGGTTCGGTAATCAGAACATGACGGCCGTGCCCTCCGGCGCGTTCCAGACACGCGACGGCCTAGTGAATATCGCTGCCAACCAGCAAGCTCAGTTCGAGCGTCTGGCAAAGGTCGTGGGGCGTGAGGAATGGATTACCGACCCACGCTTTCTCAACCCTGAACTGCGCAAACAACATCGGCAGGAATTCAATGCTCTGCTTGAAGAAGCACTCCAGGCTCGCAGTGCAAAAGAGTGGTCTGATCTCTTCAACGAAAACGACATTCCTGCGGGCGAAGTCAGCACAGTGGAAGACACGCTCGACACCCAACAGCTGGCGCAGCGTGACTTCATTAAAACGGTTCGCGACGAGGCTCGCCCCGAGGACGCCATCAGGGTAGTCAGATCGGGCTTCCGCCTCAATTCCGGCGACCCCGCGCCCTCATCCTACCCACCGCGTCTAGGCGAACATACGCAGGAAATTCTGTCGACGCTTGGCGTGAGCGACGAAGAAATACAGGCCTTGCAGGCCAAAAAAATAATTTAGGAGAGTTACAACCATGGACACTTCCAAGCAGCAGGCTGCAGACTGGTGGTCTACCGACATCATCCAGATGAGCCCCGGGGAAATCAACTTCCACGGGCGCCCTATTCAGGAATTGATCGGTAATGTCAGCTTTGTGGGCATGATTTGGCTCATGCTGAAGGGCGAACTGCCCAAGCCCGGCCAAGAAGAACTCTTCGGCGCTGCTCTGATGGCGGGTGTCGACCACGGCCCACAGGCACCCAGCATCGCCATTGCTCGCATGGCGTCGTCCTGCGGCATCGGAATCAACAACGCCATGGCTTCCGCAGCGAATGTCCTGGGCGACGTCCACGGTGGCGCAGGCGAACAATGTGTGGCGCTGTTCAATCAGATTCTGGCGTTGCAAAAGGATTCTGAATTAAGCCTGGACCAGGCTGCCGATAAGGTGCTGGGTGAATTCTTCGATTCCGGCAAGAAGTATGTGCCCGGCTTCGGGCATCGCTTCCACCCGGTCGACCCCCGCAGTGCGCCCTTGTTGAATTTGTTGCGCAAGGCGGAAGACGCCGGTGCGGTGCAAGCAGGTTACTCCGCCGCCGCCGAGGCGGTCGAAAAAACCATTGCACAGCGCAAGGGCAGGCATATCCCCATGAACATCGATGGTGCCACCGCAGCCATCTATGGCGCACTGGGCTTTGAACCCCCCTTGTGCCGCGGTCTCTTCGTACTGTCGCGCTCCGTAGGCATCCTGGCCCATTCTTGGGAGCAGATGCAGCGCAGCGAGCGCAACAAAGGCCCGATTCCCAAGGGATGGCTCTGGACATACACCGGTAAACCGGTTAGCCAGGAAAGCTGAACGAATGATTGCGGCTTTAACCTATCTTTCCGCGACACCAAGGAGCCGGTACGCTCCTTACCACTCAACACACTCTTGGAGGAGTAATAATGAAACGTAGCTTCCTCAGCGCCGTACTGGCCGGCTGCGCCGTGGCGTTTAGCGGCCCTGCCGCTGCAGCCGATTATCCCGATAAAACCATCAGCTTCGTGGTGCCCTATGGCCCCGGCGGAGGCACGGATATCGCCAGTCGCTTGCTAACCGACAAGCTCGGCAAGGAAAAAGGCTGGACGTTCCTTATGGAGAACAAGCCCGGTGCGGCCGGCAGCGTAGGCTTGAGCTATGTCGCTCGTCAGAAGCCCGACGGTTACACCATCGCTATGGGTCAGACATCTAACCTTACGATCAACCCATACCTTAATAGCGACATCGCGTACGATCCTGCCAAGGACTTCGCACCGATCGCTGTCGTCTCTGCTCAGCCCATGGTGGTCGTGGTCTCCACAAAATCTAAATACCAGTCCTTCGAAGAACTGGTAGCAGCGGCTAAAGAGGGTAAGCGACTCACTATGGGCACACCCGGCATTGGAACGGTCAGCCACATGTCCATGGAGTATTTCGGCCAACTGGCAGGCGTGAAATTCCGTCATATTCCCTATCCAGGAGCCAGCCAGGCTATCACTGAATTGATGGGCGGGCATCTCGACATGGCAGCAAGCAGTCTGCCCAGTGCGCTGTCTCACATTCGTTCCGGCTCGGTGCGGGCGCTGGCCGTGACTTCCAAAGAGCGGAACAAGGCCGTGCCTGATGTTCCCACCATTGCTGAACTCGGCTACGAAGGCTTCGACGTAGGCGATTGGAAGGCAGTCGTTGCCCCGGCCGGCCTGCCCAAAGATGTGGCAGAGACCTTGAACGCGGCGATCAACGATGTACTCAAAGACGAAGAACTGATCACCGCCTTCGAGCGCGAAGGCAGCGATACAGTGGGCGGTACAGTTGAATCGTTCGAGCAATTGCTGGCCAACGAGCAGACGCGCTGGCAGCAGGTCATCAAAGACGCCGGCTTAACTCGCAAATAAAAACCATGGGTAAAGGCCGGGCGGCGCATTGTCGGCCCGGCCCTGAATCCCGATTCTGTTCGGCCAAAGGGACGACATGAAAAAGTTCGATTACATGGACGCGGTCGGCGGCGCACTGTTCTGCGTGCTCGGCCTAGCCATCTCCTTTTATTCGTGGTCCACCTACGAGCTAGGTAGCCTGGACGAAATGGGTCCCGGCCTGTTTCCGTTGTATCTGGGTGTCATCATGTGCCTGCTGGGTTTGGGCATCGTAGGCACTGCACTGGGTCGTAGCCCCCAGGTACGCACCATAAATCTGCGTCCCCTGATTGCAGTCGTCCTCAGTGTGCTGGCCTTTGCATTCGCAATCGAGCGATTTGGTGCTGTGGTGGCCATTGTGGCCCTGGTATTCATTTCTGCCTGGCCTGAATCAAAACTGACCTTACGTAGAAAAGCCATTCTGGCGGCCGCCCTGGTGCTCATCGCCTTCGTCGTCTTCAAGTTTGGCCTCAGCATGAATTTCAGCCTGGTGAAGGGGATTTAGAGATGGAACTCTTCGACAATGCCCTGCTAGGCCTGAGCGTCGCCCTGAGCTGGAACAACCTGCTTTATTGTTTCCTTGGGGTGTTGATCGGCACCTTTTTAGGCGTCATTCCCGGCATCGGCGTGCTTGCGTCGATCTCCCTGCTGTTTCCCATCACCTTCCATATGGAACCCACCTCGGCCCTCATTATGCTGGCCGGGATCTGGTATGGCACCACCTATGGCGGCAGTACCGCTTCAGTGCTGCTCAACGTGCCGGGTACCCCAACCAACGCCGTCACATGCCTAGACGGCTACCCCATGACCAAGCAAGGTCGTGGTGGCGTAGCGTTGCTCATGACCACTATCGCCTCGCTGTTCGGAGGCACTTTCGGCATTCTGCTGCTGATGATCGCCTCGCCGGTCATCGCAGGCTACGCCATTACCTTCGGTGCGCCAGAATATTTTTCCCTTATGGTGCTTGGCCTGGTGGCGGCCAGCAGTATTTCCGACGGCTCTTTCTTGAAGGGCCTGATGATGGTGACGCTGGGTATCGTAATCGGTACGGTGGGTACCGACATCTACACCGGCACACCCCGCTTTGTGTTCGGCATTCTGGAGCTGAGTGACGGCATCAGCCTTATTGCGCTTGCCATGGGCGTGTTCGGCGTCGCTGAGGTGATCTCCAGCATCGGCAAAGTCCGCACCAAGGATCTGGACAAAAAGTCCGTCTCCTTCGCCGCCATGAAACCGACAAAGGACGACATGCGCCGCTCGTGGGCGCCTATGTTCCGTGGCGCGAGCATTGGCTCGTTTTTTGGCACACTGCCCGGTACTGGGCCATCCCTGGCTGCATTTGTTTCCTATGCGATTGAAAAGCGCACATCGAAAGAACCTAGTCGCTTCGGCAATGGTGCCATTGAAGGCGTGGCCGGTCCTGAGTCTGCGAACAGCTCGGCTGACCAAACTTCCTTCATCCCGACACTTTCACTCGGTATCCCGGGCAGCCCCACCATGGCGCTGATGCTGGGCGCACTGATGATTCACGGCATCGCACCCGGCCCTCAACTGATGACCGAAGAACCCTCGTTGTTCTGGGGCCTGGTCATGAGCTTCTGGATCGGCAATATTCTTCTGGTGATTCTGAATGTTCCGCTGATCGGGGTGTGGGTGAAAGTCCTGACGGTTCCCTATCATTACCTCTTCCCGTCAGTGCTGATGTTCATCGCCATTGGTACCTACAGCGTCAACTACAGTGTGATCGACATCATATTCGTGGCAGGTTTCGGCCTGATGGGTTACTTCCTGACTCTGCTGCGCTATCCGCTGGCCCCGCTGATTCTTGGCTTTGTGCTGGGCCCACTGATTGAGCAGCACTTCCGTCGCGCTATGCTGATCTCAGAAGGATCACTGATGACATTTGTCGAGCGTCCCATCAGCCTTACCATTCTGATCATCACCGCGCTGATCGCCGCCTGGGGCGTGTGGTCCGGCCTGAAGGCCAGACAGATCAACAAGGAGCTGCAAGCGGCCGAAACTGCAGCCGAGTAATGACTGGAATAACTGGGGTCAGACCCCAGTTAAAAATCG
>JAJUGV010000057.1 GCA_029265795.1 Alcaligenaceae bacterium
AAAAAAAAGAGCCGAAATTGCTTCGGCTCTTTCAGTGTTCCCTTTAACCAGGCTAGTTCAGTAGGCTGCGCAACACATACTGCATGATGCCGCCGTGGCGGTAATAAGCCGCTTCGCTGGGTGTATCGATACGCACACGCGCCTGAAACTCGATATTGCCGGCGCGGACAGTAACGGTGTCCACCTGATCAGCGTCGTTCAAGCGGGTGACACCGACGATATCGAAAGTTTCTTCGCCGGTCAGACCCAATGTGTCTGCGTTCTGGCCGTCCAGATATTGGAGCGGTAGCACGCCCATCCCAAGCAAGTTGGAACGGTGAATTCGCTCGAACGATTCGGCGATGACCGCCTGCACACCAAGAAGCACCGTACCTTTGGCCGCCCAGTCGCGCGATGAACCGGAACCGTATTCCTTGCCGGCCAGGATCACCAGAGGCGTACCTGTAGCAAGATAGTTGCGCGATGCATCGTAGATTGAGCACACCGGTGCGCCGTCCTGTGTGAAGTCGCGCGTGTACCCGCCTTCTGTACCAGGAGCCAGCTGGTTACGCAGCCTGACGTTGGCAAAGGTACCTCGTATCATGACTTCGTGATTACCCCGCCGGGAGCCATAGGAGTTGAAATTCTTGGGCTCAACGCCATGGCTGATCAGATATTGTGCTGCAGGCGAGTTCGGCGCGATAGAGCCGGCCGGACTGATATGGTCGGTGGTGACGGAATCGCCCAGCTTGGCCAGCACGCGTGCACCGTGAATATCGCGTACCGGTTCCGGGTGACGCGGCATATCGTCGAAGTAAGGCGGCTTGCGCACGTAGGTGGAGGAATCCGTCCACTGGAAGAGCGCGCCTTCCGGCGTCGGCAGATTGCGCCAACGTTCATCGCCGGCAAAGACATCGGCATAGCCCTTTTGATACATGTCCGAGGCGATAGTGGCTTCGATAACCTGCGCGACTTCTGCGGCAGACGGCCAAATATCCTTGAGATAGACCGGCCGGCCATCCTTACCCGTACCCAGTGGTTCCGTGTACAGGTCTTTGTCCATGGTGCCGGCCAGCGCATAAGCTACGACCAACGGTGGGGACATCAGATAGTTCATCTTGACTTCGGCGTGGATGCGGCCTTCGAAATTACGGTTGCCGGACAGCACCGATGCCACAGCCAGGTCGTATTCAGCGATAGCCTGACTGACTTCTGGAATCAAGGGACCGGAATTACCAATACAGGTAGTGCAGCCGTAGCCGACCAGATTGAAGCCCAACGCCTCTAGGTATGGGGTAAGACCGGCTTTTTCGTAGTAGTCGGTGACTACGCGCGAGCCTGGTGCGAGGCTGGTCTTGACCCAGGGCTTACGCTCCAGCCCTTTTTCCACTGCGTTCTTGGCCAGCAGCGCAGCGGCAATCATGACTTCTGGGTTGGATGTATTGGTGCAAGAGGTGATGGCAGCAATGACGACGGCACCGTGGTCGATGTGGCATTTCGTTCCGTCAGCCAGCGTGATGGAAACGGGTGCACGTTGTGCGGTAGTTGCC
Organism: Alcaligenaceae bacterium; assembly: GCA_029265795.1. Taxonomy (GTDB): domain Bacteria; phylum Pseudomonadota; class Gammaproteobacteria; order Burkholderiales; family Burkholderiaceae_B; genus Yanghanlia. The sequence goes on from JAJUGV010000057.1 coordinate 1,530, forward strand.
GCAGACCCCTCAAGTGCGTCGCTTGGGTCTTCTTCCACATACTCGTTGGGTGCGGCAGAGACCTTCTGTGGTTGTTCATGCGAAGGGGGGTCAGATGCCGGGAAAGAGCTTTCGACTGCTTTATCGTAGCCCTTGAGCGGCCGTGGCTCATCACTAATGAGCGCCGAGAGACTTTTACGGAAAGCCTGCTGGGAATCGGCCAGCGCGATTCGGTCCTGGGGCCGCTTCGGGCCGGCAATGGAGGGCACTACGGTGGACAGATCGAGCTCAAGTGTTTCGGTATAGCGAGGCTCGGCATTCGGGTCATGCCACAACCCCTGTTCCCTGGCGTAGGCCTCGACCAGAGCGATCTGCTCGGCAGAACGGCCGGTAAGCTTCATATAACGCAAGGTGACATCGTCTATCGGAAAGATAGACAAAGTAGAGCCATATTCGGGACTCATGTTGCCGATGGTGGCGCGGTTGGCTAGCGGTACGGACGCCACCCCAGGGCCGTAGAACTCAACAAACTTGCCCACTACGCGATGTTCGCGCAGCATCTCGGTGATGGTGAGCACCAGGTCGGTGGCAGTGGAGCCCTCCGGCAGGGAACCGGTCAGCTTGAAACCCACCACTTCGGGAATCAGCATCGAAATAGGCTGACCCAGCATGGCGGCCTCGGCCTCGATCCCGCCTACCCCCCACGCCACAATGCCCAGGCCGTTGACCATGGGGGTGTGTGAGTCGGTACCCACACAGGAATCCGGATACGCGGAGATCACCCCGTTCTTTTCTTGGGTGAATACGACGCGTGAAAGATGCTCAAGGTTCACCTGGTGCACAATGCCCGTTCCCGGAGGCACAACCTTGAAATCGTTGAAGGCCGTCTGACCCCAACGCAAAAACTGATAACGCTCGACGTTGCGCTCGTACTCGATTTCCACGTTACGCGCGAACGCCTGTGGGCTGCCGAAGGTATCGACGATGACCGAGTGGTCAATGACTAACTCGACGGGAGCCAATGGGTTGATGCGGTCCGGGTCGCCCCCGAGGTCTTTCATGGCCTCGCGCATGGCAGCCAGATCCACCACTGCCGGCACGCCGGTGAAGTCCTGCAGCAGAACGCGGGCGGGCGTAAAAGAAATTTCACGCGCGGCCCTATCGGAAGGGTTCCAACCCGCAAGCGCTTCTATGTCTTGCGCGGTGATGTCCGTGCCGTTTTCCGTACGCAGGAGGTTCTCCAGGAGAATCTTGAGGCTGTACGGTAGGCTGGCAACATCGAAGCCGGCATCGGCTACCGCCTGAAGCCTGTGAATTTCGTAGGCTTTGCCAGCGACCTCGAGCGTGCCTCTGGACTTGAACGTGTCAATACTGCTCATGTCACCTAACTCCTTCTTGAAAGAACAACGCAGCTGCAGCCACCATGCCCGGGGTGCGTCCGGCACTCAGGTATGAGGTGGGGCAGCATCCGGCGGCAGCAACAGCACAATCGCAGCGGTGCAGATCGAAATTCCGGCCATGGCCAGAAACAACGACGTGAAGCTGGACGCCTTAACCACTGGGCCCAGCAGCCATACCGCCAGGGAACTGACACCCAGTGAGACCGCCAACCTCATGCCGGCTACACGCGAACGCACACTGTCATCTACATATTTGACAATCATTGCGTCAGTGAACGGGATGCACCCAAATATGCATACCATGACGCCTACCAATGCCACAAACAACCACCAGCCGGTAGTGAGAGCTGCGAGCACCAGCCATGGCACTTGCGCCAGGACCAGACTTAAATAAAGAGGCTTGAGCGGCATGCGATCTATCAGCCTTCCCACCACAATTTGGCTAAGTGACGCCAACGTGTAGACAATGGCCAGCAAGAGACCGATAAGGGCTGGGTCGTTAACCAGCCCGTCAAAGCGCTCGGTAAGCAGCTGCGTATTGCCATTGGTGGTGAAGTTAAATAGCAGGCTTCCTGTAATGGCTGCGGCTGTCATAACCAACAGTGCCCGCGCGAGCTGGCGACGCGGAAGCACAATCTGAGGCGGTTTGCGGCTGCGCCCAGGGGCAACGCCCTGTGGTTCGCACACTAGTGCAAACACGACACCGCATGCCAGGGATACGAGGCCCGGGACGATAAAGGCGGAACGCCAACCCAACCATTGCACCAGAAAGCCTGTAAGCAACGCCGCGCCGGCGACACCGAGATTGCCTGCCAACCCGTTGATGCCGATAACCGCCCCCGGACGGCTTGCGCGTTGTACCAACATGGGTATACCCACGGGGTGATAGATGGACGCAAACGCACCGATCAGCGTCAGCCCGGCAGCCAGTTGCCAGGGGTTCTGCGCCATCGCTGTGAGAAAAGCCGCGATTGCCAGGCCAAAGAAGAAGACCAGCATCATTTGACGGCGCCCCCACAGGTCGCCCAGACGCCCAGAGGGCATCGACCCCAAACCAAACAGGAAAAACGCCCCTACGCCGTACGGCATAAGGTCTTCCCATCGCTCAAGTCCGAAATCCAGAGCAATGGCACCCACCGCCGTTGCAAAGATAAGTAGAAAAAGGTGGTCGAGCGCGTGACCGATATTCAACATCAGCATGACCGTGCGGGGATGATCCTGCGCGGCTGCCGGATTATCTTGCTGACTGCCTTGAACGGGTAAAGGAGGAGTCGTTGTACTCATGGGTGCAGTGTGCCAGATAAGAACGCCGAAGCGAAGGGGGCTGGGAAATAGCCGGGCTGTATTACTTCGGCTGAGGTTAGTCAGGTTTGAACGAAGACGTACCCCCAGCTTGCTCAAATCCGGTCTGCAACCTTTCCGGCTCTACTGCGCAGACACCTTGCACACTCGTTAGAACCGGCACCCGCGCCTCGTCTATACAACCTACGATGACACCGATGGACACTAATTCGTTTTCTACCATCAAACCCTCGTGGCGACACGCTTCAACAACGTCCGCATAACGGTCACGCCATTGTTCGTGCACCAGTATGGTCAGTCTTATTTCGCCCATGATCCCCCCGTAAACGGGGCCTACCGCGGAGCCTGCACCAGCCCCGCCCCGACGTCGGCGGCAGGCTGTCCGATCAGCCTAACGCTTTGTACCAATCGTACACCCAGTGAGTTCCCGCGCAAGCTAGAGTCTTCCTGAGCATATAGCGCCGCCACCCCGGCCACGAAGGGGGTGGCCATGCTCGTTCCGCTCAGCGTGCGATAGCGCTGCGGCATGGGCCACGCGGAAGGTATATCCACTCCCGGCGCGGCGAGATTCACCTCACCCCCATCTGGGAGCAGCCCTCCGTTGGAAAAAGCTGCGACGGCCAGATCCTGATTCACTGCTGCGACAGCGAAAATTGACGGGCAGTTGGCCGGGTGAGCCACGGGTGCCACATATTCAGGACGACGGCTTTCATTGCCCGCAGCGGCCACAATCAGGCAGCCTGCCTCAAGCGCTCGCTGCGCCACCGCCTCAAAGACGGCCGAATAACGCTCGCCAGGCCGAACGGGGCCGCCTAGAGACAGGGAGATAATGTGACACTGGTTCGCAACCGCCCAGTCGATGCCTTGCAGAACGCTGCCGTCAGCGCCACCACCCGCGTTGCTCAGTACTTTTCCAATATAGAGTTGCGCTTCGGATGCCACCCCGTAGCGAGCTTGGCCCTGGGACCGGCTCCGCCCCGCCGCAATCCCTGCGCAGTGAGTGCCATGCCCGTTTGCGTCGTGGACGGTCTCACCGTCAATGAACGACATATGCGTCACAGCTCGATCAGTGAAATCCGGGTGCTCAAGATCCAAGCCGGTATCCAGAATGGCAACACGTATCCCATTACCGGTCAGCGGGGAATGTGTGGCGCCGACTGCTTCTACACCCCAGCTACCGCCCTGTGGCAAAGCTTCGCCTTCATCGTTGCAAGCATGCACTTCCCGCTCCGGCTCCACGGCCAGTATGGCGCCATCGCCCGCCTGCGAGGCCTCTTGCAGCGCCTGCCGGGCCGGCGACCCACATCGCAACAGGGCCACGCCGATACGGTCGAAAACTACGGCGCATTGCTCACCCAGCACCTGCAACCCGCCTGGTTCTTCCGCGCTATGGAGGATGCGAACTTGAGCCAGCTGGGCCAGCTTATTATCTGCCCCGGTCCGATCTTCACCCAGCAAGACCAGATATCGCCCCGTCTCGGTGGAAGAGGTATTTGGCATAGACGACTCCGCAAGTATGAATGCCGACAGCACTCGCTTGCACTTGAACGGCAAGCGACGCGAGCGGCAAAACACATGCCGGAGCCTGTCGCCTACACCCGGCGCTGAGTCACCGTACCCCCAATAAAAAGGCCGGCTTCCTCCAAAGAAGAAAGCCGGCCCAAGAACATATTGGCGCCGCGGATCAGCCCGCGCGGCCAGGACGCATCAATTGGCCGATGCGTCGATCTCTTGCTTTTTTTGCTTACCGGCCGCCGGAGCCTCTGCGTGAGGGTCGAGCAGACGGTCTCCCTTAGCATCTCGCACGCGGGTGACCAGACCAATGCGGTTCATTAACTCGATGAACGGTTTGGGATCGAGCTCCTCGACGTTCACCATGTGCCGCACATCCCAGACACCGTCGGCAATCAGCATCGCCGCCGCCACTGCCGGCACACCGGCCGTGTAGGAAATCGCCTGACTGCCGACCTCTTTGTAGGCTTCCTCGTGGTCGCTGATGTTGTAGATGAAGACTTCCTGCGGCTTGCCGTCCTTGGTTCCCTTCACCAGATCCCCTATGCAGGTCTTGCCGGTATACGTCGGCGCGAGCGAAGCAGGATCCGGCAGGACGGCCTTCACCACCTTGAGCGGCACAACTTCCAGCCCTTCGGCGGTGCGGACGGGTTTTTCCGACAGCAGGCCCAGGTTCTTCAACACAGTAAACACATTGATGTAGTGCTCACCGAAGCCCATCCAGAAGCGGATGTTCGGCACGCCGAGATTCTTCGACATGGAATGCAGTTCGTCGTGCCCAGTGAGGTACGCGGTGCGCTTGCCTACGACGGGAAGATCCCATTCGCGGCTGTGCTCGAACATCTGGTTCGCTTTCCACTTGCCGTCTTCCCAGGACCACACTGTTTCGGTGAATTCACGGAAGTTAATTTCGGGATCGAAGTTGGTGGCGAAGTAACGACCGTGACTGCCGGCATTGATATCCACGATATCGATGGATTCAACTTCATCGAAGTAGGTATCCATGGCATAGCGGCCGTACGCATTGACCACACCCGGATCAAAGCCCACACCAAGGATGGCCGTCACGCCGGCCTCACGGCAGGCATCCAGGCGCTTCCATTCGTAGTTGCCATACCAAGGCGGCGTTTCGCACACTTTGGCGGGATCTTCGTGGATGGCGGTGTCCAGGTAGGCGACACCGGTCTCGATGCATGCCTGCAACACCGACATGTTCAGGAACGGTGACCCCAGGTTGAGAACAATCTGGCAGCCGGTGGAACGTATCAACTCCTTGGTTGCCTCGACATCCATGGCATCAAGCTGATGCGCCTTCAGCAGGCCGGGGCCACGCTGACTACCTTTTTCCTTGATGGAAGCAATGATTGCTTCGCACTTGCTGAGCGTACGCGAGGCGATATGAATATCGCCGAGCAAAATGTTGTTCTGTGCGCATTTATGCGCTGCCACATGAGCCACGCCGCCGGCACCGATGATAAGAACATTGCGTTTCATTGGATAACCCCCCAAAGTAGAAAACATGAGCAGTACTGCCGGTCAGGACAGACTGTTGACGTAGTCGTCAAAGGAAAATTCGCGCACCAGGCGCACGGAGCCGTCGGCTTCCTTAACGGCTATGGACGGCATATTCACGCCGTTAAACCAATTCTTCTTCACCATGGTGTAGCCTGCGGCGTCGCCAATAGAAATGCGATCACCCACCTGCAAGGGCCGGCTAAAGCGCCCTTCACCGAAAATGTCACCGGCCAGGCAAGTTTTGCCACACACCATGTACTCATGTTCGCCCTCGGCCTCCCCCAGGGGCGCCGTTTCACGATAGATCAGCAGATCGAGCATGTGCGCTTCGGTGGAGGCATCGACAACCGCCAAATGCTTGCCGTTGTAGCCAATATCCAGCACCGAAACTTCGAGCGTGGAGGTATGCCGCACCGCGGCCTCGCCGGGTTCGAGATAAACCTGCACACCGTACTTCCGTGCAAATTCACGCAGCCGCCTGCAGAAAGCATCGACCTGATAACCCTCTGCGGTGAAACTAATACCCCCGCCCAGGCTGACCCAGTTCAAGCGCTCAAGAACATGCCCGTAGCGTTGCTCGACCTGAGCCAGCAGCTCATCGAAACGGTTGAAGTCGTCGTTCTCGCAGTTGTTGTGAATCATCACGCCGTCAATGCGATCGATAACCGCCATGATGCGCTCGACATCACCTTCGCCCAGCCGGCTGAACCGGCGCGCAGGGTCGGCCAGATCGAAGCCGGCAACGCTCACGCCCGGGTTTAGACGCAGGCCGACCGGCTTGCCCTTCGCATATTGGGCGAAACGCTCAAGCTGATTGATGGAGTTGAAGATGATCTTGTCGCAGTTGGCGACGACTTCTTGAATTTCGTGGTCGGCATACGCCACGCTGTATGCGTGGGTTTCGCCACCAAACTTTTGATAGCCCAACTTGACCTCGTATAGAGAAGAGGAAGTGGTGCCATCCATATGCTTGCGCATCATGTCAAAGACCGACCATGTGGCAAAGCATTTCAGAGCTAACAGGACTTTGGCGCCCGAATGCTCTCGAACGTAATCGATGATGTTCAGGTTGCGCTGCAGAGCCTGCTTGTCGATGAGATAGTACGGTGTAGGAATATTGTGCATTTTTGGATCAAGGTCCGGACTGCCGGCTCGCGCCGGTGAGTTTCTTCTTGCGTTCCTTCAAACGATGGGTGGTCTTGGTCTTCTTGCCCAGACACTCGATGGACAGGGGTGGCTGATTGGGAAACACCGCTAGTAGTTGCAGCTGCCCGCCCATCCCTTCCACGTAATGCTGAAGGGTGGACACCAGCATGTCGCGCCGCTTCTCGATACGCGACACGGTTCCCTGCCCCACTCCCATGGCAATGGCAAGGTCGTCCTGCGTGTGCTGGGTGACCTTGCGCAACGCCTTGAGCGTGTCGACCTTCACGGCGCGCAATTCGATGCGGGTCGTACTGGCATCGGTGTCATTTTTCCTGGATATTCCATTGGCGTTTACTGCAGCGCCGTTCATCGAACGGGCTGCCGCCTTCTGGGGTTTCTTTGGCATACGAATACCGTATTGGGTAGCAGTCAAATGCATGCGTCCGGGCCCCGATTTCAGGCCCGAAAAAAACGCAGGGCGGCAAATAATATATGCTTTCAAGTGAATATGCAAACCGAGGCATATTGCCCCGTTACATGCGCTTGCGTCGGCGTCTTACGCCGGCCATTTAGACTGCCGCTGCAACACGGTTTCCGGGTCTTCTCCCACCAGTTCCCGATAGAGCTTCGGCGCCGTCGCTCCTTCCGTATTGATGAGGAGGACTCGGCTATCTTTCTGTAGCCCTACCTGATGCGCCAGATCGGGGTCTGCCTGCAGTGTCTGCAAAGCCACCAGACCGGCCACCCCCGATTCACCCGCGAGGATGGGAGTGTCGCGCTCACTGCCTTGTGCCAACCGCCGCATCGCCGGTGCCACGTAATGGTCTTCCACCGTCATGAAATGGTCGACACTTTGCTCGAGAAACTTCCACGCGATAGGTGATGCCGCACCACAGGCCAGACCCGCCATAACCGACTCAACCGACTGGCTGCTTGCCTGGGCCGGCCGGCCTTGCAGGGCGCTTTGCAGAAGACAATCCGCCTGTACGGGCTCCACGACAACGAAGTGGGGGCGCTGAGCACCGTAAAGCTCCCAAAAATACGCGATGACCCCGGCAGGAAACCCGCCCACACCGCCCTGAAGGAATACATGCGTATAGCGTTCGGATCGGCCTTCTCGGGCCAGCTGCTCGGCGACTTCTTCGCTGATGATGCCGTAACCTTGCATGACGTCACGAGGTATCTCTTCATCACCTGCCGATGACGTATCGGCGACGACCTGCCAGCCGTTCTGCGCCGCGAGTCGCGCCGCCTCCTCCACCGAATCGTCATAGTCGCCGGCAATGCGCACAATTCGGGCGCCATAAGCCGCGATCGCATCCTCGCGTTCCTGACTGACCTCGGCATGCAAAACAATGACGCAGCGGCAACCCACATCGCGTGCAGCGGCGGCCAGCGCCCGCCCGTGGTTGCCATCGGTCGCGCTGATCACGGTGTATTCGCCCAACTGCGCGGCATAGCGGCCCGCCAGCACATCCCGCGGCTCGAAATCGGGATGCAGGCGCATGACTTGTCTGAGCAGGGCAATCGGAGCACCCAGTGCCTTGAAACTACCCAGGGGCGAACGGACCGACTCATCCTTGACGCTCAGCAAGCCTATGCCTAGCTGTTGTGCCAGATCGGGTAGGTGATACAACGGCGTGGGCTTGGATGACAGAGCCGCCCACTTGGCCAGCCAGCCGCGATTCTCGCGCGTGGTTTCTATATTCATGACCCGCCGTAGTTCGACAGGGTATGGCAAGCGTTGCACCTGTGGGTTGGCAATCAGCATAGTGCCCTCTTGATAGTAGTAATGGACCGCCTTCCAGCGGTCTCTGTTCGCGGAATTGCTGCGTCCGTATAACCACAGCGTACGCGTGGCATTTTGACACGCGCCCCTTTATACTCAGCCTACACAATGTCGATCCATTAACAACACTTGGAGGACGCCATGCTAAAAGTCAGCCGGCGACAATTCTTCAAGGTGACAGGTTCTACATTGGCCGGCTCCAGCCTGACCTTGCTCGGAGCCGCCCCCGCTCCGGCCATGGCCGAAGTCCGCCAATACAAGCTCGCGCGCATGACCGAAACGCGCAACACCTGTCCCTACTGTTCCGTAGCCTGTGGCGTACTCATGTACGGATTGGGCGACGGCGCTAAGAACGCCCACGCCCGTATCGTGCACATTGAAGGCGACCCCGACCACCCGGTCAATCGGGGTACGCTATGCCCCAAAGGCGCAGGCCTGACCGACTTCATCAACAGCCCCAACCGGCTCAAGTACCCGGAATACCGGGCCCCGGGCTCAGACAAATGGGAACGCATTTCCTGGGACGACGCCATAGATCGCGTCGCCCGGCTGATGAAAGAAGACCGCGACGCGAACTTCATTCAGCGCACGGAAGACGGCAAGGTCGTCAATCGCTGGCTCACTACCGGCATGTTGGCGGCGTCAGCCAGTCCTAACGAAGTCGCCTACATCACTCATAAGGTTTTCCGCAGCCTCGGCGGGCTCGCATTCGATAACCAGGCTCGTGTCTGACACGGCCCGACGGTGGCAGGTCTTGCCCCGACGTTTGGCCGTGGAGCGATGACGAACCATTGGGTCGACATCAAGAACGCCGATGTAATCCTGATTATGGGCGGTAACGCCGCCGAAGCACACCCCTGTGGGTTCAAGTGGGTCACCGAAGCCAAAGCGCACAACAACGCCAGACTGATCGTTGTCGACCCGCGTTTCACGCGTTCTGCGTCGGTCGCTGACTTCTATGCCCCCATACGCACGGGTACTGATATCGTCTTCCTGGGCGGGGTCATACGCTACCTGCTGGAAAACGACAAAATCCAGCACGAGTACGTGCGCAACTATACCGACCTATCCTTCATCGTCCGCGAAGATTTCGACTTCGAAGACGGTCTGTATTCGGGTTACGACGAGGAAACGCGCAGGTACGACACCTCATCCTGGGATTACGAGCTCGGTGAAGACGGTTACGTCAAAACCGACCCCTCGCTGCAACACCCACGTTCGGTCTATCAGCTGCTCAAAAAGCACTACGAGCGCTATACACCGGAAATGGTGTCGCGCGTTTGCGGCACCCCGGAAGACAAGTTCCTGAAGGTCTGTGAGATGCTCGCCTCCACGGCGACGCCGGATCGTGCGGGGACCATCTTGTACGCCCTGGGGTGGACTCAACACTCCATCGGCTCGCAAATCATCCGTACGGGTGCGATGGTGCAGCTGCTGCTAGGCAATATTGGTATTGCCGGCGGCGGCATGAACGCGCTGCGCGGCCACTCGAACATTCAGGGGCTAACTGATATCGGCCTGATGTCTAACCTGTTGCCCGGCTACCTGACTTTGCCGGTTGACGAAGAGCAGACCTATCAGTCCTACCTCGACAAACGTGCGCAGCAGCCACTACGGCCCAACCAGCTCAGTTACTGGCAGAACTACGGCAAGTTTCACGTCAGCCTCATGAAAGCCTGGTGGGGCGACGCTGCACACGAGGGCAATGATTGGGCGTACCACTATCTGCCCAAGATGGATCGCCCTTACGACATGTTGCAGGCCTACGAGCTGATGCATCAGGGCAAAATGCACGGCTATATCTGCCAGGGCTTCAATCCACTGGCTGCGGCGCCCTACAAGGCCAAGCTGCTCGAAGCCTTTTCCAAGCTCAAGTACATGGTCATCATGGACCCGCTGGTCACCGAGACCTCCGAGTTCTGGCGGAATGTGGGCGAATACAACGATGTCGATTCTTCGTCCATCCAGACCGAAGTCATCCGCCTGCCGACCACTTGCTTCGCAGAAGAAGAAGGTGCGCTCGTCAGCTCGGGAAGATGGCTGCAATGGCACTGGAAGGGGGCCGAGCCGCCCGGTGAAGCCAAGAGCGACATCGAGATCATGGCACGGCTCTACCAGCGCATCCGTGCTCTATACGAAGAGGAAGGCGGTACGTTCCCCGATCCCATCGTCGATCTGTACTGGCCTTACGCCGTTCCCGACAACCCATCGGCAGCAGAGCTGGCCAAGGAAATGAATGGGCGAGCGCTCGTCGATCTGGTCGAAGAGATAGACCCCTCCCGGCCCGCCAGGGTATTGCGCAAGGCGGGTGAGCAGCTCTCCGGCTTCGGCGAGCTACGCGACGACGGCAGCACGCTTGCGGGTTGCTGGATCTACACCGGCAGCTGGACGGAACAGGGCAACCAGATGGCGCGGCGCGACAACAGCGATCCGACCGGCATCGGGCAGACCTTGAACTGGGCATGGGCCTGGCCGGCCAACCGCCGCATTCTGTATAACCGGGCCTCGGCCGATGTCTCGGGCCAGCCGTTCGATCCTCGCCGGCCCGTGGTCTACTGGAATGGTTCAAGGTGGGTGGGCGCCGACACACCTGACTACAAGGCAGACGAACATCCGGCCGGCGGCATGGGCCCGTTCATCATGAACCCGGAAGGGGTGGCGCGCTTTTTCGCACGCCGCGGGATGGCAGAAGGCCCCTTCCCTGTTCACTATGAACCGTTCGAGACGCCGGTCGGCTACAACCCGCTCTACCCAGAGAACAAGCTGGCGGTCAACAACCCGGCGGCACGTATCTTCGAACAGGATCTGGCCTCAATGGGCACCGTAGACCAGTTCCCTCATGTCGGCACCACGTACCGTCTGACCGAGCATTTCCACTACTGGACCAAGCACGTCAGGTTAAACGCGATCCTGCAACCGGAACAGTTCGTGGAGATCGGCGAGGCTCTGGCCAATGAACTGGGCATCGCCCACGGCGAACGCGTCAAGGTGTCGTCCAACCGCGGCTACATCAAGGCCGTGGCGGTTGTCACCAAGCGAATCAAGGCGCTTACGGTGGAAGGCAAGACAGTCCACCAGGTGGGCATCCCGCTGCATTGGGGCTTTGTCGGCCTGGCCAAACCCGGCTTTCTTGCCAACACTCTGACTCCGCCGGTCGGTGATGGCAACACCAATACGCCGGAGTTCAAGTCCTTCCTGGTCAAAGTCGAAAAATTAGGAGCGTAAACCATGTCATTGCAATCACTCGACATCAAACGACGCTCCGCCACCACCACGCCGCCTCCGGGCGTGCGTGGCGAGGTGGTCGGCGGCGGCGTCGCCAAATTGATCGACACCACAAAATGCATTGGCTGCAAGGCTTGCCAAGTAGCGTGCATGGAATGGAATGACCTGCGCGACGAAATCGGCAGCAACGTCGGGGTGTACGACAACCCTACTGACCTCACCGACCAGTCCTGGACGGTAATGCGCTTTGCCGAGTACGAAAACAGCGCCGGCGATCTGGAATGGCTGATCCGCAAGGACGGCTGTATGCACTGCGAGGATCCGGGCTGCCTCAAGGCCTGCCCGGCCCCGGGTGCCATCGTCCAGTACCACAACGGTATCGTGGATTTCCACGAAGAAAACTGCATCGGCTGTGGCTACTGCATTACCGGCTGTCCCTTCGACGTACCGCGGCTATCCGACAAGGACAACAAGGCCTACAAATGCACGCTGTGTTCCGACCGCGTTGCTGTGGGTCAGGAGCCGGCCTGCGTGAAGACCTGCCCCACGGGCGCCATTGTGTTCGGCACGAAAGAAGACATGATTCAGCATGCCGACACGCGTATTGTCGATCTCAAGTCCCGCGGCTTCGAGAACGCAGGTCTGTATGATCCTGCGGGAGTCGGCGGTACGCATGTCATGTATGTGCTGCACCATGCCGACCGTCCCGGGCTCTACAACGACCTGCCTAAAGATCCGGAAATCAGCCCCACTGTCGGTCTCTGGAAGGGTATTGCCAAGCCGATCGGCGTCGCAGTCATGGCGTTTGCCGCCCTGACCGGTTTCTTCCATTACATCCGTACCGGCCCGAACGAAACGGACGAGGAAGACGAACGCAAAGCCAAGGAGTTCATGGATGAATAACTCAACCAAACCGCGGCTGATCCAGCGCTACACCACCGGCCAGCGCATCAACCACTGGATCATCGCCATGAGCTTCATTCTGCTGGCGATCTCTGGCCTGGCCCTGTTCCATCCGGCGTTCTACTGGATGAGCAATCTGCTGGGCGGGGGTGTATGGAACCGCATACTTCATCCCTTTATCGGGGTGCTGATGTTCCTATGCTTCTTTATCTTCGCGGCCCGCATGTTCAGGCATAACTTCCTCAATCGCAAAGACATACAGTGGTTGCGCCAGGCGCCGGACATGCTTAGTCTGCGTGACGAAAAGCTGCCGGAACAAGGCCGCTACAACGGCGGCCAGAAGGTGCTCTTCTTTGCCCTGGTATTCCTGGTTTTGGGTCTGCTCCTGACCGGCATACCGATGTGGCGCTCGTACTTCTCGTATCTGTTCTCCATCGAGCTGATTCGGCTGTCCACGCTGTTGCATGCGCTGTTTGCCTTTCTCATGATTTGCGCAATCATCATGCATATATACGCGGGCATCTGGGTTAAGGGGTCCGTGCGCGCCATGACCCGCGGCACGGTTACCGAGGGCTGGGCATGGAAACACCACCGAGCCTGGTTGCGCGAATTACGCGACAACACATCGCGTAGCAAATAAGCCTTAGTTCTACTTTACCCATCTGGCTGCCCTGCGCATAATGCACAGGGCAGTCATGTTTTGGGAAGTTGCAAACGCTTCCCCAGGAGACCCCCATTGCAGAGAATTCTAGAACGCGGCGAAATTGAAGGCCTGGACCACACCACCATCCCACGCCTGCGCCTTCCGGTGCGTGCCATGGTCTTTGCCGACCGCGCAGCGCGTTTGCGCCAGCTGGCCGAAGGCCATCCACTAGCGGGTTACCTGCTACTGATGGCCACACTCGCCGAGGGCCAGCATCTGGCGCTGCACGGCCTTGAACTGCCCGGTGCCGGCCAAGACATCATCGAGCGCTCACAAGCGCATGGCATGCCCCCGCTGCAAGCCACCGCCTGGGAGCGCGACCCCATGTGGCGCGATATCCTGGCCGCACTGCTGGAACACATGTTGAACGCACCGGGCCTGCCCACCCAAGCTGAACAAGTCATCAAAGCACTGCAGCAACAGCGGGTAGAAGACATCACCAGCATCGAAACCCAGGCCGACGCCCTGCTTGCAGAGCGTGAAAGCGATGTTGACGCAGCGACGGCACCATTCATCATGGCCGCACTGCAGGTTTACTGGACCGGCCTGGCTGCAGACTTCAAAGAAAGCGACCTACCGGTGGTAAGCCCCACGGGCGTCTGTCCTTGTTGTGGCAGCTTCCCCGTGGCTAGCGTGGTTCGCGTTGGGGGCGCTGCCGATGGTTGCCGCTACCTATGCTGTTCGCTATGCGCAACCGAATGGCACCTCGTACGCGTGACGTGTTCCCATTGCAACGACACCAAGCAGGTGGCCTATCACCATGTCGAAGACGGGCCGGAAGGCATCAAGGCCGAATCCTGCGACCATTGTCACAGCTATCGCAAGATCTTCTACCAAGAAAAAATGCTCGGCGTTGATGCCGTTGCCGACGATCTGGCCAGCCTGACCTTGGACATGCTCATGGGTGAAGCCGGCTATTCGCGTGCCAGCGGTAATCCGCTGTTGTGGCAAAACGAACAGGCTGAACCGTGAACGCACATCCCTGCCCTACTGAAGCCGCTGCATTGGCAGCCCGTGTCGCCCGCGCCGCTGACATTCCCTCACTGGAGCGCCTGTTAAGTTCGCCCGAAGGCCAAGAACTCGCAGGCCTGTTTGGTCGTAGCCGCCTGGCAAGCGCATTGCGGCAGGTACTTGAGGACATGCGCGGCCAGGTTCTGGCCGGGGAAATGCAGCTTGCACACTTGTCAGTCACAAACCTGCTGGCGCAGGCACGCTGCCACATTGATGCGCAGGAAAAACCACGGCTGCGTATCGTCTACAACCTCACCGGGACCGTATTACATACCAACCTGGGGCGGGCCCTGCTGCCGGACGAGGCCGTGCAAGCAGTGGTGCGCGCCATGACTGCCCCGGCCAACCTAGAGTTCAATCTTGAAACGGGCCGGCGTGGCGATCGCGACGACCTGGTCGAAGACTTGCTGCGTGAGCTCACCGGCGCAGAAGCCGCCACCGTAGTGAACAACAACGCCGCTGCGGTACTGCTGATGCTCAACACACTGGCAAACCGGAAGGAAGCCATCGTGTCACGCGGTGAGCTCGTAGAAATCGGCGGTGCATTCCGTATTCCGGACATCATGCATCGGGCCGGTGCCCGCCTGGTGGAAATCGGCACGACCAACCGTACGCATCCGGCCGACTATGAAGACGCCATTAGGCCGCGTACGGCCCTGCTGATGAAAGTCCATTGCAGCAATTACGCCATCACCGGGTTCACACGCAGCGTCGGCCTCCCTCAAATTGCGCAGATTGCACGGCAGCACGGGCTGCCCACCGCCGTCGACCTGGGCAGCGGAACACTGGTTGACCTGACACAATGGGGCCTTCCCAGGGAAGACACCGTGCGTGAAACCGTCGAGGCCGGCGCGGACATTGTCACCTTCAGCGGCGACAAGCTGCTAGGCGGCCCGCAGGCAGGACTTATTGTAGGCAACGCAGAGTTGATCCGAAAAATCAAGAAAAACCCGCTCAAGCGCGCCCTGCGTGTGGGCAAACTGACATTGGCAGCACTGGAGCCGGTACTCGCGCTTTACCGTTCACCTGAGCTGCTCGCAGACCGTCTCACCACACTGCGCTTGCTGACCCGCCCCCAGGCACAGATGCGCGCGCAGGCAGAACGCCTGCAACCCTTCTTGCAGCGTGCCTTGGGCGACAACTATGCCGTGGAAAGCACCGCAATGTTCAGCCAGATTGGTAGCGGCGCCCTGCCCATCGACCAACTCCCCAGTTATGGTCTGTGTGTCCAGTATGCCGGCCCCGGGCGCAGTGGGCGCAGCCTACATAAGCTGGAAGCCCGTCTTCGTAATCTGCCACGGCCCGTTATTGGTCGCATCTCACAGGATGCGCTGTGGCTGGATTTGCGCTGCCTCGAAGAGAATGACGAACCCGCTTTCACCGCGCAGCTGCAAGCAAACACGCCATGATCATCGGCACAGCAGGGCATATCGACCACGGCAAGACCACCCTGGTACGCGCACTCACGGGGGTCAACACCGACCGACTCAAGGAAGAGCAAACCCGAGGCATGTCCATCGAATTGGGCTACGCCTATACACCGTTAGCTAATGACGACATCCTTGGATTCATCGATGTCCCAGGTCACGAGCGCTTGATTCACACCATGGCGGCGGGTGCAAGCGGCATCGATTTTGGGCTGCTTGTGGTGGCGGCCGACGACGGTGTCATGCCGCAAACGCGTGAACACCTGGCCATTCTGGGCATGTTGGGCCTCGCTCACGGTGCAGTGGCACTTTCTAAGGCCGACCGCGTGGACGCCGCGCGATGCGCCGAGGTGCAAAATGAAATCACTCAGCTCGTCGCCGGCAGCTTCCTGGCGGGTGCCCCTGTCTTTACCGTTAGTGCGACCCTGCCGGACGACCCTGGCGTAAATGCTCTGCGCAACCACTTGCATCGTAGCGCACAGGCTATGGCGCAGCGTAATACCCAGGGCCTGTTCCGCCTTGCGGTGGATCGCGTCTTTACCCTGAAAGGACACGGTACCGTGGTGACCGGCACTGTCCATGGCGGCGTCTTGCATGTCGATGATGACTCACTCGATCTGCGCTTGATGCCTTCCGGACAGAAGCTCCGGGTGCGCAGCATACACGCCCAGAACCAACCCTCGCCCACAGCGCGGGCGGGCCAGCGCTGTGCATTGAACCTCGGCGGCATCGACAAAGCGGCCATCACGCGCGGCGACTGGGTGGCAGACGCCCGCTGCTTTGTTCCTTCACGCAATGTCGACGTCCAGATGCGATTGTTGCCGGAAGCCGGCGACGTATCCACTTGGGCGCCTGTGCACATTCACGTAGGCGCTGCACACTATCTTGCCCACGC
>JAJUGV010000016.1 GCA_029265795.1 Alcaligenaceae bacterium
ACAAGGAGGAGGTGGTATGAAGCCGAAGGGGTGGGGGCTGGTGAACTCGTGTGGCTGGGTTACGGCGCTTATGCTGGCGGGCGTGGCGACGGCGTTTGGAAACCCAAGCGCCGCTCAGCCGGCAGATTCCGTTGACACGCCCAATGTTGTGGAATTCCTTCCGCAGGGCAGGGTATCCAGCGTGGAAGCCGTGCAGGTCCGGTTTTCGGCATCTGTGGCAGCATTTGGGGAGCCAAACGCTAAACCTCCCTTCATGCTTGAATGTCAAGGCCAGGCACCTCAAGGCCAGGGGCGCTGGCTGGACGATACACGTTGGACTTACGTGTTTGAGCGCACATTGCCGGCGGGGGTGCGATGTGCAGCGAGGATTAACCCGGAGTTTCGTGACCTTAACGGTCAACCTCTTTCCCTTGATGCGGCGTACCAGTTCGATACAGGAGCCCCCTCTGTGGTGGATTTACGACCTCACCAGGGCACGACCATCGATGAGGCACAAGTTTTCATTCTGAAATTCGACGCAGGGGTGGATGCCGATGCCGTCGCTGAACACAGTCACTGTGCCGTTTCGGGATTGGCGGAAAAGATTCCGGTCAGGCCGGTGGCAGATGTCAGCAGCGAAGCCCTGATGCGAATTGCGTATCTTGAAGCCCCTGACGATCCGGCGTCCGTCGCGCTTCTGCAATGTGCCCGAGTCCTTCCGCCGGAGGCGCAGGTGCACTTAGAAGTCGGGCCGGGCTTAATGGCATTAAACCAGCCCGACGAAATCCCAGTTTCGCAGCGAACTCAGTCCTGGGAATTTGAGGTTCGGCCGGCATTTACGGCCGCGCTGAAGTGCACGAGGGAACGCGCTGGGCGTCCCTGCTTACCCATCACACCGATTGCCGTGGAGTTTTCCGCGCCAGTCCGGGCAGCAGCGTTAAAGGGTGTACGGCTGACTGCCGGTGACACGGTGTTCGAGCAGCAACAGAATGAGGCTGAGTCTGACTTCATCACCCGCATTACTTTCTCTGGCCCATTTCCAGCGAAACACAGGCTTAGCTTACAACTGCCTGGAGGGTTGCGTGACGATGCAGGCAGGCCGCTCGAAAACGCTGGGCGTTTCCCGTTGGAAGTCGAGGTTGCCGATTACCCGCCGCTTGCCAAGTTCGCGTCCGCAACCTTTGGTGTGGTTGAGCGGTTTGCACATGCCCGTCCGGGTCATACAGACACACACCCGCAGACGGTACCCGTCACGCTGAGGCATGTGGAGGCCCAGGCGCCGTTGCGCTCGCTCGGGTGGTCCAGCGGTCAAGTGTCCAGTTTGCGTACCGTAAATGATGCGGAAGTTCTGGGATGGTATGCGCGCTTACAGCGGTTGGATGGTGGGCGTTGGAGCCGCGAACAGGTGCACGATATCCTGGCCGGCGTGGCGCCGAGGCAGACGAGCGAGCGGTGGGAATCGCGCCTCGATGCACGGGCGGTGTCACTGCTCAAGGGTCAGCCATCCGTGCGGCAGATGGAGCTGCCGGGCGCTCCCCAAGAAGGGACTCGCCCCTTCGAGGTGGTGGGCGTGCCCCTGGATGAGCCGGGGTTTCATGTTCTGGAGATTGAGTCACCTCGGCTCGGTGAGTCGCTGCTTGAAGAGGGCGTGCCGATGTACGTGCGCACCGGGGTGCTGCTGACCAATCTGTCTTTGCATATTAAGCAGGGGCGCGACGATCTGCTGGTGTGGGTGACCACGCTGGCGGACGCGCAGCCGGTCGCCGAGGCCGAAATCACTGTGCTGGATTGCCGGGGTAATCATGTAATTAGCGGGCAGACCGACGAGCAGGGTCTCTGGCATTACTTGGCGCCCATTGATGCACCGAATTATTGCAATGAAACGGGCTTAGAGGGCCTGTTTGTTTCGGCCTGGATTCCCGCCGAGCATCCACTGGCCGATGGTTCGGCCGATTACTCCTTCGTCCTGTCGAGTTGGGACAGAGGCATCGAAAGCTGGCGATTCAATGTCCCTACGACATCGGAACCACAGCCGACACTTCTTACCCATACCGTGCTGGATCGAAGCTTGTTTCGTGCTGGTGAAACGGTGTCGATGAAGCACTACGTGCGAGAAGAAACGCGTGATGGTATGCGCGTACCGCCAAGCCGGCGGCCGGATCGGCTGGTGATTGCACACGAGGGCTCTTCGCAGCGTTATGAGCTACCGGTAACCTGGCAAGAAACACCCAGCGGGGGGCTGATGGCATTGAATCAGTTCGAGCTTCCAGAATCCGCTCATCTTGGCACGTATTCCGCAAGGCTGACTGATAAAGACAATGGTTGGTTCGGTAGTACCAGCTTTCGTGTGGAAGAGTTTCGCCTGCCGATTCTGACGGGCCGTCTTGCCGTGCGTAGTGCGGAGAAACCGGGCATGTTGGTGGCGCCGCAGGCTCTTACGGTCGATATGCAGCTTGCCTGGCTGTCCGGCGGGCCGGCTATGGGCCAATCCGTGGAACTGAGTGCAATGGCAGAGGCACGCTGGGTGAACATGGGTGACTATGAGGAATACAGTTTCGCCTCACCGCCAACACTAGAGGAGACGGAGCAGGGCGACACCGTTTCTGAAGAAGATACAAGTCGCCGCCGTCGGCTCTTATTGGATGGCCGTCGATTCAAACTTGATGCTAATGGCACAGCCTCTGTCGAAGTGCGTGATGTACCGGCTACAGACAGGCCGCTGCGCTACGTTTTTGAAGCGGGTTTCGCGGATCCAAACGGCGAGTTTCAAACGCTATCGCAAACGGTCGATGTCTGGCCGGCGAGTGTTCAGGCCGGTTTGAAAGTGGAAAGCTGGAATCGCGCTGGGAAAGATATTCCTGTTAGCTTGATTGCCCTCGGTATCGATGGCCGGCCGCGCCAAGGCGTCGCTATGCGCTTGCTGGCCGTTGAAAAGCAGACTTATACCGTCCGCAAGCGCATGGTCGGTGGCTTCTATCGATACGATTCGCATACCGAGCGACGCGAAATGGGTACGGTGTGCGAGGGGAAGACGAATGGCGCAGGGTTGCTACTGTGCAGCGCAAACTTCAATAAGTCGGGTGCGTTCGAGCTGGTGGCGGTCGCCACTGATGAAGAAGGGCGAGAGTCACGCGCCTATTCAACGGTGTGGCTCACGGGTGCGGGTGAGCTATGGTTCGACGGGGCCGACGATGACCGCATATCGCTGGTGCCCACCAAACGGGAATGGGCGATCGGCGATCAGGCCGAATTTCAGGTGCATATGCCATTCAGAGAAGCGCTTGCACTGGTGAGCGTGGAGCGCGAAGGGGTTCTCTGGACACAGTTGCAACGGCTGGCAGGCGACAATCCGGTAGTCAAGGTTCCCGTATCGTCTTCGTGGGCGCCCAATGCCTATGTTTCTGTACTGGTGCTTCGTGGTCGCTTGTACGAGCTTCCTCAGCAATCGCGGGTGACCCACCAGGTTGACCTGGCTAAGCCTTCTTTTCGACTGGGGCTGGCGGAATTGCGGGTTGCCGGTACGGCGGATCGCTTGAATGTGGAACTGACCCCGCAAAGCGACGTTTTGCAGGTGAAGCAAGAAGGTAGTGCGCGAGTAAAGGTCACTCTGCCCGATGGCAGCCCGGCGGCTAAAGGTACCGTGGCCTTTGCGGTCGTGGATGAAGCGTTGTTGGAGCTTGCGCCAAACAACAGCTGGGCTTTGTACGACGCCATGCATCCGCGACGCAGTCTGGGGGTAAGAACGGCCACCGGTCAGATGGAAGTCGTCGGCCGACGGCACTATGGCCGCAAGGCGGTAGCTGCGGGAGGAGGGGGCGGCAACTTGCCGACGCGCCAGCTCTTCGACACGCTAATCAGTTGGCAGCCTGCCGTACAGCTCGATGACAAAGGGGAGGCCGAGCTGCGGTTCCGCATGAATGATTCGCTCAGCCGATTCCGGTTGATCGCGCTGGCCGATCACGGCGCAGCGCATTTTGGCAGTGGCGACACAACAGTGGTCACACGACAAGACCTGCAAGTCGTATCGGGCTTGCCGCCACTAGTACGCGAGGCAGATCGTTATCAGGCAACAGTGACCGTACGCAATGGTTCGAATCGGGCGGGCGAGGTCGACGTCAGCGCAGTACAAAATGTGGGTGGCAAGTCGCTGCGAATGCCATCGCGTAAATTGCGATTGGAGCCGGGAGAAGCCGGCAGCGTGAGTTGGGAGGTGGTGGCCCCGTCGCTACAGTGGCCCGACGAAAACGCCACCATACAGTGGTACTTTGAAGCCGAGGGGGGCCATCTTGAAGACTCCGTGATGGTGGAGCAGCGCTTAGCCCCTCGACGGCCGGTCAGCACGATACAGGCGACTATGCTTGGCCTCGAGGCGGGCGAATCGATGAGCCTGCCGGTGGCGGTTCCGCGCACGCCGCCGGCCGACAGCGACGCCGCCAGGACTGTTGGTGGCGTGATTGTGGATGTGGCCGCCAGTTTGGCCGGTGGGCTGGAAGGCGTACAAAACTGGTGGCGGGCCTACCCCTATACCTGTCTTGAACAGAGCGCATCGCAGGCGATTGCGTTGCGAGATGCTGACCGGTGGAGCGATGTGGTCGGGCGCCTGGTCACGCACATGGACGATGACGGTCTCTTACGGTACTTCCCCGGTTCAGGGCAGGGCAGCGAGGTGCTGACGGCCTATCTGATAACGGTCACTGATGAAGCGCACCGCTTGGGTGTAGACATGACTTTGCCGCCGGCAGCAACCCAGCGCATGCTCGACGGGCTGCAAGCATTCGCGGAAGGAAGGCTTAAGCGCGATACGCGTCTGTCAAACTCCAGCCTCGATTCGCGCCGTCTGATGGCGATGGAGGCGTTGGCCAGACATGGCCGCATGAGTCGCGGCCTGCTTTCAAGCCTTTCGCAGTCACCGGAACACTGGCCAACGCCGACTGTCGTTGACTGGCTTTCCGTGCTCATGCGTATGCCGGAAGAGGCTTCACGAGCGCAGGAAATTGCTCAGGCGCGCAGTATTCTGATGTCACGCATGACGGTGTCAGGTGCCGCGATGACCTTTAGCGATGCCCCGCTGAACGCGGCACCGGGTCTGATGGCAACGCGGGTGACCAGCCTGGCGCAGCTGATACTAACGGTCGCTGATGACCCACACTGGCGCGAGGATCTGCCACGCCTGGTGCAGGGGCTAATTTCGCTTCAGGAACATGGGCGTTGGGCGATCACCACAGAGAATCTGCTTGGTGAGCTGGCATTGGCACGTTATGCACAACTTTTTGAATCCGAACCGGCAAGCGGCGAGGTACATATTGCGCTTGCTGACATGGACGCCGTGCTCGCGCTGCCTGATGCGCAGGGCGCGTCCACTGCTCGCCTGAACTGGCCCGTTAATGACAGCGACCTGGAGTTGCTCCATAAGGGCGAAGGCACAGCGTGGGTGGGCGTGCGGGCCCAAGCTCAACGTGATGACGACGCACCCGCTAATGCGGGATACCGGATCAATCGGCGGGTCATACCGGTGCAGAAGCAACAGCCGGGCGTTTGGTCGAGGGGTGATATTTATCGAGTCGAGCTCGAAATTCATTCTCGGGATGCTGCAAGCTGGGTCGTCTTAGATGACCCGGTACCGGCCGGCGCCACGATTCTGGGGTCAGGTCTCGGGCGGGATGCCACGATTCCGCAGACACATGACACATCGGCCGATTACCCACCCGCCTTTGTAGAGCGGAGCGCGGCAGCATATCGTGCGTACTTCGATTATCTGCCGGCCGGTCGCGTACGGGTGAGCTATACCGTCAGGCTGAATGCTGTGGGGGATTTTGCGTTGCCGCCCACAAGGGTTCACGCGTTGTATCGCCCCGATCTCTACGGCAGTCTGCCCAACCACGAGGGTGTGACGGTCAGCCCGGGAGCCAAAGATGAAACGGCGGGCCGTTAAGGCAACGTGGGCCATCATTTCGATGGTAGCGCTTCTAGTAGTGCTGGCGCCGGTCATTCAGGCGCCCGTATCGCCGCTGCCGTCTTTCGCCGAGGTGAAAACCGCATACCGACCCTCGGAGCGTGTAGTAAAAGACCGGCACGGTGAGGCAATCGCAGCAGTGCGCATCGACTATACCGAGCGTCGCGGTGATTGGGTTGCCCTTGACCAGGTATCTCCCGCCATGCTGGACGCCGTACAGTTGTCAGAAGACCGGCGCTTCTATGAGCATAAAGGGGTGGATTGGCGCGCCTTCACGGCTGCAGGCTGGAATTGGATTTGGGGCAAGAATTCGCGGGGTGCGTCAACCCTAAGTATGCAGCTGGTCGCCATGTTGGATCTCAATCTGCAACGCCCGCGGGGCGGTCGAAGCGTGATGCAGAAGCTGCAGCAAATGCGCCAAGCACACCGGTTAGAAGCCGCATGGAGCAAGGCTCATATTTTTGAAGCCTATTTGAATCTCGTGGCTTTTCGGGGAGAGCTTCGTGGCCTGGACGCCGTATCCAGGGTAATGTTCGGCAAGCATCCGCATGGGTTGGATTTAAGGGAAGCGGCAGTGGCTGCCGCGCTATTGCGGGGGCCCAATGCGGAGTCTGAACGGGTAGCGCTGCGTGCGTGCGGGCTGCTTCAAGAAATGGCGTCCGGCGAATTTTGTGCGGGGCTGTCTGAGCAAGTTGGGACCTGGCTTGCTGCAACAGCACTACCGGCGGCAGATACGCCGGCATTGGCTCCCCACTTTGCACGCTGGGCCTTGGCGCAATCTGCACAGCAATCGCAGCAGCCCAATCACTTCATAACCACACTGCATGCCGATCTCCAGCGTATTGTACGTGCGAGCATTCAGAGGCATTTGGCCGGCATGGGCGAGGCCCATCTCACAGACGCAGCGGTAGTTGTCCTGCACAATCGCAGCGGCGAAGTGTTGGCCTATGTCGGATCGTCAGGCGGCATGTCGCAGGCGGAAGAAGTGGATCACGCCCGTGCACGGCGCCAGGCAGGTTCGACGCTGAAACCGTTTCTCTATGCCCAAGCGCTGCAGCTTCGTTATCTGACCGCCGCTTCCTTGCTGGATGATTCACCGTTGAATGTGTCCACGGTTGGCGGCCTATACATTCCGCAGAACTATGACCGGCACCATGTCGGTCTGGTGAGCGCCCGCATCGCACTGGCTTCGTCGCTCAACATTCCAGCGGTGCGGGTTTTGATGCTGGTGGGGCCTGAGCGCTTCGCCCAGCAATTGCGTGACTTGGGTCTGCCGCTGAGACACGATGGCGATCATTATGGCTATAGCTTGAGCCTGGGCAGTGCCGACGTGGATCTTCTTAGTCTCACCAACGCGTATCGCACCTTGGCGAATGGCGGACGCTGGAGTGAGCCGAAAGCGTTTTTGGACCGATCTTCCGCCGAGTACTCGGGCAAGCAGCGAGTTGATGAAATGGCTGCATGGGTGGTGGGTGACATGCTCTCCGACCGTCGCGCCCGAGCACGCAGCTTCGGCCTGGAAAATGCGCTCACGACACGTTTTTGGTCTGCCGTGAAGACAGGCACCAGTAAGGATATGCGGGATAACTGGACGTTGGGCTGGTCAGACACCTACACGGTGGGGGTTTGGGTGGGAAACAGTCAGGGTCTGAGTATGCGCGAAGTTTCTGGAATAACCGGGGCGGCACCCATCTGGCATGAGGTGATGTCGTACCTACATAAGCATCAAGGTAGTCGGCAGCCACCGCCGCCCGACCTTCTTGAGCGGCAGCGCGTTTCCTTTCAAAACCAGCTGGAGGCGCCCCGTATCGAGTATTTTCTTCCGGGAACTGCGATCCGCCAGGTGGAAGCGATAAGTCCGGGCAGCGTACAGCGCGCGCGTATAGTCAGCCCGGCTGCAGGTACCATCATCGCCTTCGACCCCGATATGCCGATTGAGAATCAACGCCTGGTCCTGCGTGCGGCCGGGGGGGTTCAAACGCACGCTCTGGAGTGGCAGGTTGACGGAGTCGGGCTTGGGCGTGGGCAGAAGGCCCTCTGGTTGCCGCAACCCGGCCGGCATCGAATCTTGCTTTTAGACAGCGCCGGCCAAGTACAGGATGAAATTGACATCCAGGTGCGTGGGCTACCGTCCATTAGTCAACTAAATTAATGAATGGGCGCGTTGTTCGGGTGGGAGTGGCTCGGAAATTGCCGGGAACGCTAGCCGTTGCGCGCATTTTGCATGGGTCGTCACAATTCTTGAACGTCTGCAAGTCTGCCAACTGCTAAACTCCACGCATTGTTTCACGCATTGAGGGGAAACAGATGAACGTCACCCAAATTCTGACTCGCAGCTCGCTGGCTGTGGCTTTACTCGCTTTGGCAGCATGCCAGACCGCACCGGTTCAACAAGATGCTGCCACTCAGCCCACGGAACCCGCTGTTGCCGCGCCCACCGCGCCGGCTCCGACTGAAGCGGAAACCGTGCAGCCTGCCGCGGAGCAAGGTGCGCTGGTCGCTGTATTCCTTGCCGATATGACGGCGCAGGAAGGGTGGCGGGAAGTTCCTGTTGGTACGGACGCAACACTTTACCTGGACCCTACACCGGTGGTCACCCGCGACGACCTCACCGGTGTTCAGGCCGGCAGCAACCCGGAAGGGCTGGGCCTGCTGGCACTTATGCTCAGTGAAGAGGCCAGCGCTCGCATCGCCGCATTGACCCAGCAGCACCCGAACAAGCGCCTTGCGTTGGTAGTGGGGCGCACGCTGATGGCCGCCCCAGGCTATTCCGAACCGGTCACCACCGGCCAGCTCATCTTCCCCGTCGGCAGCGAAGACAACGCCACCGCAGCAGCACGCGCCATCGCCGGCGTCGACGAACAACCATAAATGTAACAACTGGGGTCAGACCCCAGTTATGCAGTGACATCTGTCCGGGATGGGCATAAAATATACGCTTTGCGTATATTTTGAGGAAAACAATGTCCGTCCCTCAACAGGTGTTTTTGCGTGACGCGATGCGGCGTCTCAATCTGACGCGCGACGTTTTTGCCGCCCGTATTGGCGTGAAGCGCCGAGCGCTCGATACGTGGCTGCTCCCTGAGACATCTCAGGAGTTCCGCCCCATGCCAGAGGTCGTGCAGCGGTTCGTGAGCGAAATCGTGCACAACGATGCGCTATTGCAGAAATATGCGCAAAGCACGCAGGGTGGGCCTTTGCGGGATCGCATTGCCTACGAGGGGCGGCACCACTTGCTTTCCGTCGACCAGTTCACCAGTCGCGAAGCCGTCGAAGAGCTGTTCCGAATCGCCGACATGATGCAGCCGATTGCGCGGCGGCAGAAAATTTCCCGCGTCCTGGAGGGTGCTGTGCTGGGCAACCTCTTTTTTGAGGCCAGCACCCGAACACGGGTCAGCTTTGGCGCCGCGTTCTGCCGTTTGGGTGGCTCGGTCTGTGACACCACCGGCTTCACGTTCTCTTCCATGGCGAAAGGCGAATCTATTTATGACACCAGCCGCGTGATGAGCGGCTATGTCGATGCCATGGTGATCCGCCACCCCGAGCAGGGCTCGGTGGCGGAGTTTGCACAGGCCACTAACATTCCGGTGGTGAATGGAGGGGACGGCCCCGGCGAACACCCTAGCCAGGCACTTCTAGACCTTTATACGATCCTCACGGAATTTTCTCGCCTTGGCAAACTGCTGGATGGTTCGCACATCGCGTTGGCCGGTGATCTGAAATACGGGCGCACCGTGCATTCCCTAATCAAGCTTCTTGCGCTGTATCGCGATCTGAAATTCACCCTGATTTCCCCCAAGGGTCTGGAGATGCCCGAAGCCATCCTGGAACAGGCGGGGCGCAACGGGCATACCATCATGCAGACACATTCGCTGGAAGAGGGGCTACGTGGGGCAGACGTGATCTACGCTACCCGGGTTCAGAAAGAACGATTCAAAGAGGAGCAGCTGGAAGGCTATGACGCTACCTTCCAGGTCAACAAGGCGATCGTCGACAAGTGTTGCGAGCCGGATGTCATTGTGATGCACCCGCTTCCTCGCGACAGCCGCGAAGGGGCCAATGACCTGAGCACCGATTTGAACCACGACCCTCGTCTGGCCATCTTCCGTCAGACAGATAACGGCATCCCTGTGCGCATGGCGATTTTTGCCGTCCTATTGGGGGTGGAGACCCTGGTGCCGCATTCACTGCGAGACGTGACCTGGAGCCCCCCCTCGCATATTGGTCCCGACGACAGTGTATTTCACGGCATGTACTGATTGAAGCTGCCGCCGCCCGCCCCCTGCCCAGGGGGCGACACCTCATGGCTGTTTTTCACCGCCCAGCGCTGCAACCAGTTCATCTAAAAGCGCCGATAGCTCGCCGCTCATCAGCGCAAAATCCGAATCGAACTGTTCGGCTTCGTCAACGGCCGGGATGCGGCCTTCCTGCAGTACGTCCAGTGGAGCGACGCGCTTCAGGTCCAGGCCGTCGGTAAGCACGAAGGAGACGCGGTCGGCCCAGGTGAGGGCCAGGCGCGTGCACTGTTTACCGGCTTCTACGTGTTTGCGGACTTCATCCAGCTCTACACTTTGGCGCACGTAGCGCACAGCAGCGCGGGTTTCATTGGTAGAGCGTAACTCTGTGTCCTGATCGATGGTGAAGTTGCTGGGTGGCTCCGCGCTCACCAGCCAGTTCGTCATGGCAGACGCTGGTGATAGCTCGGTATAGAGCGGTACGACAGGAAACGGATCCAGCACCTTAGCCAGTGCGCCCATTACTTCATCGCATTTAGCTGCCGCAGCTGCGTCTACAACCAGCCAACGCCCACGGGTATCGATCCACACACGAGTATCACGATAAATACTGAACGCCTTGGGGAGCAGTTCATCGGTGACCAGCTCTTTAATTTCCTTCATCTGCTTACGGCCGGGCTTATAACCCTGTTGTTCTTCAATCTCTTGCGCGCGTGCGCGTGTGAACTGATTGATGACCGTGGCCGGCAGAAGCTTCTTCTCGACGCGCAGATTAAGGAGATACTGGCCATCCAACGCATGTACCAAGCCGGACTCGGGGCGCGGCGGTGTCCAGCCCAGAGCGGTCATGTCCGTGGCGGCACCGGGACGAAAGGCGAGCTTTTCCAGCGCATCCTCTAGCGATGCCACAGTGAAATTCCAGGAAGGGGCGAGACGGTAGATGCGAAGATTCTTAAACCACATGAGCAGATTTCGTATTGAGGGGCAGGGGGCCGGGTTGCGTTGTATGACCCGGGGGAAAAAGGCCTCGATTGTATGCGAAGCGTCTAAAGCTAGTGAGAGTGGACGCTTGTGTCCGGTCGTAGTTTCATGAAGCTGTCTCATGGAAGGCGCCCGTTGTATCACCGGCGAACATAGCGTGTTTCAACGGCCTGCCTGCATGCCGCCGGCATGTCAAAACGGCCCTACGACCGGTTTGCGCCAAAGGGATTTCATATCTGGTTATTTATCCAGTATAATTTGATGCAATAATTGTCGGCAACATAGTCGGCGCCAAGTGCGTCGCGCCGCATTCCCAGTCAATTGCAAGGACCCTCAATGGACGACAAAACCAGCAAAGCCGCCAACCCTGAACGCGCCAAGGCACTTGCCGCTGCGCTCTCGCAAATTGAAAAACAATTCGGCAAGGGCTCGGTCATGCGTTATGGCGACGACACGGTCGAGCACGACATTCAAGTTGTCTCCACCGGTTCGCTGGGGCTGGATATCGCCCTGGGCGTCGGCGGTCTGCCGCGCGGTCGGGTCATCGAAATTTACGGCCCTGAATCCTCCGGTAAAACTACGCTGACTCTCCAGGTTATCGCCGAAATGCAGAAGCTCGGTGGCACCTGCGCGTTTATCGACGCCGAACATGCGTTAGACGTCCAGTACGCTTCCAAACTGGGGGTCAACCTCGAAGACCTGCTCATCTCGCAACCCGATACCGGTGAACAGGCACTTGAAATCACAGACGCCCTGGTACGTTCGGGCTCCGTCGATCTGGTTGTAATCGACTCAGTGGCCGCCCTTACGCCCAAGGCCGAAATCGAAGGCGACATGGGCGACTCATTGCCCGGTCTGCAAGCCCGCCTCATGAGTCAAGCTCTGCGCAAGCTCACGGCCACCATCAAGCGTGCCAACTGCATGGTCATCTTCATCAACCAAATCCGCATGAAGATCGGCGTCATGTTCGGCAATCCCGAAACCACTACGGGCGGCAATGCGCTCAAATTCTATTCATCGGTCCGTCTTGATATCCGCCGTATCGGTTCCATCAAGAAGGGCGATGAACTTATCGGTAACGAAACTCGGGTCAAGGTGGTCAAGAACAAGGTGGCGCCGCCGTTCAAGCAGGCTGAATTCGACATCATGTATGGTGCCGGCATTTCGCGCGAAGGCGAAATCATCGACCTCGGGGTGCAGCAGGGCATTGTCGATAAGGCGGGTGCCTGGTACAGCTATAACGGCAACCGCATCGGCCAGGGCAAAGACAACGTCCGCGAATATCTGAAAGAAAACCCAGAAATGGCGTTCGAAATTGAAAATCAGATTCGCGAAAAGCTGGGCATTGCCTTGCAGCCTGGGGCGGTCGCCGGTAAAGAGCAAGGCGCCACAGCGAGCGAATAACCGCAACGCAGCTGAATAACTGAATGCAACGGGGCCGGCACGCTTTACCGCTGCCGCCCCTTTTTTACGAAGTTGGCAAACTCAAAGGGGGCAGTGATGTCGCGGGCAGGGGCTGGAGGTAAGCCTTCTCTCAAAGCGCGGGCTATTGGTCTGCTGTCCAGGCGTGAGCACTCTCGCAGCGAATTGCGCCGCAAGCTAGCGGCTCATACTGAAGATCCAGCCGAGCTGGACGCTTTGCTCGATGAACTACAACAGGCAAATTGGCTTTCTCAAGAACGTTTCGCAGAAAGCCTGGTTCATCGCCGTGCACACCGGCATGGCATGCGGCGTATCATGCACGAGCTGCGGCAACACGAGCTTCCCGAATCCACACTTGCAGAAGTCGCCGAAAAATTGCGTGCCACCGAATTCGAGCGAGCCTGGGGGGTTTGGCAAAAACGCTTCGGCGCAGCGCCGGCCGACGCTAAAGAGTACGCACGTCAGCTACGCTACATGGCTGCCCGGGGTTTCGGCGCGGATTCCGTACGCCGCATTCTTGCCCAAGTAGGCAGCGATACACCCGACGATATGTTCCCGCCTGAAGATTCGGGCTGAGTTTTCTGAGCGCAGACCCTGTCATGAACCAAGGCCTGCGCTATACTTACACGGTTTTTTTGACTGGACGGTCTTAGACCAATGCCTTTGCCTGCACCGGAAATCGAACGCGAAGCGCTGCACACCCGTACTGTGCGCGTTGATGCCTTCGCTCGCGCCGATGGCCAGTGGGATCTCGAAGCGGACCTCGTTGACGTCAAGCATTACGACTTCGAACGCCGGGCGGGCGTGCATCGTGCCGGCCAACCCGTGCATCACATGCGTCTGCGGGTGACATTCAACGAAAGCTTCACCATCACCGCCGTGCAGGTGGGCTACGAAGCAGCACCCTACGATCACTATTGCATGGCGATCGAATCCGCCTACCAGGGGCTGGTTGGCATGAATCTGCTTAAAGGCTTTCGCGATACAGTCAAACGACACTTCGGGCGCACACGTGGCTGTACACACATGACCGAGCTGTCATATGTGTTGCCCACTGTGGCCGTTCAGGCCTTGGCCGGGCGGCGGCGCGAGACGCGTACTTCTGAGCACGACGAGCAGCGTCCATTTCAAATCGACGGATGCCACGCCCTGCGCGAGGACGGCCCCGTGGTCAAAGAGTTTTATCCTAAGTGGTATGTTGCGCCGGTGACCGAGAACTAAGCTCCCGGGCCTGCATGCGTGCATGCATTCAAGGCGGCGGCGTTACGTTTATCCATTTCTACGTCTGATAGGTAATCAATGAAAATTCACGAGTATCAAGGCAAGGAACTGCTGAAGAAATTTGGCGTGACTGTGCCGCGCGGCATTCCCGCTTTCTCCGTCGATGAGGCCGTGGCTGCTGCCGAGAAGCTGGGCGGTCCGGTATGGGTCGTCAAGGCTCAGATCCACGCAGGAGGCCGGGGTAAAGGCGGTGGCGTCAAGCTGGCACGTTCCATCGATGAAGTTCGCCAACTGGCTTCCGAGATCCTGGGCATGCAGCTCGTGACCCATCAGACCGGTCCCGAGGGTCAGAAGGTGCGTCGCCTCTATATTGAAGAAGGCGCTGACATCCAGAAGGAATATTACGTATCAGTCGTGACCGACCGCGCAACGCAGAAAATAGCGTTCATCGCTTCCAGCGAGGGCGGCATGGACATCGAGGAAGTGGCGGAATCCACTCCCGAAAAAATCATCACCGAATACATCGATCCGCTCGTCGGCTTCACGAAAGAGCAAGCCGAGAAAGTGGCTCGCGCAATCGAAATGCCGGAAGCGTCGATCGAGCAGGCTGTAGATATCTTCCAGAAGCTGTATCAATGCTACATGGAAACGGATGCCTCGCTGGTCGAGATCAACCCCCTGAACCGCGACAGCAATAACAACATCATTGCTCTGGACGCCAAGTTCAACTTCGACTCCAACGCTCTGTATCGTCAGCCTGAGATCGTTGAATACCGCGACCTCGACGAAGAAGATCCCGCTGAAGTCGAAGCCAGCAAGCACGATCTGGCCTACATCCAGCTCGATGGCAATATTGGCTGCTT
The DNA here is from genome assembly GCA_029265795.1 of Alcaligenaceae bacterium. GTDB lineage: Bacteria > Pseudomonadota > Gammaproteobacteria > Burkholderiales > Burkholderiaceae_B > Yanghanlia. The sequence goes on from JAJUGV010000016.1 coordinate 14,655, forward strand.
GGTGAACGGTGCCGGTCTAGCCATGGCCACTATGGACACCATCAAGCTGTTCGGCGGTGAGCCGGCCAACTTCCTGGACGTTGGCGGTGGCGCTACGGCCGAGAAGGTCACCGAGGCCTTCAAGATCATGCTTCAAAACGAAAGTGTGGAAGCTATTCTGGTCAATATCTTCGGCGGTATCATGCGCTGCGACATCATTGCAGAAGGCGTGATTGCAGCGTGCAAGGCCGTCAACCTCAACGTGCCTCTGGTCGTGCGCATGAAGGGCACCAACGAAGAGCTGGGCAAAAAGCTGCTGGCCGATTCCGGCCTGCCCATCATCAGCGCAGACACCATGGCTGAAGCGGCACAGAAAGTCGTCGCCGCCGCCAAGTAAGAATTTGCCGAGGATTTTTTAAATGTCGATTTTGATCAATAAAGACACCAAGGTCATCACCCAGGGAATTACCGGCAAGACGGGTCAGTTCCACACTCACTATTGCCGTGAGTACGCGAACGGCAAAGAGGCGTTCGTAGCGGGTGTACACCCCAAGAAGGCGGGCCAGGATTTCGAAGGGGTGCCCATCTTTGGTACCGTCAAGGAAGCCAAGGAACAAACCGGTGCTACCGTGTCCGTCATCTACGTTCCGCCTGCAGGCGCCGCTGATGCTATCTGGGAAGCCGTGGATGCAGATCTTGACCTGGTCATCTGCATTACCGAAGGCATTCCCGTGCGCGACATGCTGATGGTGCGCAACCGCATGAAGGCCGAGAACAAAAAGACGCTTTTGCTTGGCCCCAACTGCCCCGGTCTCATCACCCCCGATGAACTCAAGATCGGTATTATGCCCGGTCATATTTCCCGCAAGGGCCGCATCGGTGTGGTCAGCCGTTCGGGCACGCTCACGTACGAAGCCGTGGCTCAGCTGACCGAGCTGGGCCTGGGCCAGTCGACGGCCGTCGGCATTGGTGGTGACCCCATCAATGGTCTGAAGCACGTCGACGTACTGAAGATGTTCAACGAAGATCCCGACACCGACGCCGTTGTCATGATCGGTGAAATTGGCGGCCCCGACGAAGTCGAAGCCGCTCGGTGGGCGAAGGACAACATGACGAAACCTGTAGTAGGTTTCATTGCCGGTGTGACTGCGCCTCCTGGAAAGAGGATGGGCCACGCCGGCGCGCTGATTTCGGGGGGCGACGATACTGCTGACGCCAAGCTCGAAGTCATGGAAGCTTGCGGTATCCGTACTACCCGCGATCCATCCGAAATGGGCAAACTGCTCAAATCGGTGTTGTAAGTAATGGAGGGTCCGCCAAAAGCGGGCCCTTCCATGCTGTGCGCCCGTATTCTCCTCGCAAGGGAGCCGCGGGGCACTCGCAGGGCCTTGCGGCGATCCTTACAAGAAGCTGAATTATAATGGCCCGCTTTTTTTGCACCCCGCACGGTCGACCGTGCGTGGGCCTCGACAAATCAACTTCTTGATGCCGACAGGCACTTACGGAAACACCTATGGTTGAATTTTTTCAAACGCTCCATTGGGGCGCCGTCTTTCAGATCATCCTGATCGACATCCTGCTAGGGGGCGATAACGCCGTCATTATTGCCCTGGCATGTCGTAACCTGCCCCAGAAACAGCGGATGCAGGGCATTTTGTGGGGCACGGCCGGGGCTATTTTCCTACGGGTCATTCTGATTGCCTTCGCATTGGTTCTGCTCGATATTCCGTTCCTCAAGGTCGTCGGCGGCGCATTGCTACTGTGGATCGGTATCAAACTGCTGGTGCCCGATGAAGACGAGCACGGCAACGTCAAGAGCGGCTCCACCGTCTGGAGTGCGGTAAAGACCATTCTCATTGCCGACTTGGTCATGAGCCTCGATAACGTGATTGCGATTGCCGGTGCCGCGCAGAATACCCACGCCGATCACCAGATCTACTACGTCATCTTCGGCCTGATCGTCAGCGTACCCATCATTATTTGGGGCAGCACCCTGGTGTTGAAACTCATCGACCGCTTCCCATTGGTTGTTACCTTTGGTGCGGGTCTGCTGGGATGGATTGCCGGTGGTATGCTGGTAACTGACGTTTTCGTTATCGATCAAATCGGCGAAGTGAGCACCACAGTGAAGATCACTGCAGAAGTCATCGGTGCCATCTTTGTTATTGGCCTGGGGAAATGGCTCGCTGCTCGCCAGGCCGCAAAGCAAGGCGAACTCAATGAGTCTGTTTAAGTCCTCCGATCCCAACAAGCCTGAATCAGGGCTGTCGTTGCTGCAGGGGCTAGGCATCTTGGCCGTCCTGGGCATCGTTCTGGCCATACTGTTCAGATACCTGGCGGGGTGAGTATGTCGAACCCCACCAGGCTGGTGATCGCCACACGCGCCAGCCGGCTTGCCCTGTGGCAGGCCGAACACGTGCAGGCGCGCTTACAGGCGCTTTATCCCGAGTGTGATATCAGTCTCCTGAAAATGACCACTCGGGGCGACCAGATCCTTGACCGCACACTTTCCAAAGTGGGCGGTAAGGGCCTGTTCGTGAAGGAGCTGGAAACGGCCCTGCTCGACGGCAGGGCCGACCTTGCGGTGCACTCCCTTAAGGATGTGCCGGTTGATCTCACTACACCGTTCAGCCTTCCGGTCATCATGGAGCGCGATGACCCGCGCGATGCCTTCGTATCGCCGCGCTATCGTTCCCTCGACGACCTGCCTGATGGTGCCGTAGTCGGCACCTCCAGTCTCAGGCGTGAAGCGCAGATTCGTTCCCGCTACCCGCGGCTTGAGGTCAAGCCCTTGCGGGGGAATCTCGATACCCGGCTGGGCAAGCTGGATCGTGGAGAATACGACGCCATTATCTTGGCGGCGGCCGGTTTGCGCAGGCTGGGTTTGAAAGATCGTATCCGGGCACTGCTGGAACCCGAAATCAGTCTGCCGTCCGCTGGGCAAGGTGCGTTGGGTATTGAGATTCTGGAGTCGCGCAGTGAGCTTGCAGGCTGGCTGCAGCCCTTGAGTTGCCCGGCGACTACCGCCTGCGCCCTTGCCGAGCGTGCCGTGTCGCGCGTGCTCGGCGGTTCGTGCCAGGTACCGTTAGCCGCTTATGCTGTGGTGAAAGACGACACGCTTCAGGTCGATGCCCTGGTTGCCGAACCGGATGGCTCGCATATTGTCCGTAGTCAGAAAATCGGCCCGTTGAACCAGGCGGTAAGCCTCGGGGAAACGGCCGCCCGTGAGTTGCTGGCTCAGGGTGCTGCGGACATTCTGGCGCGTTTGCTGCCGTCTCAGCCCTGAACGCGGCCGTAGCCGTATAGCGCGGCATGTTCACTTCACATGTTTTTCTGACCCGCCCTGAAGGCCGCAACGGCTCCGTGCCACGACGGCTTCAGGCATTGGGCATGCAAGTCAGTGAGTTGCCGGCGCTTGAGTTGCGGCCTTTTCACCCACCGTGTATTCCTCGGGCGGCTGATTACGACCTCGTGGTTTTTGTCAGTCGCTATGCCGCACAGCGCTATTTCGCATTGTGTGCCGAAGCAGGCCGGCTGGTCGGAGGTTGGCCATCGTACACATTAGCCGGGACAGTGGGCGCCAGCAGTGCTCTGGCTGTGCTGGAAGCGGGTGTACCTGAAGCTAATCTCGTCCATCCTCCTGAAGGCACCCTCAAGCAGGACTCAGAAGCGTTGTTGGCCATGCTCGATGCACGCGAAGCGGTGCTGCAGCGGGTTCTCATTGTCAGAGGCCGTCAGGGCCGAGACTGGTTGGCGCGCACGCTCGCGGCCCGCGGCGTACATGTCGATCTTCTTCCAGTTTATGAGCGCGTGCCTGCGACTTGGGCAGCCGAATCCGAAGCTGTCCTTGCCAGTGCACTGCAAACCCCCCAACAATGCATTTTTCTTCTGACAAGCAGTGAGGGCGTGCTGGCCTTGGCTCAGCGCTTGCAGGACCGGGGCCTGTTTTCAGCCTGGTCTAAATCCGCTTTCATACTGATCCACGAAAGAATCGCGGCAACGCTACAATCGGTGCTTGCATCGCAGAGTTCCGAAGACGTTCGACGGTTGGCTTTATGCTCGCCTGACGACGATTCGATTGTCGCAGCGATTCGTGCCGTGGCTGGGCCAACGGCAGAACCATAGGTTTACAATCTGGCCATGACTGACAAGAAAACCGATACGTCGCAAGACGAGCGTGCACGCTCGCAGTCTGCTGTGCTGACTACGCCGGCAAGTAAAAGGGTGCCTCCCCAAGGGGATGCCGACGGGGCGGGGGGCAAACCTGCAGCCCGCAAGCGTGGAACTTTGGCCCCTGTAGCCTTGGTGGTGGCGCTTGCCGCGATCGGGTTGTCCGCCGTAGTGTGGCAGCAGCACAGGCAGCTGCAGCAGGAACAGGCCGATCTGTCGTCCCAGTTGGCTGGTGCAGAAAGTGCGGCCGGTCGGTCGGCCAGTCAGATTCAAGGGGTGAGCCAACAGCTGCAGCGTCAGGAAGAGCAGATCGCGTTAATGCAGTCCCAGCTCAACGAAGCGGCCGCAGTGATCCGTGATCTCGACGAGGCACTGCGCAGCATGACCGATCGTGGTTCGGAATTGGTGCTGCTGAACGATGTCGACCACCTTGTGACTATTGCACAGCAGCAGTTGCAGCTGGGCGGCAATGTACGCAACGCCATCGTGGCGCTTGAGTCTGCACAGGCTCAACTCGCACGGGCAAATCGGCCGGCACTTGCGTCTTTATTGCAGACCGTCAACGGTGATTTGGACCGACTGCGCGCCGCAAGTACGATTGATATCGCAGCGTTTTCGAGTCAGCTCGAAGAGCTGGCCGTGTTGCTCACTGAAGCACCGCTCATCATGCCGGAAACGTCATCCGGCAACAGCACCGACTCCGAGGCCACGGAACCCGTCCGGGAGCAGCCCGCACCGACTATCCCTTATTCCGGTGACGCCCAGCAAACATGGTGGGAAGAGGCTTGGGATGCCACCCGCGATTGGTCCCGCGACACGTGGCGCTCATTGCGTTCGGATCTCGGGCAGTTCATAGAAGTTCGCAGGGTGGACGACGCCAGTGCATTATTGATGTCGCCCGATCAGGCGACTCGGTTTCGAGACAACCTGCGCACGCGGGTCATGACGGCACAGCTTGCACTGATGATGCGGCAGGCCGAAGTCTGGCGCACCGAAACGGAAGCTATCGTCAAAGCCATAGAAACCCGCTACGACGAATCCTCACCCATGACGCGCAAGGCTCTGCGTATGGCAAGAAATATGGCTGATGCATCGATAGACGCCCGTCTGCCCACCGTAGATAACACGTTGCAAGCGCTGGCCGCTTTGCGTGAAGAGCAGTCACGCAGTTTCGGGGGGGCGAGTACTCCCGAAGCAGCAGACTCTTCCGATCCGGCAGAGGCCGCTACCTCTGCGGATGACCCAGCTTCCTCTGCCGATGGCTCCGCCGACCCTGTAGATGGGGCCGCTGACCCGGCAGATGGCGCCGCGGAAGCTGCCGAACCCACCGATGCCCCCGCGGGCGAAGCCGATAAGGCAGAAGAACGGGTGGAGAGCTAACCCATGCGTAACTGGTTCTGGACCATTGTCGTTTTCGTCGCTGCCGTGGCCCTGGCTCTAGTGCTGCGCGACCATAGCGGCAATGTCGTCATTGTGGCGCAACCCTGGCGCATCGAACTGTCTTTGACACTCGCTGTGTTGTTGCTGATTGCGCTGTTCATCATTCTCTATTTTGTGCTCAGGGTTGTGTCGTGGGTGGGGAAGCGGCCGGAGAAATTCCGCAGCTGGCGCTTGCGGCGTGCCTCCCGGCGCGATCAAGAGGCCCTGGAGAGTGGCTGGATCAATGTGCTGGAAGGCCGTTACGTCAATGCCGACAAAGATTTCACCAAGGTGCTGACCCGCACACGCTCTGATAAACGCAAAGTATTGGCGAGCCTGGCGTCGGCTGACGCCAATCACCATTTGGGTGAATACGGGCAGCGCGACCAGGCCTTGGAAGTGGCCAGGCAGGCCGCCGGCGAAGACATGCGTCTACGCGAAGCATGGGCGATTGTCGCGGCGGAGATGTATCTGGACCAGAACCGCCCCCAAGACGCGCTAACCCTGTTGCAGCCCTTGCAGGACGCGAGTTCACGCTATCTGCATGCCACACGCTTGCTGTTACGCGCGCATCGACAACTGCGCAACTATGATCGCGTCTACGATCTCACGCGTTTACTGCTGCGTCGTGGCGTCATAGAAAAAACAGAGGCCATGCAACTGATTGAGATGTCTGCGGCCGCACGCTTGCATGCGGCCGGCGCGAAAGGCTTCAAAGTTATTTGGAACGATCTGCGGTCTGAAGAGCGCAGTATGCCGGATATCGCGCTGGCGGCCGCTCATATTCAGGCAGCTGAAGGCAATCACGACGAAGCGTCTCGCATACTAGAAGCGGCCATCGCCGTGCAACCCGACCCCCGCCTGTTGAGTGCTTATTCTCAGTGTCCGCCGCAACATGTGTCGCGGCGTCTTGCCAAGGCCGAAGAATGGCTGAAGCGCCATCCCGACAACGCGGCTTTGCTGGCCGCCATGGGTAATTTGTGTCTTACCGGGCAATTATGGGGGCCTGGCGAACGCTATCTCAAACGCAGCATGGCATTGCGAAACGATATGCGTATCCACGCCTTGCTCGGGAATTTGTATGATCGCTTAGGGCGTCGAGACGAGGCTATGAAACATTGGCGTCTGGCGGCAAGCGTTGTGGGGGTTCTGCCGGTGCTGCCGCCTAGCCGGTATTTACCGGCTGCCGACACGCGAGACGACCCGACCCTGATCGACGTCGAGGTGCCCGCCGAGCCGGCCGAAAACGTGGCGACCATTGAGGCGCCTCTGGCGGCAAGCGCCGCCGATTACGTGGCCGACGATACCGAGGCGCCGGCCACTCAGGAAGTGCCTGCTGCAGCACCCGCAGCAAAAGAAGTAAAATCGGTCGGTTCCGATCAACAGGAACTGGACGAATACTTCGACAGTGCACCCATTCCCGGTGTGGATGTCAGCCAGACGTCGGATGGCCCACGGCGGGATCGTTGATCCTCCAATTCAAGTGCCGGGCCCTGAGCATTTGGCGTTGCATTGCCGATGCAGGGCCGCATCCATTAAAACCCTTATCATTTTCCTTTCAAGGTTAAGAGCATGAGCCTAGACCGCGTGCCCGCGGGCAAGAAGTTGCCGGACGAATTCAATGTCATCATCGAAATTCCCATGAATGCCGACCCGGTGAAATACGAGGTAGACAAGGATACCGGCGCTGTATTCGTAGACCGTTTCATGCTGACTGCCATGCACTATCCGTGCAATTACGGCTACATCCCGCATACCCTGTCAGACGATGGCGATCCTGTAGACGTCCTGGTTATGAGCCCGTTCCCGATTCAGGTGGGGGCGGTGGTCACCTGCCGCGCGCTGGGCTTGCTCAAGATGGAAGACGAGGCCGGCGGCGACGCCAAGCTGCTGGCCGTGCCGATCGACAAGCTCTATCCCGCATACAGTCGCCTGCGTACCGTGGATGACGTTTCCGAAGAAATGCGCGGTACCATTCGCCACTTCTTTGAGCATTACAAAGACCTCGACAAGGGTAAATGGGTCAAGGTGCAAGGCTGGGAAGGCCCCGAAGCCGCGGCCAAAGAGATTATGGACAGCGTTGAACGCTACAACGCGGGAGCCTGAGCTATGAAGACGGTATTCCCTATCCCCGAGCCCACGCTCATTCCAGTCGTCGGTACGGATGCCGCCTTCCCCGTGCGCCGCGTATATTGTGTCGGCCGCAATTACGCTGAACATGCCAAGGAAATGGGCTTCACAGGGCGCGAAGAGCCATTCTTCTTTTCCAAACCCGCAGATGCCGTACTGTATGTGCCCGAGGGCGAAACAGGGGAACTGCCGTATCCTCCGCGTACATCCGACCTGCATCACGAAATCGAGCTCGTCGTAGCGTTAAGCAGCGGCGGTCGGGATCTGAGCGTTGAAGAGGCCGCTGCCTGCATCTATGGTTATGCCGTCGGTCTGGACATGACGCGTCGTGACCTGCAAGGGGAAGCCAAGAAGCTGGGGCGCCCCTGGGAAGTCGGCAAAGCGTTCGACTACGGTGCCCCCATGGGTCCCATCTATCCTGCCGAACGCACGGGTGTGCTTGAGCAGGGCGACATCACCCTAGTAGTCAATGGCCAGATTCGTCAGAAGGGGTGTGTCTCCCACATGATCTGGAAGGTCGCCGAATCTATTTCCTACCTTTCGGGGTTGTTTGAATTACGGGCCGGCGATCTGATCTTCACTGGTACGCCGGAAGGCGTGGCCGCCGTTGAGCCGGGTGACCTTATGGTCGGTGCGGTTCAAGGTGTCGGCGAACTGAAGGTGAAAGTAGTGGCTTGACCGCCATCAAGGCGGGTCCAGTGCTTTAGCGGCATAGTCTATGACTTGCCGACCCGGGACGCGGCAGGTCGTCCCGGTACAAATACTAAGCGCTCATGCCACGTACTGGATTCGCCCCATCAGGCGGGGTCGCCGACTCCGCCTTTGAACTGGTCTGCCCCGCAGGCAGCCTGCCTTCACTCAAGGCTGCTATCGACAACGGTGCCGATTGTGTATATCTCGGCTTCCGTGATGCCACCAACGCGCGCAATTTTGCAGGTCTGAATTTCGACGCCGCAGCCATCGCCCAGGGCATTCGCTACGCCCACGATCGTGGTCGTAAGGTCTTCCTGGCGCTCAACACCTATCCCCAACCCGATGCCTGGCAAGAGTGGCGTGCCGCGATGGATCGCGCTGCCGACTCCGGGGTGGATGCCGTCATTGTTGCCGACCCTGGGCTCATGGCATATGCCGCTTCAAACTATCCCGAAATGCGCCTGCATCTGTCCGTGCAGGGGTCGGCCACCAATTACGAAGCCATCAATTTTTATCACGACCATTTCGGCATACAGCGGGTAGTGTTGCCGCGCGTACTGTCTATCGCGCAGGTCGAACAGGTCACTGAAAACACGCCAGTCGAAATTGAAGTCTTCGGCTTTGGCAGCCTGTGCGTCATGGTGGAAGGGCGGTGCGCGCTGTCTTCCTATACCACCGGTGAATCTCCCAACACCCATGGCGTCTGTTCCCCAGCGCGTCATGTCCGGTGGCAGGAAACGCCGCAGGGGCTTGAATCCCGTTTGAACGGCGTGCTGATTGATCGCTATGGCAAAAACGAGAACGCCGGCTATCCCACACTCTGCAAGGGGCGTTTCGATGTCGCCGGCGAAAACTACTATGCCCTCGAAGAGCCGACCAGCCTGAACACGCTTGAAATCCTCCCCAGGCTGATGGCGATGGGCGTCAAGGCGGTCAAGATAGAAGGGCGGCAGCGCAGCCCGGCTTATGTTGCCCAAGTCACGCGTGTGTGGCGCCAGGCTATCGACCATGCCCTCGCTAACGCCGCCCGCTATTCGGTGCACCCCGCCTGGTCTGCCGAACTGGCCAAGGTCGCCGAAGGCCAGCAACAGACGCTTGGTGCCTATCACCGACCCTGGAAGTAAACCGTCGCTTCAGCCGAATCAAAGAGGTAATCATGAAAATCGCCCTGGGGCCCCTGCAGTACTACTGGCCACGAGTCACCACACTGCAGTTTTACGAATCCGTCCGAGAATGGCCGGTTGACATCGTCTATCTGGGAGAAACCGTTTGCTCGCGCCGCCATGAATTGCGCCTGCCGGACTGGATCGAAATTGCCGATATGCTGGCCGATGCAGGTAAGGAAGTTATCCTGTCTACACAGGTGTTGCTGGAATCCGGTGTTGAGCTCAAGACTATGCGCAAGGTGGTCGATAACGGCGAGTATGCCGTAGAGGCCAACGACATGGGCGCCGTGCGCTGCATGAATGGGCGGCCTTTCATTGCCGGGCCGTACCTAAACGTCTACAGTAAACCTACCCTGGATGTCCTGGCCGGGGCCGGCGCTACCCGCTGGGTAATGCCGTTGGAAATGGGTCGGAAAGGCTTGCACCGGTTGCAGCAGGACAAACCGGCGGGAATGCAGACAGAAGTATTCGCCTATGGTCGTATGCCGTTAGCTTTTTCTGCGCGGTGTTTTACGGCGCGCAATCATAATCTGCCCAAAGATAATTGCCAGTATGTCTGTATGAATCATCCGGACGGCTTATTGATGCAGACCCGAGAAGCTCAGGATTTTCTGACCATCAATGGCATACAAACCCAGTCCGCGCATGTGCATACATTGATACACGAAGTGGCGGAACTAGCCGACATGGGTGTGGATGTCCTGCGTCTGAGTCCTCAGTCTCAGCATATGGAAGAAGTCGTCAATGGATTTCGGGCGGTGCTGGAAGGGCGTGAGAACGCAGCGCAAGTACACGCGCGGCTGCAGCCGCGTATGCCGGCGGCACCGTGCAATGGATACTGGTATGGCCGCCCAGGGCTCGATATGGTCGAGCCGCAACTTGCAGGAGTTTAGTAATGAATATCGAACGCTTCCGTATCCCGACTCCGGTGGGGCGGCTCCTAAGTCTTTTGCCGAAGCGCCCCGGTTCCCAGCTTTTTGTCACTGGCCTGAACCTGACACTCGCGCCGCACCTGCCCATTGACACCTGCGCCATGCTGGAAGGGCGTTCCTTGCGTATCGAGGTGGCCGATGCGGGATTGAGGTTCGACTATACCTGGCGCGCCAATGCATTTCGTGCAGCGCATCACGGCGATGCCACGCCCGATCTCACCATACGTGCGGATGCCTGGGACTTTCACCAACTCATACAGCGCGGTGAAGACCCCGACACTCTGTTTTTCAGCCGCCGGCTCGTAATGGAGGGCGACACCGAGCTGGGTCTGCTGGTGAAGAACACGCTTGATTCCCTCGATATGGAAGTTCTCAAGCCGACCCGAGTCGCCTCCAACCTACTGGCAACACAGCGCATCAGACTGCGTGGGCCCGGCTCACAAACGTCTTCCGGCACTCGGCAAGCCTGAAGCCGTTAGGGTGGCGGCGCCGGCGCGCCGCCCTCACATATTTTGCGCAAACAAATCTGGTGGTACCATGCCAGCGGTCTGCTTAGGCTACCGGAGTCGTTTTGAATCGCGAAGCTGTTTCTGATATCACGCCAGGCCTGATGGTGTTGCATTCCAACCGAATGGAGGTCCTGCGCGACGGGCTCGTCGAGTGGTTGGCGAAGCAGCCGCTGGCCCCCCTCGAAACGGAAATCATCACCGTACAAAGCAACGGCATTGCCCAATGGCTGCGTAGCTCGCTTGCGCGAAGTGCTCCGGATGGCGGACCCGGCATCGCGGCGGCGCTGGATACGCCTATGCCGGCCCGCCTCATGTGGACGCTATACCGCCGCGTGCTGGGCGAACAGGCCGTGCCGCAGACTTCGCCGCTCGATGAGCAACCCCTGGTATGGAGGTTGATGCGCCTGCTCGGCGAACTCCCCGACAATGCCGTCTACCGGCCACTTCGGCAATTCTTGCAAGACGATGACGATCTGCGCAAGCGCTTTCAGCTGGCCGAACGACTCGCCGACCTTTTCGACCAATACCAGGTTTATCGCGCGGACTGGCTGGCTGACTGGCAGGCCGGCAACAATGTATTGCGTAGTTACAGGCAGCCTCGCCCCCTGGATGACGACCAATTATGGCAAGCGCAACTTTGGCGCCAAATTTTGCAAGACGTCGGCGGTGAAGGCGCTCAAGCGGGTAGGGCAGCGGTGCATGCCCGTTTCATCGAAGTGTTGCGTCAATGGTCTTCGACGGATGGTCGCCCTGATCTTCCTAGGCGGATCGTCGTGTTCGGCGTCAGCTCGCTGCCTCGCCAAAGCCTCGAAGCGCTCATCGAAGTCTCTGTCTGGACCCAGGTTCTGGTCTGTGTACATAACCCATGCGAATATCACTGGGCGGATATTGTTGAGGGGCGCGATCTCCTACGCTCAGTAAAGCGGCATCATCAGCCCCTTCGGCCGGGCTTCCCCGCGGAGCTTCATGACGACGATTTGCATGCGCATGCACACCCGTTACTCGCGTCGTGGGGTAAGCAAGGTCGTGATTACATTGCCGTTCTCGAGGAACTTGAAGAGCAATCGGCGCGCGCTTTCACTGTCGGACAGGCGTTCTCCGAGGTGGAAGGGGACTCCATGCTGGCACGTCTGCAAGACGATATCCGTGCGTTGCGACCCTTGGCTGAAATTCAAAGCGAATCGCGACAGGTGCCGACTGAGGACGTATCAATCCAGTTCCACGTAGCGCACAGCGCGCTTCGCGAAGTTGAGATTCTGCACGATCGATTGCTTGCTGCCTTCGATCAGGATCCAACGCTACAGGCGGATGACGTCATCGTAATGGTTCCCGACATCGAGCAGTATGCGGCGTATATTGAAGCCGTATTCGGCCTGTACGGGCCTGAAGATCCAAGGCGAATTCCATACTTTATTGTGGACCGTGGGCCCGGTAAGGTGAACACCGTCGCGGATGCCGTGGAGCTGTTGCTTTCCTTGCCGCAGGCACGTATGGGTGTCAGCGACCTTCTTGATCTTCTGGACATTGCTGCTGTACGCAAGCGTTATGAGCTGGCCGAAGAAGACGTGGCGGTTCTGCGTCAGTGGGTACAAGGCGCGCAGGTACGTTGGGGCCTGGATGCCACTCACCGACAAGGGTTGGGCCTGCCGATTGAGCCACGGCTGGCTGACATTCACACCCTTGCTTTCGGGGTGCGGCGCATGTTGCTGGGCTATGCAATGGGCGACTCAGAAGGCTGGAAGGGCATTGCACCCCATGCCGATGTGGCGGGGCTGGATGCCGGTCTGGTCGGCAAACTTGCGCAACTGCTGGAGCGGCTGCAGCAACATGCCAAAGATTTAGCTTGTCCCGCAACTCCGGGCGAATGGGCCGAGCGGCTGCGCAGGCTGCTGGAAGATTTCCTGGCGGCACCTGACGACCTCGCTGCCTACACCATCGAGCAGTTGCAGCAGGCCCTGGACGACTGGTTGCAGGAATGTGAAGATAGCGCTTTCGACCAGCCGCTGACCCTGCAGGTGGTACGTACGCGTTGGATGGCTTGCCTGGAAAAGGCAGGCATGGCCCAGCGGTTTACGAGCGGGTCCGTTACCTTCGCCACGCTTATGCCGATGCGGGCCATTCCTTTCCGTCATGTCTGCCTGCTGGGTATGAACGACGGCGAATACCCCCGGCGGCGTACCCCCGCCCACTTCGATCTGATGGAGAAGGACTACCGGCCCGGTGACCGATCGCGTCGCGATGATGACCGTTACCTATTCTTGGAGGCTTTGCTTTCGGCCCGTGAGCGTTTCTATGTGTCTTGGGTGGGACGCAGCATCGTAGACAATTCTGAACAGCCGCCCTCGGTGCTGGTGGGACAGCTGCGAGACCATTTGGCAGCAGGGTGGCGTGCCCACGATGGCAGCGCAGAAGTTTTGCCGCAGGTCACCACGGAGCACCCGTTGCAGGGCTTTAGCGGCCGGTATTTCGAAGATGCCTCGCCCGACGCGAACCTGTTTACGTATGTGCGCGAATGGCGTAGCCAAGCAGAGACTGAACCGGTCGCCCAGGGCGCCCCGGATGAACCGCTAGACCCATTGCTCCGCGACGAACCCCTGTCGTTTCGAGAACTGGAGCGCTTTCTTGACCATCCGGTCAGAGAGTTCTTCGTTCAGCGCCTGCAGGTCAGCTACGAGGAAAACGAAGGATTCGACGATCATGAAACGTTCATGGCGACCGGGTTGGACAACTGGTCGCTGAATAAGGTGCTGATTGAAGCCGCCCGTAAGCCGCTCGAAATAGGTGCCGACCCCTGGCAGGCGTGTGCCGCTGCGCTGGAACGCATGCATAGAAGCGGCGAACTCGCGTTTGGCGGTGCCGCGATGGTGCAGATGGAAAGAGGGCGCGACGTCCTGACTCCGATCTTCGAAAAGTACAGTGAACTGCTGCACGAGTGGCCTGTGCCGGCAGCGGAATCGCTGGAAATTGCTTATTCCTGCCCCGGTACGCCCGGCTTGGCGGGATGGCTGCATGGCCTGCGGAGCAAAGGAGGTGACGAGTGCGTGAACCTCATTCTGCAGGCGACTCGATTGACAGACGATCGGAAACGTTGGCGCGACGAAAAAATGCTGGAGCACTGGTTGCAGCACTTGGCAGCAAATGCGCGGGGCGTGCCGCTGACCACGGTCGTGGTCAGCCCGGGCGGGGTCGCGGAACTGCTACCGCTGGATACCCAAGAGGCAGCTGCTTGCTTGGATGATTTGCTGCTAGGCTGGATGGAGGGCATGCGCCGACCCCTTCCCGTCAAGGCCGAGTTCGCCCGGCCGGTACTGCTGGCCATTCCCGAAGGGATGGAGCGGGTGAACGACGAAGAAAACCGACAGCGGCTTATGAGCGTCGATAAGGTGGCCGCGGCACTGCGCGCGTGTGCGACGGCTGATTGGAATCGCACCGACCGGAAAGAAACCCGCTATGAATTGCGCGCTTATCCCACCGCTGAGTCCCTGCTGGCCGGCGACGAGATGCTCAAATGGGTGCTGACACTGTACGGGCCTTTGTTCACGGCTTTGCGAACCAAGGAGGCCGAGTGAACGCCATGAGTCCGTCATCTACTATGGTGCCACTAGATACCCTGAAATTTCCGCTGTGGGGTAGCCGACTGATTGAGGCCAGCGCTGGAACAGGGAAGACCTATACCATCGCCGGCTTGTATGTCCGGCTGGTGCTCGGCCATGGTCTGCAGCCCGGCCAATCTCCCCTTACCCCCCCTGAAATTCTGGTGACTACCTTCACACGGGCGGCCACCCGTGAGCTGCGTGAGCGCATCCGCAAGCGTCTTAACGAGGCAGCAGGGTTTTTTCTTGAGCAAAGCGAGGGGGACGACTTCTTACAGAAATTGCGGGCCGACTACGATAAGAAGCAGTGGCCCGGGCGGGCGCTCCAATTACAGATTGCCGCTCAGTGGATGGACGAGGCCGCCGTCGACACTATTGACGCATGGTGCTTTCGCATGTTGCGCGAACATGCCTTCGATAGTGCCAGCCTCTTCAATGTCGAACTGGATGCCGATTCCCTGGAAACGGTGATTGAAGCCACCCAGGATTATTGGCGGCTCTTTATTGCGCCGCTGGACGCTGAAAACTTCGCCCGGGTAAGCGAGGTGATCGGCAGTTGTGAGCGGTTCGCCAAGACTTTGACCCAGGGATGGCTCGCTCACGCAGATACGTTCACCCATGCGCATGAGCCCCTTGCGTTGATTTCGCAGGTGAGATCCGGCCTGGAGGCGTGCAAAAAACCTTGGCTCGAATGGGTTCCGCAAATGCGAGAACTCCTGGAAGAGGCTTACAAAGAAAATCGATACAAGAAGGGGAGCCTTGCCGTCAACAATTGGCGCAAGTGGCTGACGAATATAGAAGAATGGGCGAACAGCGCGGATGCGGTGCTGCCTTTTGACGAAGACGGTGTGGCTTGGCTGCGCTTGTCTCCGGAATCGCTGGCAGCTATCTGGCTCAAGGGTTCGCCACCCCAGCACCCAGGGTTTCAAGCGTTGCAGACGCTACGGCAGGAAGTCAGGGCGCTGGACCCTCATCTTGAAGGGGTATTCCGCCATGCGGCGATCTGGGTTAAGAATCGGGTCGCCGAGCTGCGTGAGCAACGCGCCACACTCAGCTTCAGCAGTCTGACTGAAAAATTTAATGCCGCGCTGCAGGGGCCGAACGGTGAGCGCCTGGCCCAGCTGATACGCAGACAGTTCCCTGCCGCGCTCATCGACGAGTTTCAGGACACCAACCCAATCCAGTATCAAATCTACGACCGTATATATGGTGTAGATACGAATAGGGAGGACGTGCTGCTGGCCTTGATTGGCGATCCGAAGCAGGCAATTTATGCATTCCGTGGCGCGGATATCCATGCTTATCTCGCTGCCCGCCGGGCATGTGAGGGGCGCATTTACACCTTGAACAATAACTACCGTTCGACCCCATCAATGGTGGCGGCAGTGAATCACCTGTTCGAGGCAGGCGAGCAGCAGCGCGAAAATGGGGCGTTCCTGTTTGCAAGGCAAGGTACTGATGGGTCATTCGAGAACCCCGTACCCTTTCATCCCGTGGATGCGGCCAGAGACCGCGGCGAATTCCGGGTGGAAGGGCGGCAGTACAGGGCGCTCACGATTTGGTGTGACACAAGGCAGGACGTACCTAACCAGGAAGCGCGCAGGGCAGATGTCGCCGGGGCCTGTGCCTCGGAGATTTTGCATTTACTGCAGCTCGGCTTAGAGGGAAAAGCGGGGTTTCAGTCAGAAGACGGCTTCGAAGCCCTCCAGGCTCGGGACATCGCCATTCTTGTGAATACACGAGATGAAGCCGAAGAGCTTCGCAAACAGCTTGCCCGAAGGGGAATACGGAGTGTCTACCTGTCCGACCAAAGCTCTGTTTATACAAGCGAGGCGGCGGTGGAAATGCTTGCCTGGTTACGTGCCTGTGCAGAGCCTGAGATCGGCAAGCATGTGCGCGCGGCTCTTGCTACGCCGTCATTGGGCTTAAGCTGGCTCCAGCTGGACAAATACGTTCACGATGAAATGCTGTGGGAATCTGTGCTCGAACGTTTCGCTACGTATAAGGAGCAGTGGCGGCACAGGGGGTTGCTACCCATGCTACGGCGTTTCATGTATGAATTCGGCGTGCCGGGCAGGCTGTTCGCGCAGCAAAAAGACGGTAGTCAGGACGGTGAGCGCCACCTTACCGATTTGCTGCATTTGGCCGAAATGCTGCAGGCGGCTTCTACAAGCTTGGATGGCGAGCACGCGGTCATTCGCTATCTGGAAGAAAAAATTCAGGCCGGCGGGGCCGGTAATACCGATGAAGACGTGTCCCGGTTGCGACTTGAAAGCGATGCCGACCTTGTTCAGATCGTCACCGTTCACAAAGCCAAGGGCCTGGAATACCCGCTGGTCTTCTACCCCTATGGCTATTATTGTCGTCCAACCGGCAATTTCACGGTACCGGTTCTCTACCGTGACGAACGGGGTGAACCCCACATCCTGGCAAGCTCGGTCGAACTCACGCCACAGCTGCGTGAACAGATTCACACCGCTTTAGAGCGAGAGCGTCTGGCCGAGGATCTTCGCAAGCTTTACGTCGCCTTGACGCGCGCACGCTATGCTACCTGGATGGCCGTATCTCCGTACAGAACGTTGGCACACTCTGCTATGGGTTATCTGTTGGGCGGGCCTGAAGTCTGCACACTCGAGCACGTTGAAGGTGCGCTACACGGCTTAGTCGAGGGGTGCGACAATATCGCTGTGCTGCCTCTGCCTGAATCCGTGGCAGGCTGGTATCGGCCTGTAGGGGATGAAGGGGCAAGTGCGCCGGTCTGGCGCAGCATGACACGTCGTATTGAGCAGCGCTGGAATCTGAGCAGCTATTCTTCACTTAACCGGCTTGCCAAGGTGCGCTTCAAGGGAGCGCCGGACCTGGCGCTCGATGAACAGGCGTTGCCCGATGAACCTGGCCTCGATACCTTTATGGAAGGATATTTGGCCGAGACGGCCGGGGCGGAAGCAGGTGAAGCCGACACGTACAGCCGGCAATCTCCTCTTGCCGTCGGACTGCATAAATTCCCGAAGGGGGCGGCAGCCGGTAGTTTTCTGCATGGCTTGCTTGAGTGGGTGTACACCCAGGGGCCGCAGCAGGTGCTGGGCGATCCGGAACGGTTGCAGCAGTATGTGGAACGCCGCTGTCGAGTGCGTGGCTGGTCGGCGCACAGCAATACACTGGTGAGTTGGGTCACGGACTTCTTCACTCAGGGTTTCCGCCTCGCACCGACAGTAGATACGGCAGACCTGGTGCTGTGTGAACTGAAAACCGTCTTGCCCGAAATGGAATTCTGGTTTGGTGTCAGAGATGCTGATCTGCCCAAGTTGGATGCCTTGGTGAGTCGGTACTATCTTCCTGGGCAGCCCCGGTCAGTCATCAGCCGAGGGCGCCTGCATGGCTTGCTGCGCGGTTTCATTGACCTGACCTTCGAACATCAAGGTAAGTATTACGTAGCCGACTACAAGTCGAACTGGCTAGGTGTGGATGCCGATGCCTATCACGCGCAGGCCGTTGCGGACGCTATTCTGGAACATCGCTATGACCTTCAGGCAGCCTTGTATCTATTTGCTCTGCATCGTTTACTAAAAACCCGCCTGGGTGAAGACTACGAGTACGAACGGCACGTGGGTGGGGCATTGGTGTTCTTCGTGCGCGGATATCAGGCCGGCACTCAGGGAGTTCACATCGAGCGGCCGCCGCTAGCGTTGATGGAGCAAATGGAAGCGTTATTTAGCGGTGACACCGCGCAAGCAGTGACCCCGGCCCTGTCAGCGAACGGAGATGCCTAATCATGCAGTTAAGTCTGGGCCTGGATGCTAATGCAATGCCTGCAATGTCAGGGGATGCAGCACAATTCGACGCCGACTACGTGCTTGCACTATTGGGTGCCTGGTACGAAGCCGGGTGGCTGCGGTTGCTCGATCTGCAGTTTGCCCGCTTTCTTCATGATGAAGAACCGGGCGTTAGTGGGCTCTTGTTACTGGCCGCGGCACTCACCAGCCATCAGCTGGGTCGGGGGCATGCCTGCCTCGATTTGGCGGCAACGCTGAACGGCCCTGAACGCGTGTTGAATCTTCCGCCGGACCAAGCAGTGAGCCGCGGTAGGAGCGGCGCACAAGCCAATATAGAGCAAGGGCCGGAAGATGCAGAAACGCCGCTGCCGGCTGAATTGCTGGGCCGGATAGCGCAGACAGATTGGGAAGCGTCGTTTCACCCGGATATTGTCTCGGATGGCAGTCGGCCAACCCCGTTGATCTACGACAATGGCCGTCTGTATTTGAGCCGCTATTGGCGATATGAACAGCGGGTAGCAGCGGGAATTGCCGCCCGCTTGCGGGCTGTAGATAGTAGCGAAGGGCCGAGTGCAACTCAGGTTGCCGCGTTGCTGGAGACGCTTTTCGGGCCGGCTGATCCGGCCGCTCCCGTGGACTGGCAGCGCATAGCCTGTGCATTAGCCGCGCGTCAGCGCTTTTCCATCATTACGGGAGGGCCCGGCACCGGCAAGACCACTACGGTCGTTCGATTGCTGGCCTTACTGCAGGCCTTGCATTTTCAGAGCCGGCCGGGTGCGGAGGATGACCCGCACGCCTGGCGTGCCTGGCAGCCCTTACGCATTCGACTGGCCGCTCCCACCGGCAAGGCGGCCGCCCGGCTTAATGAGTCCATTGGGGCGAAGATAGGGGAATTGCCGCTTGAGCACCTGGGTGGCGAGGCGCTGGCGCGTGCCATTCCGGAACAAGTCGTGACCCTGCATCGATTACTGGGCGGGCGGCCCCATGTGCGCAAACGCACCTATCATGCGGACAACCCATTACCGCTGGATGTGCTGGTGATCGACGAAGCCTCGATGGTCTCGTTAAGCGATATGGCCGATGTCATTGCTGCACTGCGGCCCGAATCAAGGTTAATCCTCATCGGCGACAAAGACCAGCTGTCTTCGGTGGAAGCCGGAGCCGTATTGGGAGAGCTCTGCCGACGGGCAAGCGACGGGCATTACCTGCCCGCGACTGCAGAGTGGCTATCCAAAGCCACCGGCATCAAGGTTCCCGCG
Organism: Alcaligenaceae bacterium; assembly: GCA_029265795.1. Taxonomy (GTDB): domain Bacteria; phylum Pseudomonadota; class Gammaproteobacteria; order Burkholderiales; family Burkholderiaceae_B; genus Yanghanlia. The sequence continues at coordinate 34,278 of JAJUGV010000016.1, forward strand.
AGTATTATGGATGAGGAAGGTCTGCGCCTGGATCAGGCTGTGGCGATGTTGCGGCGCAGTTATCGTTTCGGCGGAAACAGTGGGATCGGCCGTCTGTCCCTCGCGGTCAACAACGGCGACGTCGAGCAGGTTCAGGCGCAGCTGGCATCACCGCTGCCGGACATCGCTTACTTGCGTGTACAGCAGTCTGATGACAAGGCGATTTCGCGTCTGCTGGTTGAGGGTTCAAGCGGGCGGGATGCTGACGGGGCTAGCCCCGTTGCGCCGCGCGAGGGTTACGGCCATTACTTGAAGCTGGTGGCGCAGGTTCCACCTGTTTTGGATCTGAAGGCCTATGACGACTGGGCCGTTAAGGTGCTCCGGGCGCACCGAGCCTTTCAGGTTCTCTGTGTCCTGCGAAATGGCCCGTGGGGCGTGGCAGGAATGAACAAGTCGATTGCACAGTTGCTGCATTCAAAAGGACTCATCAGCGCTTCCTCTGGCTGGTATGCCGGTCGTCCGGTCATGGTGACGCGAAACAATCAGGCGTTGCGGCTAAGTAATGGCGATATCGGAGTGGTGCTGCCATACCCTATAGAGTCGGCCAACGCCACCGCCTTGAGAGTCGCTTTCCCCGACGGTGAGGGTACGGGTGTCCGGTGGTTTGCGCCCAACCGGCTGGACGAAATCGACACCGTCTATGCATTGACGGTTCATAAATCCCAAGGGTCTGAGTTCCGACATGTGGCACTGGTGCTACCTGATGCACCGAACCCGGTGTTGACGCGTGAACTCGTTTATACCGGAATCACCCGGGCCAGTGAGTGTTTCACTCTCGTGAACCCCGGGGGGCAAGAGTTATTGCGGCAAGCAGTCAGCCAGCGTGTTCACCGCAGCGGTGGACTTGGAGATCTGCTAGCAGCCATCGGTTAGTATTTACAGAAAATGCAAAATCTGAGGAGACAATCATGGGCAGTATCTACGAGCGCGATCTCCCACGTACAGCCGCCAATTATCAACCGCTTTCGCCGCTTTCCTTTATAGAACGCTCTGCCAGGGTGTATCCCGATCGGACGGCGATCGTGCATGGCAGTGGCCAAGAGGCAGTGCGTCGCACGTGGGCGCAGACTTATCAGCGCTGCCGCCAACTTGCTAGTGCGTTGGTAGCAAGTGGCGTGGGCAAAGGTGACACCGTCGCCGTCCTGCTACCCAACACGCCGCCGATGGTCGAAGCACATTTCGGTGTGCCAATGACGGGTGCTGTGCTCAATACCATCAACACTCGGCTGGATGCACAGACGGTTGCCTTCATCCTTGATCACGGCGAAGCCCGCTGTTTGATCGTCGATTCGGAGTTCGCGCCGGTTGCGCGCCGCGCACTGGAGCTGCGCGAATCTACCCGGCCGTTGCAGATAATAGACGTCTTCGATCCCCTTTACGATGGTTCGCATGAAGCCGTAGGGACGACCGACTACGAGGCCTTCATCGCTAGCGGCGATCCTAATTACGAGTGGGAGCTTCCGGCTGACGAATGGGATGCCATTGCCTTGAACTACACCAGCGGCACTACGGGCAACCCCAAGGGTGTTGTGTACCACCACCGCGGGGCAGCGCTCGCGGCGATCTCCAATATTCTGGAGTGGGACATGCCCAAACATGCCACCTATCTGTGGACATTACCGATGTTCCACTGCAATGGCTGGTGCTTCCCGTGGGCGCTCGCGGCCCGAGCCGCGGTGAACGTTTGCCTGCGTCGTGTTGAGCCCAAGGCGATCTTTGACGCCATCCGCGAGCATGGTGTTGATCACTATTGCGGTGCGCCGATCGTTCACAGCATGCTGGTCAATGCGCCGGCTGCTATGAAAGAAGGCGTCCCAACGGGCGTCAAAGCCATGGTGGCAGGCGCCGCTCCCCCGGCTTCGATGATTGAGGGGATGGAACGCATGGGATTCGACCTTCTGCATGTGTACGGGCTTACCGAAACCTACGGCCCGGCAACGGTGTGCCCCAAGCACGAACACTGGAACGACCTTGATATCGGCGAGCGAGCGCGCCTGAACTCGCGCCAGGGCGTGGCCTACCATCTTCAGCAAGGTGCCTGCGTCATGGACCCTGCCGGCATGCAGGAGGTGCCACAAGACGGTGAGTCAATGGGCGAGATCATGTTCCGGGGCAATATCGTCATGAAGGGGTATCTGAAAAACCCGCAAGCCACACAAGAAGCATTGGCGGGCGGGTGGTTCCATAGCGGCGACCTTGCCGTTGCCGACCCCGATGGCTACATGAAGATCAAGGATCGCAGCAAGGACATCATTATTTCAGGCGGCGAGAACATCTCTTCTATAGAAGTGGAAGACGCGCTATACCGTCACCCGGCGGTGCTGGCTGCAGCCGTCGTCGCAAAAACCGACCCGCGTTGGGGCGAAACCCCTTGTGCGTTCGTTGAGCTCAAAGAGGGCGCGCAGCTCGAGGCGCAGGAAATCATCGATCACTGCCGCCAGCACCTCGCCGGCTACAAAGTCCCCAAACATGTCATTTTCTGCGAATTGCCCAAAACATCAACCGGCAAAATCCAGAAATTCGAACTACGCAAAAAAGCGAACACCGAATTGTAAAAACTGGGGTCAGACCCCAGTTTCGGTTTTTTAGGAGTTATTTATGCCTTCGTTTGATGTGGTGTCTGAGGTGGACAAGCACGAGCTTGTTAATGCGGTGGATCAGGCGAACCGAGAGTTGTCCAAGCGCTTTGATTTCAAGGGAATCGATGCGAGCTTTGAATTAAATGAGTATGTGGTCACGCAATCCGCGCCCAGTGTGTTTCAGTTGAATCAGATGCTGGACATCCTGCGTGGACGACTTGCCGCCCGGAATATTGATGTGCGTTGCATGGACGTCGGTGAGCCAACCGAGAACGTGTCAGGTGCGCGACGCCAAATCACTATTCGTCAAGGGCTGGAGCAGGCCGTCAGCAAGAAGCTTATTGCGGCACTCAAAGGTGCGAAGCTAAAGGTCGAAGCCCAGATCAACGGCGACAAATTACGGGTCTCTGGCAAGAAGCGTGACGATCTGCAAGCCGCCATCGCGCTGCTACGCAAGACGGACGTGGAGCTCCCGCTGCAGTTCAATAATTTCCGAGATTAAGTGCCTTAAGTCCTATTGCACCCGCACGGTAAAAAAAGCGGGCTCAACGCTTGAGGCGGTATCCACTGCGAAAAATCCACATCGTGACCGCCAGGCAAAGCATCAGAAAGACGAGTGTCATGCCCAGGCTGACCGTCACATTGACATCCGCGATGCTGTAGAAGCTCCAGCGAAAACCGCTAATCAGATAGACGGCCGGGTTGAACAGGGTGATCGTGCGCCACACCGGCGGCAGCATATCGACTGAATAAAAGCTGCCGCCCAAAAAGGTGAGGGGTGTCACGATCAGAAGGGGGACCAGCTGCAGTTTCTCGAAGCCATCAGCCCAGATGCCGATAATGAAACCAAACAGGCTGAAGGTGATGGCCGTCAGAAAGAGGAACAGCAGCATCCACCCGGGGTGGTCGATGCGAACCGGCACAAACGCCGTAGCGGTAAGCAGAATGATTAGCGCCAGGATCACCGACTTGGTCGCTGCCGCGCCTACGTATCCCAGTGTGATTTCGACCGGTGAAATCGGTGCGGACAGAATCTCGTAAATGGTGCCGGTAAATTTTGGAAAATAAATGCCGAAGGATGCGTTCGAGACACTTTGTGTGAGCAGTGTCAGCATAATCAGGCCCGGCACGATGAAGGAACCGTAGTTCACCCCGTCAATTTCATGAATGCGGTGCCCGATGGCTGCCCCGAACACCACAAAATACAAAGAAGTCGAGATGACTGGGGCGACAATGCTCTGCAGCAGCGTGCGGCGGGTACGAGCCATTTCAAAGGCGTAGATGGCGTAGATGGCCTGCCAGTTCATGACGAGCTCCCGATCAAGCGCACAAAGATATCCTCCAGTGAGCTCTGCCGAGTCTGCAGGTCCTGCAGACGCAACCCGGTCTGCTCGACCGCTGCCAGCAAAGCCGCAATATCGTTGCGTTGGCTATCGTAGGTATAGACCAACTCGTGTGCCTCGCTGCCGTGCTGCAGGTTGAAGGGGCTGAGTACGTCCGGAATGTGTTCGAGTGCCGAGTCGAACATCAGAACGAGCTCCTTTTTGCCCAATGTCTGCATGAGCCGATGCTTTTCTTCCACCAAGATGATCTCACCCCGATCGATCACGCCGATGCGATCGGCCATCTCTTCCGCCTCTTCAATGTAGTGGGTGGTGAGAATGATGGTGACACCGGTTTCGCGCAGGGCCCGCACCAGCGCCCACATGTCTTGACGCAAAGACACATCGACACCGGCAGTCGGTTCATCGAGAAACAGAATCCGGGGCTCGTGGGAAAGCGCCTTGGCAATCAAAACGCGACGTTTCATGCCCCCTGACAAGGTGATAAGCTGATTATCTTTCTTATCCCAGAGCGACAAGCTTTTCAGAACATGCTCTAAGTGAGCGGGGTCCGATTTTTTTCCGAACAAGCCGCGGCTAAAGCTGACCGTGTTCCAGACAGTTTCGAAGGCATCAGTAGTGAGTTCCTGGGGCACCAGCCCGATTAGCGAGCGTGCCTGCCGATACTCGCGGATGATATCGTGCCCCCCGACGGTCACTGTACCCTCGCTGGGGTTTACCAGGCCGCAGATAATGCTGATCAGGGTGGTCTTGCCGGCCCCGTTGGGGCCTAGCAGAGCGAAGATTTCCCCTGAGCTGATGCTTAGATCCACCCCTTTCAGGGCCTGAAATCCTGAAGCGTAGGTCTTGGTCAGGCCTGAGACTCTGAGTATGGGCTCCATGGTCGTCCCCGTGCACAATGGGGCACGATACCATAAGGTCTTCTGGCTATGGGTTGTTCGCACTTAACGGAGTTTTCATGCCGGATATGTCATACGCACTTCTTACCCCAAACGAAATGGCGCAGGCCGATCGGGCGGCGATCGCCGCTGGAGTGCCCGGTGTCGAGCTGATGGCTGCTGCCGGTCGTGCGGTGGCAGAGGCGATTGAAGCGCGCTGGGAACCGGGCGTCGTAGCGGTACTTTGTGGCCCTGGGAATAACGGCGGTGATGGATTCGTGGTGGCTCAGTGCCTACAGGCGGCGGGTTGGTCGGTGCGGGTTGCCCTATTAGGTAGCGTCGATCAGCTGAAAGGGGATGCGGCCTGGCATGCGAGTCAGTGGAGGGGTGACGTCCATGCTTTGGATGTACGCCTTCTGGATGGTGTCGATCTGGTAGTGGACGCACTCTTCGGAGCAGGTTTGTCACGCGATATTGAAGGCAAGGCAGAGCAAATATTGCGGGAAGTGCAGCGTCGTGGCCTGGCTGTATGCGCTGTGGATGTACCTAGCGGGGTGGATGGGGAGACCGGCCTTGTACGAGGCACTGCGGTGAACGCCGCCTTGACCGTCACGTTTTTCCGCAAGAAACCGGGCCATCTTTTACTACCTGGACGTGCACGATGCGGCGAAGTCGTATTGGCTGATATTGGGATCCCCGCCGACGTGTTATCAGAGATCCCCGTGTCGGCATACGAGAATTTACCAGCCCTGTGGTCCGCCCAGCTTCCCAGGCCCGGGCTGTCTTCGCACAAGTATCAGCGCGGTCACGTGCTGGTCGCAGGGGGCGCAAACATGACGGGGGCTGCGCGACTCACCGCCCTGGGTGCGGCGCGAGCGGGCGCGGGCCTAGTCACAATCGCTGCGCCGCCAGAGGCCTGGGCGATATACGCCGCAGCCATGACCAGCGTGATGGTGGAGCGCTTGCTTGACCGCAATATTGCACCCGCATTAATCGACGAACGACGTAATGCGTTGGTGTTGGGTCCTGGGCTGGGGGTGAGTTCGGAAACTCGAGCCAACGTATTGTCGGCAGCGGCTACCGGGCGGGCGTTGGTATTGGATGCCGATGCTCTGACCCTTTTTACTCATGACCCCGATGCGTTGTTTTCCAGCTTGCGTGGCCCGTGCGTATTGACTCCGCACGACGGCGAGTTTGCCCGCTTATTTCCGCAACTGACGCAGGCGGACAAGCTGGCGAGAGCGCGGGCTGCAGCCCAGCGCGCAAACGCTGTGATTGTTTTGAAGGGCGCGGATACCGTTGTGGCTGAACCGGGTGGCAGGGCGGCGATCAACGCCAATGCACCGGCTTGGCTGGCAACAGGGGGGGCTGGTGATGTGCTGGCCGGCATGATTGCCGGCCTGTTGGCCCAAGGCATGCCACATTTCGAGGCCGCCTGTGCCGCGGTCTGGATGCACGGCGCCGCCGCTCAGCTGGCAGGGCCCGGCTTGATTGCCGAGGACCTGCCGGGGCTGCTGCCCCATGTGCTGCGGCAGCTTTCAACCATAGCTGAACGGGCAGGCAGTTTAGTGTGCCAGTAGTACAGGCACGGTCATGGACGATAAAAGCGTGCGCGAAGCGCCGCCCATCACCCATTGGCGCATGCGGCTGTGGCCGTACGCACCCATGACGATTAGGTCGCTGCTCAGGTCGCTGGCGGTGTTCAGAATTACGTTGCCGACACCGATACCATCGCTTTTCTTGACCAGATGGCGGGGCTGGGGATAACCCAGGCTGGTGCAGAAGTTGCCGAAGTCGTCTTCGTGTAGGTCGTTTTCCTTGAAGGCGCGCTCGTCACGGTCGATTTCCAACACAACTAATTCGTCGCAGCGCTTCATGAAGGGTGTGGCATCGGTGAAGGCGCGGGCGGCTTCACGGCGTTGATCCCAGCAGTACAGAACGCGCCGGCCGATGGTTTCAAAATTGCCGGCATTCGGGATCATCAGCACGGGTCGGCCGGACGCCATGACGACCGATTCGGGCAGGTTCGGAATAATCGCAGCGACCGTGTCCACTTGTTCAGCCTTGCTCATTACCAGTAGGTCGCAGTAGCGAGCGTGAAGCGCCAGGGCTTCGTCCGCTTCGCCGCCGGGTGTACGCCACTCTGCTTTGACTCCCGCTGTTGCAGCGCTTTCCAAGAACAATTTGCGGGTCGCTTCACGAAAATCATTGCGACGGTCATGCAGAACCTTTCGAACATCCTGCGGAATGATGGATTCGTCGTAGTAGGTACCGGCAACACCGTCAGTCGGATATACCCCGACAACTTCGGCGCCATGTTCTTTGGCCAGTTTTAAACCGGCGTCGATGCGACGTTTGCACGCCTTATCGTTACTTAGATAAATAGCTATACGACCCAGCATGGAATACCCTCCTAATCAGGTAGTTAAGTATCTGAATGTTACACCAGCACGGGCGCGCAGCCGATATCCGGTGCCGACCGCGCGCTAAACTGTGTGTTTCCCATGCTGTATAACTTTTCTTTTGTTGTTGCCCCTGAGTGTAGTGTATGCGCGCCGAAAAATACCTGGCGAAT
>JAJUGV010000079.1 GCA_029265795.1 Alcaligenaceae bacterium
CCCCCGCCCGGGCGCCCTCGCCTCACCGTAGTCAAGTAAGGCTTCAAAAAATCGGGTAGAATACCGACTTCGTTGCCGGCTTAGCTCAGTTGGTAGAGCAGCGCACTTGTAATGCGAAGTTCAAGGGTTCGACTCCTTTAGCCGGCACCAGAATTCGAGCGGGCTACCGCTGAAAATGGCCTCCCCATCGGGAGGCCATTTTTATTAGTTCCCCCTTGAATGTGGCGCTCGAAGCAGTCTCGTCAGGGTCCATCCACCCTAAGTTACACTGGCTTTTTTTCGCTACTTGCAAAGTCTCGTGACTGAAACTTATGGGCTTCTTGAAGCCGAGAAGTACTCAATGGATGAGTCGCGCCTCAATATCGCGGAACGCGTTCGGACCAGCCGGTTGCCATGGCGCGGTCAATTTTCGCCGGAGCTGGTGGAATATTTCCTTGACGTTGTGTGTCCCAGCGCAACCCGTGTTTTCGATCCGTTTTGTGGCAGTGGTACCGTCCTCTTTGAGGCCGCCGCGAGAGGAATGCACGGGATAGGGGTGGAGGTCAACCCGGCGGCGTGGCAGCTGGCCTCAATCGCTTGCCTGGCTAACAGCGGGGAACGGCAGCTCGCAGAGTTGCAACGCAGGTTTGTGGATGCTGCCCACACCCTGTTATCAGAGTTTGAACAAAGCCCACCATCGCAATACAACAACCTTTTCCTAAACACCATCAACGCGGCTCAAAATCACGACTTACGCGCGTGCCTGTCAACCATGCTTCTTCTTGCCATGGGGAATAAGGCCGAATTTACTCTTGTCTCTGCTGAAAGAGCAGCATTCACGCTTTCAACATTGATCGCGGAAATGATGACTTATAGCGGCCGTGCAGAATGTTATTTGGCCGACGCCAGGCAGACTCCCGTGCAGGAGGCATCGATCGACGCAGTGATCACCTCACCGCCTTATATCAATGTCTTCAATTACCATCAAAATTATCGTCAAGCTGTCGAGCTCTTGGGCTGGCGGCCTCTGGTGGCGGCAAGATCGGAATTCGGTTCGAATCGCAAACATCGTCAGAACCGATTCTTGACCGTCATTCAATACTGTCTGGACATGGCTCAGGCACTTGATGAAATCTCGCGCGTATGTCGCCCGGGAGCCCCGGTTGTGCTCGTGGTCGGACGCGAGTCTAAGGTAAAAGGCACTCGGTTCCAGAATTCGAAAATACTTATCGATCTTATTAATAACAGCCCGGCCTTAGAGTTCCTTCAGCGCAGGGAACGTGTCTTCAAGAACAGGTTCGGTCAATTAATTTATGAGGATGTCCTGGTGGCTAGGACTATAAATCACGAACAAATTAGCCTAGAGATCCCACGCTCCGTTGGGATTCAAGCGCTACTAGATGCACTTCAGCATGCTCCCGATGAGAGCAAGGCAGCGCTTTTGGAAGCACAAGCAGCAGCAGTCAAAGTTGAACCGTCCGCATTGTTCTCGGGGGCGTCGGCAGGCGGCCAACCGGCTGTTCATGGGTAAAGGCAATTCAAATGCATGTTGAACACCCACGTACTCATGGATATAAGCTACGGGCACTGATAAACAATTCGAATTTGCCGCAAGTCGATCGACCGCGGGTCCACGCGGCCATCGAGCGTTATGACGAATGGAGGTCTCGCCTTAAAGGGCCGGGTCTGACGGGACACGAATATTTGCGCGAGCTAGTCAGAGCCCTCAACGAATACAAGAACTACATTGATCTAGAGCTTATTTTCGATTCGCAGGAAAATTTCCTATATCGTCAGAACGGGCAAACAAAACTTTCCAATTCAATTTTGGAAGAATTCTTACCGTATCTATTTGACGTCCGATTAGTACCAGGATTCCAGCGCTTAGAGGACGTAATCTGTGGGCCGCAGTCTTCGTTTTCGGGTCTCACATTCGACTCACCTTTCCTACCCCTTAGTTCCGGAGGGGTACAGCTCAAGACTAAAGATCATGACTTCTCTGTAGCGAAAGTGCATAGAATGACGATCAGCAATGAGCCTGAAAATGGGGCAACATTCAGCACGCGCTTTTCCGTTTCGCACTTTGCTACGGAAATCAAAACGAACCTGGATAAAACGATGTTCCAAGAGGCGGCACAGACAGCCAACGAACTGAAACGTGCGGTACCGGGAGCCCGCTATGTCTTGCTCTGTGAATACCTCGACATGACTCCCATCACCACAAAGTTGACGTCGATAGACGAAGTGATTGTCTTACGCCGGACTAAGCGCCTAGCGTCAAACGTACGCAGTAATTTCAGCACCGCCCAGGGCCGGCAAAGAGCCCGTCAGGCTTATAAGAATTTTCTTTACGATAATCCTTTGCATCTTGGTTGCTTCGAACGCTTTCTTCACCATTTGAACGAATGCTTTCCCGAGGAAGGCGAAGATGATGCCGACACGGTATTGACGCGGGGGTATTTTTAACGAGCCGTGTTCATTGCAAGAGGTATGCCCCGGGGCGCAGTCATACTACGCCCCGGGAACAGGTTTGCAATAAGGAGCGGCCCAGCCCTCTGAATAGACCTCAAGTATGCGTGATCTGCGTGCCGAGCACCTTCAGACATTCGCGCATGAATGCCGCCAGGCCCGTCCAGCCTTTAGCCGACACCATGTTGCCATCGACATAGGCTTCGTGGGGCTGTACGTCGATATACGTACCACCGGCAAGAATCACTTCGGGTTCGCATGCTCCTAATGCCGCCACTTTCTTACCGCGTATGACGCCGTCAACGGCAACCAATATCTGGACCCCGTGGCAGATGGTGAAGATGGGTTTTCCGGTCTCGTGAAAATGCCGCACCATGGCCTGTATGCGCTTGTCGGTACGGATGTATTCGGGCCCGCGGCCCCCGGCGCAATAGACGGCGTCATACTCTTCGACATCGACTTCGGAAAAAGTCTTATTGATTTCGACCAAATGGCCGAAGCGTTCGATATAGGTCTGATGACCTTCAAAGTCGTGCAGTGATGTCTGGATCATTTCACCGGCGCTTTTGTCCGGGCAGATGACATGAACAGTATGGCCGACCGCTTCCATACCTTGTTGGAAAACGTAGATTTCGTACTCCTCTGTGAATTCACCGCACAACATCAGAATTTTCTTGCCGCTCATGGATACTCCTCTTTGGTGATGTGAGGCAGGCGCTAAGCACCTGCTCTATATGGTTAGAAGGGGCTGTCGGGGAAATAGAACTGGTCGGCATTTTCAGGAGTAATAAGCGGGGCATCCAGCTTGAAACTGCCACGCATGGGAGCCTGACCAGTGAACTGCGCAGCGGTCATATAGATGGCCGACTTGATCATAGAAGGTGGATATGGAGTAGAGATCGGCGTAACGGCGTCTTCTGCCTTGACCAGTTCTATGACCTCTTTCATGCCGTTTCCGCCCAATGCGAATTTGATTTCCTTGCGGCCGGACTGTTTCATTGCCTCCAGCACACCCAGCAGCATGTCGTCGTCATTGGCCCAAACTGCATCGATGTGGGGGTATTTGGCTAGATAGTCCTGCATGACTCTGAAGGCTTCGTCCTGATTCCAGTTCGCGTATTGGATATCCAAGATTTCGATGTCAGTCGTATCGATCACATCTTTGAAGCCCTGGATACGTTCGTCGTCAATGACAGTAGGAATGCCCCGTAATACGACAATCTTTCCTTGGTTGCCCAATTTTTCGCTCAGCCACTTTGCAGTATTGGCCCCTACCGCAATGTTGTCGCCGGCTACGTAGAGATCTTGAATATCAGGGTCTGTCAGCCCACGATCCACCACTGCAATGAAAGTACCATTTGCCTTGACCTGCTCGACAGGGCCTGTCAGCTCTTCCGATGTGAAAGGCAGAATCACCAAGGCATCGAGCTGCATACTGGCCGAAAGGTCTTCTAGCGCCGATACCTGGGCGGTCGCAGACGGAGACGTTTTCACGACGACGTCGATATTGGGAAACGCTGCGCGAATTTCTTTGGCGGCTTGTTCGGCATGGTAGACCACGCCACCGGTCCACCCGTGAGTGGCGGCCGGAATCGATACCGCAATGGTGGCTTTTTGCTGTGCGGTGGAGGCTATGGGGAATGCGGCAAGACTTACTACAGACAACACACCTAATACGCGATTGGCAAGCGTTCTCATTTTTTGTCTCCTGGTTTGGGTAGTCACTGTCTCACTCCTTTGGAATAACCTCCACGACTCATGAGAGGTTTATTTAATGAAGCGATGCGCCAGCATCGCGAGAATGATGATCACCCCTTGCACGGCTGCAACAAGGTATTCGGACACCATGTTGGAGAGCACCATGAGATTGGCGATCACTTCCAGAATCAGCGCACCGGCAACCGTTCCCCATACTCGTGCCTTTCCTCCGCGCAGCATGGTCCCGCCGATCACAACGGCAGTGATGACCTGTAATTCCCAGAGCAGGCCGGTAGTGGGCGTAGCGGCGCCCAGGCGTGGGATGTAGCAAATGGCGGCAATAGCGACGCACAGACCCTGAATAACGAAGGCAAGCGTGCGAACACGCATGACGGATATGCCGGAAAAACGCGCGACCTCGGCGTTGGACCCCACCGCAGCGCAGTGACGGCCGTAGGTACTGCGGTACAGAACAAATGCAGCAACCAGCGCCACAATCAATGTGATCAACACTGGTATCGGTATGCCGAAAACGTCGCCAAAATAGACCGGACGGTAGGGTTCACGCAGCGCGCGGTTGATGGGAATGGAGCCGCCGTCGGACATCCATGTAATGAGCGCACGGAAGATACCCATCGTGCCGAGTGTGGCAATGAACGGTTCGATTTTCCCCACCGTCACAATCAGCCCATTCAACAGGCCACAGGCTATCCCCACAAAGACGCCGGCCACGGCCCCGATGAAGATGGCATTTGCGCCCATCGTGGGGGCGAAGTGGTTCATGATGATGATCATGATGCCGGTGACGAAGGCCATCATCGACCCGACGGACAAATCGAGACAGCCCGAGGAAATGACAAACGTAGCGCCGATTGCGATGATCGCGATGAACGCACAGCGGGTGACCACGTTGGCGATATTCGTTCCGGTGGCGAAATTACTGCCGAGCAGCACTCCTGCAACGAGTACCAAAGCCAACGCGAGGAACGGCCCCATTGCGGCCCAAGAAATTCGCCAAGAGGTTCTGACGACAGGAATATCGGTGGTGGTCGTTGTCATGTTGTCTCCTGTGCCGTGCTTAAAGGACGGTCTTATGGATATGCGCCGCGGGCATCACCTGCAGTAGCCGCGTAGACGACATTCTGTTCGTTGATCTGCTCACCTGTCTGCTCCGCCACAATGCGGCCCGCCCGCATGACAAGCACGCGGTCCGCCAGCCCCACCAGTTCGGGCAGCTCAGATGAAATGACGATGCAGGCCTTGCCTGCACGCACCAGGTGATCGACGAAATCGTATATTTGTGACTTGTTCCCGATGTCGATGCCGCGGGTAGGCTCGTCGATAATGACGACGGAAGGATCGGTAAGCATGACTTTGGCCAGCAGCAATTTCTGCTGGTTGCCGCCGGAAAGCTGCCCTGCATTCACATGCATTGAGCTCAGCCGGATGTCGTAATCGTTCACTGCCGTGTTCAGCGCTTGCATTTCTTTGCGCTGATCGAGCACAAAACGCGGATGAATAAGGTCCAGCGCCTGTAAAGTGAGGTTAGGGGCAAGCTCGTGCTCCAGCAGTAGGCCCTTACCCTTGCGATCTTCGGTCAGATAGACCAGTCCCAGGTCGCGCCAGGACTTCACAGAACGGTGGTTGACCGGCCGGCCGTCGAGCTCGATACGCTGCGCTTCGGCAGGACGCAGACCCATCAAGCCTTCGAACAATTCTGAACGGCCCGCCCCCACCATGCCCGCAATTCCCAGGACTTCGCCACGATGTACGTTGAAGCTGGCCTTAATAGTGCCATGATCGACCGACAGCTGCTCGACCACCAGTAGCGGCTCACCGGAAACGTGGGCCCGCTTTGGGGGATACAGCACGTCAAGTTCACGGCCCACCATGAGCTCGGCCATGCGCCGCTGGGAAAGCTCGGCGGCCGGCCAGGTACCAATCATTTTGCCGTCCCGAAGCACGGTTACGCGATCAGCCAGCGCCTCAACTTCGTCCAGGCGGTGCGAGATATAGAGTACGGCCACACCTTGTTCCCGCAATCCGCGTACGACATTCAGAAGTGCGGTGACCTCGTCATGAGCAAGCGCTGCAGTGGGCTCGTCGAAAATCACCACGCGGCGCGGCTCGAGTAAGGCGCGTGCGATTTGAACCAGCTGTCGTTGCGCCAGAGGAAGATCACCGACCCTGTCTTGTGGGCGGCAATGCGCTCCAATGGAGTTCAGCACCTGGGTGGCACGCTGGTTCATAGCGCGGTCGTCCACCAGCAGACCGCGCCGGATCTCGCGCCCAAGAAAAAGGTTCTCCGCAACCGTAAGGTCCGGCGCAAGCAGGATTTCCTGATGCACCAACACCACGCCGGCCTGTTCCGCTGATGCCGCATCGGGAAAGCTGACCTCTTTGCCTTCCATCAATAAATGACCTGCTGTCGGGTTCACGTAACCCGCTAGCAGTTTCATCAGCGTGGATTTACCCGCGCCGTTTTCGCCGATGATGGCGTGCACTTCGCCGCCCTGCACATCCAGCGTTACGTCAGACAACACTGTGATGGCCCCATAGGCCTTACCCAGTTTCACCGCGGCCAACACGGGACGCTGTGGAGACGTGCTTGACGTAAAGGGCTGAGGGCGGGCGGCCATAGCTAATCGAACGCCAGCATGAGGCGCGCACGAGAGCGCTGGATATGCTCGTGCATTGCAGCCTGCGCGGCGGCTGGGTCTGCTGCACGGAATGCGGCCAGCAGGGTTTCGTGTTCTTCCAACGCCTCCTGTGTCACCCGGCTATGCACCATCAAGCGAAACAGGTGCAGGTGGACATGTTGATTCGACACAGTGGCCCGCATCACTTCATTACCTGCGATGCGCAGGATTTCATCGTGAAAGTGGGCGTCGATCCGGGCGAAGCGCGAATACCGGCTGGTGCGGTCTACCGGTGGCTCACCATGGGCCATATCGGCCGCAATTTCTTCTAAGTGAGCGAGCGCTTCCGGAGTCATGTTGAGGGCGGCCAAGCGCGCGCCTTCAGGTTCCACCAGCAAGCGGAAGTCGAACAGGTCTTCGAACTCTTTGCGCCCTAACTGGGCGGCGGCGCTGTAGCCGATCAGGTGGGCTTTATGGACGAGCCCTTCGCGCTCCAGCCGTGACAAGGCTTCGCGCACCGGCGTCTGGGAAACGTTGAGGTCACGCGCGATTACATCGATAGGCATTCTTGCGCCAGGCGGAATCGCCAGCGACATGAGGCGTTCATAAATGCTTTCGTATACGCGATCCACCACACTAGGTGGGCGCATGGAAGACGCAGACGTTTGTTCGTGTATTTCCGTTCTCACTACTACTGTTCCAGAAACCGATTGACTATGACAAATCGTGCCAGATAGCATATGCCATGTCAAATACAATATCGTATACGATATGATTTGACGAGTCGGAATACACAGGAGAGGGCCATGCAGCATTTCGGTACGATCAGGGCGCCACGCGAGCTGATTTTCGGCAATGGGCAGCGACACGTCCTTGGGGCGGTAGCCGCTCGGTTGGGACAGCGCGCCTTGGTGGTAACGGACGAACGATTGGCCGGCGCACCCGAATTCGGTAAGATGATGGCGTTGTTAGAGAATCGAGGGCTGACTGTACGCATTGACGCAGGCACGCTGCCGGATGTGCCCGAGGATTCCGCCCGGCACGCCGCCGCAGCTGCCCGCAGCTTTGCGCCGGATGTGGTCATTGGTATCGGCGGTGGCTCCTGCTTGGACATGGCCAAGTGCATTGCCCTGCTGCTGAGTCATGGCGGAGCTCCGTCTGATTACTACGGCGAACTCAAGGTTCCCGGCCCCACTCTGCCTGTCATCGCGGTACCTACAACGGCCGGTACGGGGTCCGAAGTCACACCCGTGGCAGTGTTGTCCGATACTCAACGCAGTTTGAAAGTCGGCATTTCCAGCCCTTATCTGATACCGGTGGCGTCAATTTGCGACCCCGAGCTAACGTTAAGCTGCCCCGCTTCACTCACCGCCATCGCCGGTGCCGACGCTCTGACCCACGCCATCGAGGCCTTTACCGCCGTCCGCCGTACAGCCACGCCCGGCCTGACGCAAGAGCGAGTCTTTATTGGCAAGAATGCGCTATCGGATCATTTCGCCCTGAATGCCATATCGCTGCTGTGGAACGGGCTGGAGGCCGCATACATAGACGGCCGTAATTCAACGGCACGCGCCCGAGTAATGCTAGGGGCGACCTACGCAGGTTTGGCCTTTGGAGTTGCGGGAACCGCCGCCGCCCACGCCATCCAGTATCCCGTTGGGGCGGTCACTCACACTGCACACGGCGCCGGTGTCGCTTGCCTGCTGCCCTGGGTTATGCAATGGAACCGCCCGGCCATTGAAGCAGAGCTGGAAGAAATGGCCCTGCGAATGGGCTTGCCGAATGCATCCGCTGTGATTCCTGCGGTATCCGGCCTGTTCTCACGCATCGGCATTCCTTCCACACTGGCCGCACTGGGATTGAGCGAAGATAGCCTTGAATGGGTGGCCGAACAGTCTTGCGGCATTGAGCGCCTGATACAAAACAACCCGCGGGCATTGCCCCCCAGCGACATGCGCAAATTGCTGGCCGCGGCGTTTTGGGGTGAACCGGATCATATTCTGCAGGATCGCACGCATAGTCAGTAACGATGCAACGTCTTATTATCTCCCGCGAGACACACCACCGCGAGCCGACATACATGGGACAGGATCTCTATAACAATCGCAACTTCATTCCGGATTTCAACGAACTCATGGCCGAGACTGCCGCGCGGTCGCACGAGCTTGCCGCACGGGTCGAGGCCAAAACCGATGTCGCCTACGGGGCAGGGGCCCGGGAACGAATGGACATCATTTTCCCGGCCGACAGAACAGGGAACGTACCCATCCACATGTTCATACATGGGGGATACTGGCGAGCAGGCAACAAGAACGATTGCTGGCTCATGGCAGCGCCCGCTTTGCAGGCCGGCGCAATCGCCGTCATTGTCGGCTACGACCTGATGCCGGGAGCCAGATTGGGCCGCATCGTGCAGCAGATTCGGGCGGCCGCAATGCACGTGTACAACCTGTGCCCGGAACTGGGTGCCGATCGCAAGCGACTCACTGTTAGCGGGCACTCCGCCGGTGCGCATCTGGCAAGCTATCTTGCGGCGTATGGCCCGCAGGAAACCGAGGGCACGCTAGCGGCTTTGCCTCAGATACAGGGCATGCTGCTGATCAGCGGTATCTATGATTTGACCGATATTCCAAACAGCTTCCTGAAGGAAGAAACCCGTATGACGGCAGCCGAAGCCGCCGCATGGTCGCCGCTGACATCGCGCCAGCTTGCGGGCCCGCAGCGCATCGTCATGGTGAGTGAACATGATTCACCCCCCTTTCACCAACAAGGCAGGCAATTCGCTACGATGCTGGAAGACAGCGTGGGCAATACGCAGTACCGGGTGGAGCCCGGCCTGAACCACCTATCGATTGTGCTGCAGCTTAGTGACCCCAGCAGCCCCAGCGGCCAATGCCTAGTGGAGCTGATCGAAAACTAGATCAGCTTATGCGCGCGCTTACGTAGGCGGCGACTTCTCGCAACAGCCCGCTTAAGTCTTGCTGAAGCCGATCGAAACCTTCGTTACGCTCGCGCGTGATTTCGTCCATGTAAACCGGGCGGCGGATTTCCACCTGCAGGCTATGGCGATTGCGTGCGGGCTGGCCGATCTGTGCAATTAGCTGGACCCCCTTGTAGGGGTCGTTGCGGGCAACCGTGTAACCTTTGTCGAGCAGATAGGCTTCCACTAGGCCAATGAACTCTGGTTCGCAGGTCTTGCCATCGTGATCGCCCAGCACAAAGTCTGCCAGCTGCTGGTCAGGGTCCAGCCCCAGGCGGGCGTAAGCATCGTTTGGCATCGAATGGAGATTCAGATGCCAGAGTGCGCCGAACTGCTTGTAGCGGTCGCTCACGACTTCGTCTAGCGCCTGATGGTACGGCTTATAGTACGTGTCGATACGACGGCGCACCTCATCGACCGTCAGACGCCTGTCGTAAATAGGCGTCTGCGGGTCCATGCGAGACCAGATCAGCCCCTTGCCCAGCCCGCTCTTCACGCTCGGCGTAAGCGGCTCAGGCCATTCCCCCTCGATCATGTTGGGATCGAGATCGCTCAGGGTGCGATTGGGGTCGATATACGTGCGCGGAAACTGCGCAGCAATCAACGTCGCGCCCACCGCAGGTGCGTCGCGCCACAGGGCGTCCACGTGGGTGTCTTCACCCTGGCGTAGTAGCGCCAGGCGAACCGAGTGGTTGAAGTCCGACGGGTAGTCGGTACCGCTGTGCGGCGAATCACACACCAGTGGAATGGCCGGGCCGATAGGGTCGAGGCGGACATAGGGCTGGGACATGGACTCTGCCTTGTTTTATGAGTTATCGAGCGGGTTTGATGTTGGCAGCCTTAGCCACCCGAGTATAGCGCTCGATGGCCGCTTCAATATCCTGTGCGAACTCTTCAGGCGAATTCACGCGGATGGTAGCGCCCAGTTTGCTTGCGCGTTCCTGGAACTCCGGGTCCTTGGCCGCTTCGTGCACGGCGGCATTCACGCGATCGATGACCTCACGCGGGGTGCCGGCGGGTGCCACCAAACCGAACCAGCCGCCTGTTCCCATCTGTTCGAAACCCAGCTCGCCGTAGGTGGGGACATCGGGAAGCAGGTTGGACCGCTCAGCGCCCAGTACCGCCAAGGGGCGCAGACGGCCTTCCAGAAGGTGCGGCAGCGTGGAGGAAAGGTTGTCGGTAATGGCGTCCACCTGTCCAGCCAGCGCGTCATTCAGGGCGGGGCCCGCACCACGGTAGGGAACGTGCAGCAACTCGATACCGGACAACATCATGAAGTTCTCGATGTTGGCATGCCCCAGCGAAGCAACCCCCGGCGATGCGAAGCTATATTTACCCGGCTCAGCTTTGGCCAGCTCGATGAATTCCGGCATGGTTTTCGCAGGAAGGCTGGGGTGAATAGCAAAGACACTGGGTACACCCATCACATTTGAGATAGGCGCGAAATCCTTACGGGCGTCGTATTTGAGATCGCTATAGATGGAGGGGTTGGAGCCATGGGTGCTGACGGTGGCCATACCCAAGGTGTAGCCGTCCGGCTTGGAGCGGGCGATTTGCTCGGCACCAATCGCACCACCGGCACCGGCCTTGTTTTCCACAACGATGGTCTGGCCCAGATTCCGGCCCACGTATTCGGCAATCAGACGCCCCACCAGGTCAGTGGAACCCCCGGGCGCAAAGGGAACGATCAGACGAATGGGTTGGTTGGGGTACGCGTCCTGAGCCGCCGCAACACCACTAAAACCGATCAGAAACGTTGCTGCACCGGCAACAGCGCGACGCAGAACCGAAGAAGTGAACATTGCCATGAGTAGCCTCCTTTTCTAGCGCCACCATTTGGCGCCTTGTCATGCCGGCGAGTATCAAAGATTTACCCATGGCGGACAAACGACTATATTTCACTTGCCCATGTCCTTTGGTAATACCGGGAACGGATGAAGATTCACTCTCCTTCCATGTCTGAACTGCATGCTTTCGTGACGTCTGTCCGCGTAGGCAGCTTCACGCGTGCAGCGCAAGAGCTATGTGTGACCCAAGGAGCCGTCAGCCGTGCCGTCGCCAGGCTAGAAGCCCACTTCAATCAAGCCCTGCTGATCAGAGCGCCTAACGGAATCTACCCCACCCCTGCAGGCATCCGCCTTCTGGAAGGCACATCGGAAGCGTTGGCGGCGATTGAGCGCGTATCCCAAGAGCTGCGTCAGCCCCACGAAGGCAACAAACTCTCATTATCCGTCGTGCCGACGCTCGCCAGTGTGTGGCTGATCCCGCGGCTACCGGATTTCCACAGGCGCTATCCGGACATTCAGTTAAAGTTCGTGCCCTATCGGCGCAATGAGGACTTCTCCGCCGATACCCCCCATGCCGCGATACTGAGCGGCGTACCGGGGGAGAGACCCGGATGGCGTACTGACTACATTATTGGTCGCGAAGTGGTGGTAATCTGCCACCCGGAGCGCCTGCAAGCACGCCGCACTGAAGGCCGTTGGCGCTCGCCGGCAGAGTTGCTGGAGGAACCGCTCATCCAGCACGCCAATGCGCCTGATAATTGGCGCCACTGGTTCACCGCAGCCGGCGTACATGCCAGCCATGTTGACGGTACCCAGATGGATCAGGTCTCTATGATCGTGCGGGCGGTCATGGCTGACATGGGTGTCGCAGTACTGCAGCGCTGCCTGGTGCAGGAAGAGATCAACAGCGGAAAGGTGGCGGTACCTTTCGACCTTCCCGTGTCACTGCAACATGGCTATCTGCTTTGCTGCCCGCAACGCCATATAGAGCGCACTGCATTGACTGTCTTTCGCGAATGGCTGCTCGAACAAGCAGAGCTCAGCATGCAAAATACGCTTGCACAGCTGCAACCGCTTTAGGGACGTCTTCCGCCGAGACATCAAGGTGAGTGAGCAGACGGGCGCGGGGGGACACCCTGACAAGGATGCCCCGTTCCAGCAGCCACGACGATAAAGGCTCGCAATGTTCCGACGGTATGTGCACGTACACCACATTGGTTTGCGGCGGCTCAACCTTCAGGCTTGGAATCCGACTTAACCCTTCAGCAAGCAGGGCCGCGTTGGCGTGGTCTTCAGCCAGACGCTCGATATGGTGGTCGAGTGCATAGATGCCGGCCGCCGCCAACACCCCAGATTGCCGCATGCCGCCGCCCAACATCTTGCGCCAGCGCCGGGCTCGTTCAATGAAGGTTCGACTGCCACACAGCACCGAACCCACCGGCGCGCCCAACCCCTTGGACAAACAAAGGGAAACGCTGTCGAACCCCCTCACGACCTGCGCCGGCGACACACCAAGCTTGACCGCAGCATTCAAAACACGCGCGCCATCTAAGTGGGTGGACAGGCCGTGAGCGTGCGCACATTCCGTCGCCGCATGAAGGTAATCCAAGGACAACACGCGCCCGCTGATCGTGTTTTCCAACGCAAGCAGGCGGGTGCGTGCGAAGTGATTTCCAGGCGGTTTAATTGCCTCTACGACTTCGTCTAGGTCCAGACTGCCGTCCGACCGGTTATTTAACGGCTGTGGTTGAATGCTGCCCAGAACGGCTGCGCCACCCCCTTCGAAACGATACGCATGCGCTTCTTGGCCGACGATGTACTCGTCGCCCCGCTCGCAGTGCGTCATCAAAGCGATGAGGTTGCTCTGCGTGCCGGACGGCACGAATAAGGCAGCCTCGTAGCCCAACAAGGCTGCAACCCGTTGCTGTAGCTGGTTGACGGTGGGATCGGCCCCGTAGTCGTCGTCGCCCAGGTCGGCCTCCAGCATGGC
>JAJUGV010000039.1 GCA_029265795.1 Alcaligenaceae bacterium
CGCTTATTTCGGTGATGAGCTCGATACTGCGATCCATGACGTCTTCTTCCTGCCTGGCCGTCATGGCGATCGGGTTCTCATGCGAATACCCGTGCATGCCGATCTCATGGCCGGCGGCCACGACTTCTCTGATCTGCCCCGGGAAGGTTTCGATGGAGTGCCCGGGAACGAACCAGCTTGTCTTGATGCCGAAGCGATCAAAAAGCTTCAGCAGCCGGGGCGTACCGACTTCACCTGCAAAAAGGCCACGTGAGATATCGTCAGGCGAGTCTTCCCCACCATAGGAACCGAGCCACCCTGCCACCGCATCCACGTCTACACCGAATCCGCAGAGAATTTCCTTGGCCATGCACATCTCCTTTCAAACATTTGGGAAGGCCCGATGCCGTTAGAACCCCGACGACACCAGGCTGCCAGGTCATTTCAGTATAAGGGGATGCGGAGCCGATTGGCAGCCAACGCCTGCCGGGCGAAAATGAACAACGCAGTAAATGGACGGACACGAGGTTCTGATGCCATGCCAATTCTGACCCTTGCTCTCGAACGCGTGCCTACCCCGCTAGGCATCATGCTTCTTGCCAATGATGAAACCGGGCGGTTGCGCGTCATCGACTGGGAGGATCACGAGCAGAACATGCTCCGACTACTGCGGCTGCACTACCGGGGAACAGAAGTGCAACTGCGCGAAACGCAAGAGGTGTCCGCGGCGCGACGGGCAGTGGAGGCCTACTTCGATGGCGAATTGAATGCGCTGGAATCTCTGCAGGTTGGGCTGGGCGGAACCGACTTCCAGCGTGCCGTATGGAGCGCGCTACGTGACATCCCGGTTGGAACAACCATCAGCTATCTGGAGCTGGCCCGGCGCATCGGCCGCCCGGGTGCAATGCGCGCCGTAGGTCTCGCGAATGGGGCAAATCCGATCAGCATTGTCGTGCCGTGCCATCGGGTCATCGGTAGCAATGCAAAGCTGGTGGGATACGGAGGCGGAATGCACCGCAAGCAATGGCTGCTCGCGCATGAAAAAGCAGTGATAGGTACTGGGCCCGGGCGCCAACGATTGAAGGATTGCCCACCGAACCTAAGCCTGCCCGGCTTCTAACTGCACTCTGGGTTTTGAGCTTGCCCGAGTTCTGAGCTTGCCCGACTTCAGATCGGCTCAGGCGACCGGCGGAGCCTCGGAAGGCGAAACCACGCGCTCGCTGGTTTGCAGATCGTTGTCGGTCGCGAACCCGCAGACGAATTTCCACGCCAGCGGCTCGAGGTCACGGAGGCGTTTATCGACCACCACGCATCGAACGCCGTCCATATTCACGGGCACCACGTAGGGCGAGTAGCTGAGGGGGCCGCCACGGGAGCCTGCCGGGCGAAACTGCGACATGACGCCGGCAAGACGCTCTGCCCAATCGCTGGGCCGAAACCGCTGCCCGGTGCTAGTAAGACCGTGAATAATGAACTGTTCCAGCTGTTGTGTCATGAAAAATCCTGGCCTGGTCGGGCCGAATCACCTTCGCCACCGCCGCCCACCATTGTATCCGATTGGGCGAACATAAGCCCCGTCACCGCCCTTCGACTCCCTTTGCTGCGTTCCAGGCGAACAGGTAAGATTGTCGTTTTAGAACAAGGCTGAATATGTCAGACGCTACGAACCAGAACGCGATACAAAACGCGCCGCTTCGGCACTTCCTGCAGTTTCGCGATTTCTCGCGAGCGGAAATCGAATATGTTCTCGGGCGTGCCCGGCTGATCAAAGACAAATTCAAGCGCTACCAGCCTCATCACACCCTGCATGATCGAACCCTGGCCATGGTGTTCGAAAAGGCGAGCACCCGCACACGGGTGTCGTTCGAAGCCGGCATGTATCAATTGGGTGGGTCCGTCATTCACCTCACCACCAGTGATTCCCAGCTCGGGCGTTCAGAACCCATCGAAGATACCGCGCGAGTCGTATCGCGCATGGTTGACCTGGTAATGATCCGCACTTTCGAGCAGACCCGTCTTGAACGGTTCGCTTCGCACTCGCGCGTGCCGGTGATCAACGGGCTTACGAACGAATATCACCCATGTCAGATCCTGGCGGACATCTTCACCTTCATTGAGCTGCGTGGCGCCATACAGGGCAAAACCGTTGCCTGGATCGGCGACGCCAACAACATGGCCTATACCTGGTTGCAAGCGGCGGAAATGCTGGGCTTCACGCTGCACGTGTCCGCCCCCACCGGTTACCGGCTCGAAGCCGACCGTATCGGTCAGGTGCCCGCCAACGTATTGCGCGAGTTCGATGATCCCATGGAAGCCTGTCGCGGCGCGCACCTGGTCACGACTGACGTCTGGACCAGCATGGGCTACGAAGCCGAAAATGAAGAGCGCCGCAAGGCTTTCGCGGACTGGTGCGTCGATGCAGAAATGATGGGAGTCGCCGATCCGGACGCCATCTTCATGCACTGCCTTCCCGCGCATCGGGGCGAGGAGGTCACGGGCGACGTTATCGATGGTCCGCAAAGCGTGGTATGGGACGAGGCCGAAAACCGGCTGCACGTTCAGAAGGCGCTGATGGAGTTCCTGATTCTGGGCCAGCGCCCCGACGAGTGACAAACCGGCGCTCGTGCCGCCGTCTCGGCTCGGCTCCTCACTGCCTGCCTCGACGTGGCCGGCTCCAAATGAAAACGGGCGCCCAGGGCGCCCGATTCCTTTGCAACGGCGTACTGCCGTAGTCCTTATTCTTCCGACTTGCCCTTGAGCTGCGGAAGCGACGTGCCTTCCCCGGCCGACAGGAGGCCGGCACGCGAGTACGTGAACAGCTTCTCGCGGGTATCAACGATGTCGAGGTTGCGCATGGTCAATTGGCCGATGCGGTCGCGCGGCGAGAAGGTGGACTCGCCCTTCTCCATCGTCAGGCGTTCCGGCTTGTAGGTCAGGTTGGGCGACCGCGTATCGAGCAGCGAGTAATCATTGCCGCGACGCAGTTCGAGAACCACTTCGCCCGTCACTGCGCGCGCCACCCAGCGCTGCGCGGTTTCACGCAGCATGATGGCTTGCGGGTCGAACCAACGGCCCTGATACAGCAAGCGACCCAGACGCAAGCCGTTGATGCGGTACTGCTCGATGGTGTCTTCGTTATGGATGCCGGTAACCAGGCGCTCGTAAGCGATGTGCAGCAGCGCCATGCCCGGGGCCTCATAAATGCCGCGGCTCTTGGCTTCGATAATGCGGTTCTCGATCTGGTCGCTCATGCCCAGGCCGTGGCGCCCACCGATGCGGTGGGCTTCCAGCATGAGTTCTACCGGGTCGCTGTACTCCACGCCATTCAGCGCAACGGGCTGGCCCTCTTCGAAGCGTACCGTGACTTCTTCTGCCTGGACTGTCACGTCGTCACGCCAGAAGGCCACGCCCATGATCGGATTGACGATGCGGATGCCGGAGTTCAGGTATTCCAGATCCTTGGCCTCGTGCGTGGCACCCAGCATATTGGAATCAGTGGAATACGCCTTCTCGGCCGACATCTTGTAGTCAAAGCCGTGCTCGCGCATGTAGGCGGACATTTCGGCACGCCCGCCCAGCTCGTTGATGAAGGTTTGATCCAGCCAGGGCTTGTAAATGCGAAGCTCGGGATTCGTAAGCAGGCCGTAGCGGTAGAAACGCTCGATGTCGTTGCCCTTGAAGGTGCTGCCGTCGCCCCAGATGTTGACGTCGTCTTCCTTCATGGCGGCCACCAGCATCGTGCCGGTAACGGCACGGCCCAGCGGCGTGGTATTGAAATAGGTGTTGCCCGCCGTCATCACGTGGAAGGCGCCCGCCTGCAACGCGGCAATGCCTTCTGCCACCAGCTGGGGACGGCAGTCGACCAGACGTGCCTTCTCGGCACCATACTCGAGGGCCTTGCGGGGAATCGCCTCATAGTCCGGCTCATCAGGCTGGCCGAGGTTGGCGGTATAAGCGTAGGGCACGGACCCCTTGTGCTTCATCCAGAGCAGCGCCGCACTGGTATCGAGCCCGCCGGAAAAGGCAATGCCGACCTTTTGGCCGACCGGAACATCTTCGAGTATGGTTGTCATTGTGGAAGGAGCCTTGGGATAAACGTCGAATAACACGACATTATATCCGTTGCCGCCCTCCGTACCTGCCGCGGAGCCGACTCAAGTTTGCCGCGCGGACAGAGTCCGCGTACCGGGTCTGCGTACCGGCCTCGCGTTTATTCCCGATCGCCGATCCACGGCTTGTCGCAAAGCTTTTCCGGCGAGTCGGAATCGATCAGCTTGTAGCCATCCGCGACATATCCGGGGCCCTTCATCAGCATGATCAGCACGCAGCCGATCGTCACCATGGCCACCACGTTGAACAAGGTGAAAAATACGCCGGCGGCCATCATGTCCACACGGCCGATAAAGGCCTCGATGGCCAAATCACTGCCCTGCCATTCCATATGCCGCACCATGACCGACGGCGCCACACACAGGAAAACAATGGTGAGAAAGATATAAGGTATCCAGCGCAAGAGCTTGCGCTCCAGCCCCGGAGCCGCCTTGCCGCGGCTGGTATAGCCCGGCAGCTTGGTGAATAGAAAAGCCATTGCGATCCCCTCCGAGTGTCATTCTACGCGGCGTGCATATAGCATGCCACTCGGGCCGCGCCGCGGCCGGCCGAGCCGCGAACCAGGCACGCAGCCGGAGGGGGTATAGCGCCGCGCCGGCCTATGCAGATCCGCGGGCGTTTATGCTAGAATTTTTTCTCTTTTGGGGCGGTAGCTCAGCTGGGAGAGCGTCGCGTTCGCAATGCGAAGGTCGGGAGTTCGATCCTCCTCCGCTCCACCACCGGATTCCCAGTAAATCGAATTGGCGGCGACAGCATTCGTCCCCCCAATAGCGCGAAAGCCAAACCCCGAGAGCACAGGCTGATTCAGTCAGGCAGCGCGAAATGACAGGATTCGTTCACTACGATCCAGTAGTGTCCGGTTCATCCGGCTGTCGGGCTTCAAGGCGCAACGCTGGTTCGCCAATGCTCTGGCGAGATAAAAATCTCCACTCTCAATAGCCGCCTCGAGTAGCGTCAGATCAATGATGTCTCGTTGAGCATGGCTGCCCCCGAATCCGTTCACGATGGAACGCGCACCAAGCAGTTTCTGGACGGCCCCAGCGTAATCGCCTCGCCAGAACGCGGCAAAACCTTCGGACAGCGGTAGGCCGTAACGCGCCGCCCATTCTGCCGTCTCGCCGCCGGCACTGCTGGCCCGCCGTAACGACGCCAGGATACGGTCCACCTCTTCGTCACGGTTCGCGCCAAGGTTCGCCATCACGGCATGCCAGTCGTTGAATGGATACGAATGGCCGTCTGTATGGGGTGACCAGCGATCCGCGACGGAAGCCCAGCGGTCTGCAACGTCGATTCCTGCAAGCGTGAGCCGCCACAACATGGCGGAAGCATCAACAAGATCCAGGGCGACGGGACTCTGCCCGGCGCCAATATGCTGGTCGTAGAGCTCAAGCGCTTCCCTCGCCTTCCCAATCTCGAGCAGATGGACGGCGTAATGCCACCAGTTGTGCCGTTGGAAAAAATTGTCGTCGCCAGACCAGTTGGCCTCATTGGCCGTCATCCATTGAATGCCTTCCTGCGGCCTGCCCTGCATTTCAAAGACATGAGCAACGGCATGGTGAGCCCAGCAATCCAGCGGCTGCAGCTCGACCGCCTGACGGCCCGTGTCTTCGGCTCGAGAATAATCGCCCGCTTCCTCCAGCCCGAATGCATACATGCCCAGAACGATCGAATATCCGGGCAGGTCGGATGGCCACTGCGGCAGCACTCGCGCCAATCGATCGCGCAAGCCCTGGGCGCTTGCCCTGTAGAAGTCGATCAGGTGGCCCGACTGCAGCGCGACAATATCCAGAGGATATTGGCTGTTGTGCAGATCTAAAGCGATTGCGGCGTCGGTCCACCGTCCTGCGAGAAGCAGCTCTAGTACATGGAGATGTGAAGCCTCTCGCGCAGGCAGCGTCATTGACTTGAGGCCACGTAACGTGTCTGCCGCAGCCGCGCTCAGAGCAGGCTCTGTAGCGAGGCCATACAGATAGGCTTTCAGTATGTGCGCCATCGGAAAATCGGGAGCCGCCTGAATTGCGAGCTCAACTTCGGCGATCGGGTCGCCACGGTAAATATTGAATGCCGCCACCGCGTTATCGAAGTGATTGCCGGCCTCTTGCGTGGCACCAAACAGAATATTGCCTTGCTGATCGTGAACCATGGATTCAAGTCCTCTCAAAGAGATGGGGGAAGGCTCCTAAAGCGGTGCTGCAGCAACATGGCTACCGACCGTAGCCGTCGCCTCTCGTGCAACTAGGCAGCGCCACGGTTCGAGTGTAAAAGTAGAAATTACGGCACCGTATGCGCACGACGCCGGAAGTTTTTGCCGAAAAGCCGGTAATGCCGAGTGTTTCGAGATGAGCACTATTTCCGCCATTCTGCAGGGCATGCACCTTACCGGTGCCATCTTCCTTGAAGCCGATTTCACTGCGCCCTGGGCGATACGATCCCAGGTAACGCCCGAAGACTGCAGTTTGTTCATGCAGAGACCCCGACACATCATCGCCTACCACCTCGTTACAGTCGGACGCTGCATTCTGATGCTGGAAGACGGCAGAACGATGCACCTGGAGTACGGGGACATCGTCATCCTTCCTCGTAACGCCCCTCACATTCTTGGTAGCGCCGCAAACGTGGCTGCGATCTCTGCCAACGACCTTATCCACTTGGACATCAAGACTCGGCGTGCCCACATCACCTATGGGCATGGAGGCGAACGAACCCAGTTGCTCTGCGGGTTTCTGGGTAGCGTCACCGAACAGATGGCCGTGCTGGCGCTGCTTCCGGATGTATTGAAACTGGGCGCCGATGACTGGCCCGCTGCGAGCTGGATCGAAAGCACATACCGGTACGCAATACAGGAGTTCAACAGCCCGGCATCCATGTCGGGCGAAACAGTAGGTCGACTTACCGAACTCCTGTTTTCTGAAGCGGTACGCCGCTATTTCGTGCTACACCCACAATCATTCGCAGCTGCGGAAGCCGCGGTTAGGGATGCGTTCGTCGGGCGAGCGCTGGTGCTGCTGCATAATCGAATGTGCGAACCCTGGACAACCAGCCTGCTGGCGCGAGAAGTCGGCTTGTCCAGGTCCGCGTTCGCAGACCGCTTTACGCGCGCCCTCGGCAGGCCGCCGATGCAGTATCTCGCATGCCTCAGGCTTCAACAGGCTTCGCTGAGGTTGGTGGAGTCGTCTGCCGACATTACCCGCATCGCGTACGAGTCGGGCTATGAGTCGCATTCCGCATTCAATAGAGCCTTCCGGCGCATGTACGGCGCACCTCCAGCTGCCTGGCGTCGGGCGCGAAGGTACCGGCCTGATTCGTGCTGAAGCGACCCCAAGTGTCCCTGCGATCGTGATCTCTCGTCGTCGTCAGGACGTACCATCATGCAATAAGGAGATGAAATCATGTCGGAAAAGTCGAGCGCGCCCCGGGCCAATTCCAGCACAACTGCCACGGACGGCTCGAACGCCAAACACCAGGAATTGGCTAGCGCCACCGGCGCCGAAGCGGTTGGCGCGAAAGCCACGGGTGCAGAAGCCCTTGGCGCAAAGGCCACTGGCGCCAAGGCGGTGGGGGCAAAAGCAACGGGAGCCAATGCCACCGGGGCGTCTGCCTTGGGAGCGCTGGCGTTGGGTGCCCTGGCAATCGGCGCTTTCGCGATCGGCGCTCTGGCGATAGGCCGGCTGAGGATTGGCCGGGCGCGTATCGGGCGACTGGAGATTGACGAACTTGTCGTGCGCAAGTACAGCGCGTCCGACACTCGCCCAGGCAAGCACCGGTGATCAACCGCCGCGCAATGCCTGAGATAACAGCAACGCGGCTGATTGAATGATCAAGGCCGCGTCATTGCCTCGGCACGGCCTCGTCCCAACCAGCGTACGCCGCGATATCCGGCCCGTTATCTTCGATGGGATATAGCGGGCGGGCGCGCTGGCGGTACGGAAACATCGTCCAGTCTGCGCTGGTGGCGCCCGGGCTGTCGCATTCCACCAAAGCTGCCGAGATGGGCACGAACACCGGACGGCAGTACATGCGTGATTTAAGCAGAAGATAACGGGCGCCGCGCGGATCCTGGCCCAGGCTTTCGAATACGCCAAGATCCCAAGGCTCGTGCGTCCTCTCGGTGATAACCAACCTTGCCGGGCCGATATCCAGGACGGCCGACCTGCCCATGCAGGCGCGTTGAC
The DNA here is from genome assembly GCA_029265795.1 of Alcaligenaceae bacterium. Lineage (GTDB taxonomy): Bacteria > Pseudomonadota > Gammaproteobacteria > Burkholderiales > Burkholderiaceae_B > Yanghanlia. The sequence continues at coordinate 8,262 of JAJUGV010000039.1, forward strand.
CGGTATAGGTAGGCCCAGTGATGGTATACCAGCCGTCGCTGAGCGCCAGGACCGTGCCTTCCATCGTGACGGGATGCGCATCGCGCCCCAGATGGGCCAGCGACAGCTTGTTCCCTACCGGCAAGGTCACCCTTGCGCCCACGCCCGCTTCATGCATGCGACCGACCGCTTCAGGGTCGCAATATAGTCCGGCCAATATGCCCTGCATGCCCGTATCCAGAGCGGCCGTCAGTACATCCATCGTGTCACAGGTGCCGCCGGACATGCAGTTGTCACCATGGTCCAGAAGCAGGACGGGACGGTCGGAATCAGCAGCACTTTCTTGAGCGCGTTGCAAAGACGCTGCCAAGGGTTCCCGTTCGTAGGTAAAACCTTCCCGCTCATCCCAGATCTGCTCGGCAATCTCATCCGCCACTGCCTGCGCGGCTCCACGGTCTCCATCCCCCACCACCACGACGCTAATACAGGGATACGGTATATCGGCCAGGCCGAAACCCGCCAATATTGAAACGGCCGGCATGCCTCGGGATTCAGCAGCTTGCGCCGCCTCGATGGCGCGGCGCATGGCCCCGGATTCATTGCCGCTGCGCAATGTATGGGTAACGAGCGGCAAGCGCCGCCACGCAAGCACTGGATCAGCGTGTTTGTTGAGTTTGCCGAGCAACAGCCGTCCGGCTTGTGCTCCCGTCTCATACATGTCGATGTGAGGGTAGGTCTTGAAACTCACAATGACATCGGCGTTGTCGACCATCTTCTGAGTGACGTTGCCGTGGAGATCAAGCGCGACCGCGATGGGTATACCGGGCGCGACCATACGGAGTTGTTCAAGCAGGTCCCCCTCACCGTCATCGGTTTGCTCGGCCACCATGGCACCATGCAAGTCCAGCATCAAAGCATCGCAGCCTCCCACCTGTGACACGATCGTTTCGACAATATGCTCATAGGCGTCGGCCGCGACGCGGCGACTGGGGTAAGCCGTAGCATCAATCGGCGTGATTATTTCTGCACCATGCTGCATTGCGAGGTCGATGAAGGCTGCCATGGCGGTACGCTTGCCAAAATTGGCCTCGAACGCGTCCGCGTCATAGGTCGGCCCCGCAGGACCAAACGATTCCAGCGGCGTCGCCACCGGCGAAAACGTATTGGTCTCATGGTTCATTCTTGCGATCAGAATTTTCACGCGCGCTCCTTGTCCGCTACCCCCGCTACCCCCGCTGTGCGCAATATCGCGTGTAGCAGGACATTGGCACCCGCTTCGAGATGATGGGGTTGCGCGTCTTCGATTTCATTGTGACTGATGCCGTCTTTGCACGGCACGAAAATCATGGCAGTGGGAGCCACTCGGGCCATATATACGGCATCATGGCCGGCACCGCTTACAACGGGCATCGCGCTTAAGCCCAGCGCCCTCGCGCAAGTATCGATATGATCGACCAACTTCGGATCGAAAGCCTGTGGCGGAAAGTACACCACCGGTTCGATATCGATGTCGACGCCCAGCTCCTTTTGCGTCGTCTCGCATACGTGGCGAAGGCCGGCATCGAGCGAATCCAGAGTCGCGTCATCGGCAGCCCGCAGATCGACAGTAATTTTCACCCGCCCCGGAATTACGTTGCGGGAGTTTGGAAAGTTGTCTATCCAGCCTACCGTACCGCGGGCATGTGGCGCGTGAGACTTCGCAAGCGCATTCACTCCCGTCACGACCTTTGCCGCAGCCAGCATGGCGTCGCGGCGCAAGTCCATCGGCGTAGGCCCGGCATGCGCCTCCATGCCCTGCAACGTCACGTCATACCAGCGCTGGCCCAACGCGCCCTCCACAACGCCAATGATGGTATCGTTGGCTTCCAGTATCGGGCCCTGCTCGATATGAGCCTCGAAATAGGCGCCCACGGGAATCGATTCAGCGGGTTGCGTGCCGTCGTAACCTATGGCGGAGAGCGCCTCGGCGACAGTGACGCCGTCGCGGTCTCGCTGAGCCAGGACGTAGTCCAAAGAGAAGGCACCGGCGAATACGCCGGAGCCCATCATCACCGGGACAAAGCGAGAGCCCTCTTCGTTTGTCCAGGCAACCACCTCAACAGGCGCCTCGGTTTCTACACCGTTATCCTTCAGCGTTTGAAGCACTTCGAGGCCGGCCAGAACGCCGTAATTGCCGTCGAATTTGCCACCGGTGGGCTGCGTATCGATGTGGCTACCAGTCATAACGGGAGGCAGATCGTTGCGTGCTCCCGCGCGCCTCATGAAGATATTGCCGATGCCATCGACGCGCACTGTGCACCCAAGCTCGCGCGCCCAGCGGCAGACCAGATCCCTGCCTTTGCCATCAAGCTCGGTAAGGGCGAGACGGCATACCCCTCCTTTTTCTGTGGCGCCTATGCGGGCGAGCTCCATGAGGGAACTCCAAAGCCGCTGCCCGTCTATAGACAGGTCGGGCAGAGGGCTGAAGGATGTATCGGTCGATCCCAACGTACTTGTGTTCATATTTAGAGTCCCTGGGTATAAGGCGTCGCGATTCAACGCAGCCACCGGACGCACCTGCTCAGACGTTGACGCCTAGGTAGCGATCCTTGATAGCGGTATCGGTCTTGAACTCGTCGTTCGAACCGGAGAAGACAACTCGCCCCTGCTCGAGGATGTAATGCCGGTCAGCGAGCTGCGTGCAGACTTCCAGGTTTTGCTCAACCAAAAGTATCGAGATGCCCGCTTCGCGGATCTTCTTTATCTGCGCCACGATCTCTTCGACAATGACGGGGGCAAGCCCCTCAACAGGCTCATCCAGCATCAGCAAGCGGGGATGATTCATGAGGGCGCGCCCAATAGACAGCATCTGCTGTTCGCCTCCGGAGAGCTGCCCTCCCCCATTCCGACGCCTTTCCTCCAGCCGCGGAAAAAGGCGATAAACATCTTTGAGCTGCCAGGGAGAGTCTTTGCGCAATCCCAGTCGCAGGTTCTCTTCGACCGTGAGCAGCTTGAAAATGCCCCGATCTTCCGGCACCAGACAGATGCCCATACCGGCAACCCGGTGAGCGGGCAACCCCGCGATTTCGCGCCCCCGGAAACTGATACTGCCGGCACGCGGCTTAATGGCTCCGGCCAGGGTCTTGAGTGTCGTGGATTTGCCGGCGCCGTTCCGCCCCAGGAGCGTTACGACACTCCCTTCGTGGACCTCAAGAGAAACGCCTTGCAGGATGTGGCTTTTATCGTAATAACTGTGCAGTTCATGGGCGACAAGGCTCATGCGCGACCTCCTGTAATCATGTTTCCCAGGTAAGCCGCGCGCACTCGATCATCGTTACGTATGGTGCCGGGGGCGCCCTCTACCAAAACCTGCCCCTGCTGCATCACCGTGATGGTGTCGGAAATGTCCATTACGATTCCCATGTTGTGCTCGATCAGCACGACAGTATGGTCGGCACGCAAGCCGTGTATCAGCGTCTTCATGGCATCGATATCGTCGACGCCCATGCCCGAAGTGGGCTCATCCAGGAAAATCGCCTTCGGTCGGGCTGCCAGAGCCATCCCGACCTCTAGCCGCCGTTGCTGACCATGCGACAAGGTACCCGCAGCAACATGTTGCACCCTGCCCAGGCCCATGCGCTGAACGATCTGATCCACGATCTCGGCTTGCGCTCGCGCACCGACAGGCGGGAACCAGCTGTCGGCCAAGCTCATCCGCTTGACTCCTTGCGCCGCCAAACGCAGGTTCTCGCGCACCGACAGGGTAGGAAACAGACTGGTAACCTGGAACGACCGTGCGATACCCAGGCGCACTCGCTGATGATCGGCGAGTTTAGTGACGTCGACGCCGTCAAATTCTATGGTGCCATCGGTGGCTGGTATCGTGCCCGTCAGGGTATGGAACAATGTCGTCTTGCCAGCACCGTTGGGTCCGATCACGGAATGGATGGTGTTGGGCTGTACGGTCAAACTGACACCCTGCACGGCAGTGAACTTGCCAAACCGCTTCACCACCCCATGTGCCTTCAATATAGGTCGAGTCATGGATGTTGCTCCCCTTCGGATACCGTAGCAGGCAACGTAACCTCCCTCCTCCGGCGCAATCCTTTCCACGCCTTCTCGAGTACGCCCCACAGACCTTGCTGCATGTACAGACTGATCAGCATCAGCAGCACACCGAGCATCAGTAACCATCGCGGCCAGATCGATGAAAGCCAGTCCGCCGCAAGTACGTAGAACGCGGCACCCAGCAACGAGGCGAATAAATTGGATGTGCCGCCGATGATGGTCATCACCAGAATTATTTCGCTCGTGTGATATTCGATGCTGGACAACGGCGCGATGCCCGCCATCATCGCCAGCAGAGCGCCCGCCAGTGCGGTGACACCGCCGGAGATAGCGAATACCGCCAACTTGAATCCCTTGACGCTGTAGCCGACGGCGGCGGCGCGCAGTTCGTTGTCGCGGATCGCCAGCAAAGTCCGCCCAAACAAGGAAGTGGTGACCCGCTGCAAGAACCAGAATACGATGATGAAGCAGACAGCCACGAAGCTATAAAATCCCCATGGTGATTCGAGCACCATTAGTTCAAGGCCAAAAACCGTAATCGGCGGGCGAGGCACCCCCAACAAGCCGTTGTCCCCGCCCGTGATATCGGTAAGCGTGTAGGCGAGGAAATAGAACATCTGTGCAAACGCCAGCGTGAGCAGGACGAAATAGACGCTACGCTGTCGGATTGCAAACCACCCGACGAACAAGGCGCTGACCACACCGACAATGATGGCGAAGGCCAGCGTGGGTAGCAGGGCCCAGTCATACCTGACCAGCATTACGCCCAATGCATAGCTGCCCATTCCGAAAAAGATGCCTTGCCCGAAAGAAAGCAGCCCCGTGAAGCCCAGCAAAAGGTTGCAGCCCAGTACTGCCATGGCAAATATCAGCACTTCCGAAGCAAGCAGGCCGGAGCGCAGTGTCAGAGGCATAATGAACACCACGGCGATCGCCAGCAGAAGCTGATAATTCTCTTTGATGGTCCGCATCAACCTCTCCCAAGCAAGCCATGGGGGCGCAGCAGCAATACGGCGCCCATCGCTACATAAATCATCAGGCGTGCCCCTTCCGGCCAGATCGTGCTCATCAGGCTCTGCACGATACCGATGAGCAGGCCACCCACAAGAGCACCCGAGAAGCTTCCCATGCCGCCGACCACCACGATTACGAATGCGATCGCGATGGCTTCAAGTCCCATGAAGGGTTCCGCGCCGCGTATGGGAGCCGCCAATACTCCGGCGAGCGCCGCTGTGGCGGCCCCCAGGCCGAAGGTCAGGCCGAATATGCGCATTACATTGATACCCAGCAGGGAGACCATTTCCGTTGATTCGCTGCCGGCGCGTACTGCGCTGCCCAGGCGGGTGCCTTCGAGTAACCACCACAGAAACACAGCGAATACGGCAGTGAAGAGAATGACGAAGAGGCGGTACTTGGGATAGATGAAGTCGCCCCACATCACGATGCCTTGCAGGATGTCGGGCGGAGCCACGTTTGCCCCAAGCGGACCCCATATCATGATGACGCCTTCCTGGATTATCAGCGCCAAGCCCACAGTAATCAGAATGTGGAATTCATGCGCCTTATCGTAGACGCGGCTCAATATCGTCCGCTCCAGGGCCCAACCTGCGAAACCGACAATTATGGGCACCAGCAGAAGCGAAAACCAGAAATTGAAGCCCCAGGAAATGGCCTGATAACAGAGGTAGGCGCCAAGCAAATAAAAAGCACCGTGGGCGAAGTTGACGAACCGTAATAAGCCGAAAATGATCGACAGTCCCACGGCCAGCAAAAAGTAGAGCATGCCGATCCCGATACCGTTCACGACCTGCAGTGCATATACATTCATGGGAGCCTACTCAAACGTACGCTTGAGGCCATGGCGGCCGGGGCATGAACCCCGCCTTCGGCCGCCATTTGCCGTGTCTGAAACGAAGTACGGCGATCAGATTTTGCAGCCGGTCTGATCGATGGCAAGGAAGGACTGACCGCCGCTGATGATATCTGCGTAATCATCCTTGTCCTTCATGGCGGACTTACCTTTGCCTTTGAGCAGGTAATAGTTCTTTATGACCTGGTGGTCTTCCGCACGGATCGTTTCCTTACCCGTAAGCCCCGAATACTGCATACCTTCCATCGTCTTGATTACTTGTGCCGGGTCATCCGTACCGGCTTTCGCGATGGCATCGAGCATGATCCTGGTGCAGGTGTAAGACCCGGCGAGGCTGTAGTTGGGGTTGTAGCCCAGCTTTTCGTTGCAAAGCTTCACGAGCTCGCGATTGTGTTCTGAATCGATGCCGTGCCAGTACTGGGCACCGAAATAGACGTCTTCGCAAAGGTCGGCGCCGAGACCCTCGAACTGCTCGAGCCCGGACGCCCACGCCACGAGTATCACCATGTTCTTCTTCATGCCGAAACTCACGGCTTGACGCAGCGTGTCCGTGCACTGCGAGCCGAAGTTCAGGATCAGAAGTACATCCGGGCGAGCCGCCATTGCGTTGGTCAAGTAACCGCTGAATTCTTTTTCAGCAAGCGAGTGGTAGCTGTTGCCGACATGCTCCAGCCCTTTCTCCTGGAAGATGGCTTTCGCTGCATCGAGCAGCCCTTCGCCGAAAACGTATTGTGGGGTAATGGTGTACCACCGTTTGGCATCGGGGTGAGCTTCTATAAGAGGACGCACCGTTTCGTTGATGGCGCCGTAAGTCGGCACAGACCAACGGAAGGTGGCCTTGTTGCAATCCTTGCCCGTGATTTCGTCAGCTCCGGCGGTAGTGATGAATACGCCGTTCAGACGCTCGATCTCTTTGCCCATCGCGAGGGACTCGGACGAAAGAATCCCGCCTGCAAAGTAGCGGGCCGCACGTTGCTGGACCGCCTCCTGAACCTTTCGCACTGCGGTAGCAGGCTTGCCTTCCGTATCGAGCGCGGTATACGCGAGGGAGCGGCCCAGCAAAGTCCCCTTCTCCTCCAACGCCAGCTTCATGCCGATATCCGCGTACTTTCCGTTGGCGGCAAACGGGCCAGAAATAGGAACCGGACAGCCGAACATCAGTGTGTCGGACTGAGCGAAGACTGAGCGGATGGGATACATGGATCCCGCTACTGCGCTCATGGCGCCCAGTTTGAGCATTTCACGACGATTCACGGTGGTTTCTCCTCGCCCTGACGGGCATTTTTTGACGCGTTCTATTTGGCCGGAAGCATGGGTACACCTGGAACAACTATCCTATTTATCATGATAAATATGATTAACCGCATAATGAGGGGGTTAGAATGTTCATGTCAAGAATGCGTAGTACAGGGCAAACCCGTAGGAACACCCGCAGTCGATGCACTGAAAACGCGTCCATGAGCGGCAAGGACTACGCATTTGCATTAATCAGGAGTTCACAACAGTGTCGAGCGACATGAACATAGAGTTCGAACAGCGGATGTACCTTGCGGCACATCCGCCCAAGCGCAGTGATCTCGTAGCAGAAGAGATCAAGCGCCTGATGACTAGCAAGAATTTGTTACCAGGTGATCGGCTGCCCCGGGAGACCGAACTGCAAGAGCTTTTCAATGTGAGTAAGGGCACCGTACGCGAAGCCCTTAAATCGTTGGAGGTTCAAGGTCTGATCAAGGTGTCCACGGGCCCCGGCGGAGGCGGCATGGCGGTAGAGGTGCCGCTAGACCGCGCATTTCAGTTACTGCAGAACTATCTGTTCTTCAAGGAGGTCTCGATTGACGACATTTACCGCGTCCGCTGTCTGCTGGAGCCGGAGCTTGCGGCTAGCGCCGTACCCTATCTGACTGAGGCACAGCTAGACGCCCTGGAGCGCAACATTCGCGTATGTGACCCGAATCTGGAGTCACAAATTGATCAGTACACCCAGCGCCAGGAAGACCTCACCTTTCATGACATCGTGGCGTCAGCGAGCCCCAACCCCTTCCTGCGATTCGTGTGTGAAATGATCAATCAGATGCTGCGACAGCTGACGGTCTACGACAACAAGATGCAGCTAGGGGAGCAACAGAAATTCGGCGCTGCAAACGTGGACTATCATCGAAAACTCCTCGATGCTGCGAAGTCCCGCGATATCGAAGCTGTTCGTAATCTCATGAGCGCTCACATGCAGGATGCGCAAAAATCGGTCAAGCGCCTGCAAGGTCGCCTACATGGGCGGCTGATACTCGATTCCGAAATGTCGCAGCGGGTCTTGGCGGTCCGCGCGGGTCGTATGCCGGGCACGGCAGCACAATCGGCGGCTGGCGGGAGGGGTCGGAAAGTGGTGTCCAAACAGAGTGCCGCCAGGAAATCGACCGCCAAGAAAGCCACGAAAGGAACAACCACTCTCAAGGCTACAGGTGTGAAGGCTCACGCCATGAAAGCCACCGTAAAGAAGCCGAGCGCCCGAGGAAGACTGTCGGCGACCTTGCGCAACACTAAGCAGACACCGGACCCTGAATAGCAGAAAGCGTCCGTCCCCTCAAATCCCCCACTTCCCGCTGCGCACATTCTGCAGCCATAACGCGCAGGTGAGTGACTTCGCATCCGTAATTGCGCCAGTTCGGCAAGCCTCCAGGACGCTGCCCACTGACATGACCTCAACGTTGAGGAATTCGTCTTCGTCTAACTGGGCCTTGCCGGCCGTGAGGTCCCTGGCGAAGTAAATGTGAATGACTTCATCGGAATAGCCGACGGCCAGGTGCATCTGCCCGGCAGAAATCCAGTCTTGCGCCGTGTAGCCGGTTTCTTCAAGCAGCTCACGTTGCCCACACGTAAGCGGCTCTTCCCCGGCATCCAGCTTGCCCGCAGGGAATTCGAGGATGACCCGCTGCACGGGATAGCGATACTGGCGCACCATGATGACGTGGTCATCATCCGGCTGTGCGATGACCACGACCGCACCCGGATGCACGATATATTCGCGGCTGCTTTGGCGGCCGTTGGGCAGGCGCACGGTATCGCGCCTTACCTTGAGAAAACCGCCCTCGTACACCGACTTGCTGTCGAGTGTGGTTTCGACAATGTCGGAATCTTGCTGTCGCGTCATGTAATGGGACTCCAGTGAAGCTCGGGGAAATATTCAGGAAGGCACCATGGCGGAAATGAACCACGAATTGCTGCAAGCCTATGTCGATGCACTGTATCGGGTCGACGGCACCACGGATTTTAAAGTCGGCGAGTACAGCGAAGAACTCGCACGCCTGCACGCGGCGCACCAGGCTCAACATAGCCATTTCATCACAGCTTTCAACCCGGCCAGCAAACGGTTGTCCGCCGAGGAAAATGCGAATCGCCATGCCGAACTGGGGCAGAAGCTGGATGCCCTGAAAGCGGTACGTCTGCCTGCGGCCGGGCTCGACCCGGAAGGTCAGTGGCCGCCCGAGCCGGGTTACCTTGTCTTCGACATGGCAGACGACGACGTGCTCGCGCTGGGCCGAGAATACGGACAAAATGCCGTGGTGGCGATTGGCACAGACGCCGTCCCGCGCCTGGTCGTGCTCGAAAAGCCCGTCTGAACTGGCATACTGCTCGCTTTTAACAGGTTTGAGGAGTGCAGGTGCATGTCGGCTGAAATGCTTCAACTAGTCATTATGGTGGGGATTTTCCTTGCCATCACGATCGTCGGGTCTGTCGCGCTATATCGGGCCGGGCGTCCGGGATGGTGGCTGCCCATCGTCTTCATGGTGGTGCTGTTCGGGTGGCCGTTCCTGCGGCAACAGCTGTCCTGATGAAGCGTATGATGGTAATTGCAACCTCGATAGGAGCAGGGAAATGTCACGCAAACAGCAGGAACTCGATCCAGACGAAGTCGCTTTGATCGAATGGTGTACGGTGGTGGAGGAGCTGTTTGTTGCCGCCGGCGTCCCGCGCGAGGAAGCTCAAGACTACATCGGCGATGAAGCCGACTGGTTCACCGACATGTTCTATGACGGGCTGAGTCCGGAAGAGGCAGCGAAGGCGGCTTTGAAAGACGACTGAGGTCAACCGGTGCGGCGCATGCGCCAACAGCCCGACCCGCGCTTGCCCTCCGCGGGCGCGAAAAGGACCGCGCAATGAAAAACGGCCTGAATGTCACCATTCAGGCCGTTTTGCCTTTCTCAAGCTCGTAGAAAGCGGCGCACTACACCGCTTTCTGTTCCAACTTACTGCCCTTCCAGGAAGCTCTTGAGCTTGTCAGCCCGGCTGGGGTGGCGAAGCTTGCGCAGCGCCTTGGCTTCGATCTGACGGATGCGTTCACGCGTGACGTCGAATTGCTTGCCAACCTCTTCCAGCGTCTGGTCGGTGCTCATTTCAATACCGAAGCGCATGCGCAGGACCTTGGCCTCGCGCGGCGTGAGCGAATCAAGCACTTCCTTCACCACATCACGCATGGAGCCATGCAGAGCCGATTCCGCCGGGGAAAGCGTGCCCAGATCTTCGATGAAATCGCCGAGGTGGGAATCGTCATCGTCACCGATAGGCGTTTCCATGGAGATGGGCTCCTTGGCGATCTTCAGGATCTTGCGAACCTTGTCTTCCGGCATGTCCATCTTCTGCGCCAGCGTTGCGGGATCCGGCTCGCTGCCGGTTTCCTGCAGGATCTGACGGTTGATGCGGTTCATCTTGTTGATCGTCTCGATCATGTGAACCGGAATCCGGATGGTGCGCGCCTGGTCGGCGATGGAACGCGTGATGGCCTGACGGATCCACCAGGTGGCGTACGTCGAGAACTTGTAGCCGCGACGGTACTCGAATTTATCCACGGCCTTCATCAGGCCGATGTTGCCCTCCTGGATCAGATCCAGGAACTGGAGGCCACGATTCGTGTACTTCTTGGCGATGGAAATCACCAGCCGCAGGTTGGCCTCGGTCATCTCGCGCTTGGCCTTGCGAGCCTTCGCTTCGCCGGTAGCCATGCGCTTGTTGACATCCTTCAGGTCCTTCAGCGGAAGCACGACCGAGCGCTGCAGCTCGATCAGCTTCTTCTGGATTTCCTGCACATCGGGAACGTAGCGCTCCAGCGTCTCGGAGTACCGGTGGCCGGCCTGGACTTCGTTCAGGACCCATTCCAGATTGGTTTCATTCCCGGGGAAGGTCTTGATGAAGTGGCTGCGCGGCATGCCGGCACGATCCACGCAAGTCTGCATGATCGCGCGCTCGTGGCGGCGTACTTCGCTTACCTGCACGCGCATGGCGTCGGCCAGCCGCTCCACCATCTTGGCGGTGAAGCGTACACCCATGAGTTCATTCAGAATGGCTTCCTGGGCTTCCGTGTAAGCCGAAGACGCATAACCTTCCGCCTCGAAAGCTTCGCGCATCTTGTCGAACCATTCCTGGACGACGTCGAACTTCTTCAACGCCTTCTTGCGCAGGTATTCGATCTGCTTGCTGCTCATGCCGCCGGCGGGGCCGTCGTCGTCTTCTTCGCGGGTAACGCCGGAGCCTGCGTAATCCTCGCCTTCTTCGTCAATCAGGCCGTCGACGAATTCGTCGATCTGCATGGTGCCTTCACGCACCTTGTCGGCGTGGTCGAGGATCTCCTTGACCGTGGTCGGGCAGGCTGCAATGGCCATGACCATGTGCTTCAGGCCGTCTTCGATCCGCTTGGCGATTTCAATTTCGCCCTCGCGAGTCAGCAGCTCGACTGTGCCCATTTCGCGCATGTACATACGCACCGGGTCAGTGGTACGACCGAAATCGGAATCCACCGTGGTGAGAGCGGCTTCGGCTTCGTCTTCGACGTCGTCGTCGCTGGCACCGACTGGCGTGGCGTCGCTCATCAGCAGGGTGTCGGCATCCGGGGCCTGGTCGTAGACCGAAATGCCCATGTCGCTGAACGTGCTGATGATGCCGTCGATGGCTTCCGCATCGACCAGGTCGTCGGGCAGGTGGTCGTTGATCTCGCCATAGGTGAGATAGCCGCGATCCTTGCCGAGCTTGATGAGCACCTTGAGGCGGTTACGGCGGGCTTCCTGCTCTTCAGGCGTGAGTTGGCTGCGTGCCGGGACGTCTTTCTCGCCCTTGGCCCGCTTGTCGCCCCGCTTGGGAAGAGGCTTGAGTTCCGGGATCACTTCGCCTTCATTGCCGTCGTCATCGACGAAATCATCGTTATCGGCATTGGCATTCTTGGCGGGACGGCCCGGGCGGCGGCCCGTGGACTTGCTGGCGCGAGGCGCGGGCGCGGCGGCACCGGCGCCTGCCTGCTTGGCAGCAGCCTTCTTCGCCGTCGTTTTCTTTGCGGCAGTCTTCTTCGCAGCGGTTTTCTTGGCGGCGGTCTTCTTGGCCGCCGTCCTCTTCGCAGCGGTCTTCGAGGCCGGCGCGCCACCCTCGGCGTCTTCCCCTACCTTCACTGCGATAGCATCGACATCGCGGGTCGCCGCCACAGTCTTGGTTTTCTTGGCGACTTCAGTCGCTTCGGGGGAAACACGGGTAAGTTTGGTCATAATCGCTTTCCGTAGACGCAAAAACACTGGAAGGCCACGAGGCCACGGCTCGTTGCTTCGAAAGGAAGGTTGTTTGCGCAAGGCATAGGCGGATGCGCCGAGAAACGTTCCATTTTACAATAGTTTGCGTGAACCGCCAGACTCCAGAAGGATGCGGCGGCGGTTGAGATCCTGGTAACGCTGCTGATCGGCCGGGTTGCGTAAGCCCCCTTGCGCCAGCGCGGTCTGTTCCGCCTTGATCATATCGAGCTCGATGCGTCTGAGGGCGTCGTTCCATTCCCCCTGCGGATCGGGCAGGTCATCTTCGGCCAGCACTTGTGGCCCAAGCCCCGACAACACCTGCTCGAGATCGGATTCGGGTTCGGCTGCCTGCAACAGCGCTCCTGCGTGGCGAGCGCCGCTTGCAACGGCAAGCGCAATCAATTCACGTACAAGTCTTAGATGCGGGCCACGCTCCAAAATTTCAAGTTGTTGGTCACCCAATGTGTCAACAAGCGCGGGATGCGCGATAAGCAGCCGCAACAGCTGCTTCGCCATGGGAGTCACGGTATGGCGTGTCGGGCTATTTTTGGTCCGGCCCCTACGCGCCCCCGCTCCCCCTCGCCCACCGTATCCCGCTTCCGGCGCACGGTCGAATTGCGGTGCACCGAAGTCTGGATAATGCGGCTCATCCGGCGCCACATCGATACCATGCGGTTCCCATACCGCATCATCCATCAAGGCGTGATCGGGGCCAGGCCCCGACACCGGATCAGGACGCTGCGATCCCGCACTCGATACTGACGCCGGCGACGGCATCGCCCTTGCAATATCGTGCGTACGCGTTGACCTCGCACGTTCCAGCAATCCAGCCAATTCCTCAGGCGTCAGCAGCACCTGCTGAGCGAATTCTCTCTCTACCTGCAGCCGGTAAGCGCCTTCCGGCAAGCTTGCCAGCAAGGGCAGTGCCTCGTGCACACATGCCGCCCTTCCCTCTGCCTCATCGAGACGATGATGCGAAGCGAGCTCGTCAAGCATGAACCGTGACAGCGATACCGCCGACTCCATGGCGGCCCGAAACGCCTTGTCGCCATGCTCGCGGATATACGAATCCGGGTCATGCTCGGCAGGCAGGAACAGGAAGCGGACGGAGACGTCGTCGCGCATCTGCGGCAAACAGGCCTGCAGGGCCCGCCAGGCCGCCTTACGCCCGGCCTTATCGCCGTCGTAACTGAACACCACCTTGTCGCTGGCGCGCAGCAACTTCTGCACATGCTCTGGGGTGGTCGCGGTACCCAACGTGGCCACGGCGTTCTCGACACCATGCTGGGCCAGGCCCACCACGTCCATATAGCCTTCCACGACCAATACGCAGCCCTCCTTGCGGATGGCGCCCCGCGCTTCCCACAGACCGTAAAGCTCACGGCCTTTGGAAAACAACGACGTTTCGGGTGAGTTCAGATACTTGGGCTCGCCCTTGCCGATAATGCGGCCGCCAAACCCGACCAGTGCGCCACGCGCATTGCGAATCGGAAACATGATCCGTTCGCGGAAGCGATCATAGCGTCGGCCGTCTTCCGACTCGATGACGAGGCCGGTCTCTACCAGCGACGCATCTTCGTAATCCGGAAATACCGCAGCAAGCCCCCGGCGGTCCTCGCCCGACCATCCCAGTCCAAAACGTGCCGCTATCTCGCCACTCAGGCCACGGCCCTTCAGATACTCGATGGCTTTGGCTGATCGCTTCAGGTTGCCTGCATAATGGCGGCGCGCGGATTCCAGCGCGGCCTCGTGCCGGGAGACTTCCTGCTTGCGTTGTTTATCGAGCTGGCGCTGGCGGGGCGAACGAGGCGCTTCCGGTACGGCCATGCCGACCTCTGCGGCGAGCGTGCGCACTGCTTCCGGGAAACTGGCCCCGGTATGCTCGATAAGAAAGGAAATGGCTGTTCCGTGCGCGCCGCAACCGAAGCAGTGATAAAACTGTTTGGTCGGGCTGACCGTGAACGATGGAGATTTTTCGTTATGGAAGGGGCAGAGTCCCAGCAGGTTCGCCCCACCCTTGCGCAGCTGCACATATCGCCCGACGACGTCCACGACGTCGACCCGAGCGAGAAGATCCTGTATGAAGGATTCAGGGATCAATCAATACAGGCGCGGCGGCAGCTGCTGGCTACGGATGCGCTTGTAGTGGCGCTTGACCGCGGCAGCATGCTTGCGCTTGCGCTCAGCGGTAGGCTTCTCGTAGAACTCGCGCGAACGCAGCTCGGTCAGGAGACCGGTTTTCTCGATGGTGCGCTTGAAGCGGCGCAAAGCGGCCTCAAACGGCTCGTTTTCCTTCAGACGAACGATAGGCATGTATTCCTTGGCCTTGTATATAGATTGGTACGAAACGGGATAACTGTAAATTCTAGCCCGAGCGCATTATGAAAGTCAATGTAGCGCTGTGTCAGCGCTTGCCCTTGCGCGTCCAGGATTCGAGCTGGTGCGGGCGGATACTATCGTAATCTTCGAAAGGCTGATGGATCCAGGGATTCGTAGGCAGCTTTTCCACGTAGTAGTCTGGTATGGCCTGGGAGTGTCCCTTCCACCACAGCACCGCGGTACGCAGCTCTTCGATTCCCGGGAACTGTGCCACCAGGTGGTCGCGCACCCGGCTGAAGGTCAACCCGGTGTCGACCATGTCGTCAACCAGCAACACCTTGCCGTCCAGGGTACCGCGCGTAATGGTGATGAACTGCGCGATGTCCAATTGGCCTTGAACAGTGCCCGCCGCTTCGCGGTAGCTGCTGGTGGCCAGGATGCCCAGTGGAACGTCGTAGATTCGCGACATGATGTCACCTACGCGCACCCCACCCCGGGCCAGGCACAGGATTTTGTCGAACTTCCAGCCCGATTCATGGACGATCAGCGCGAGGCGCTCGATCAGGGAATGATATTGATCCCATGACACCCAGTGGTCACGGTCGGTATTGGCGGGCAGGTTCATGCTTCTTGTTTCCCCTGGGTTCATACCTTGAAGGTCTGGTTCAACATAATGGTTTCAGTACGGTCCGGCCCGGTGGAGACCATGTCGATCGCCACATCGCACACTTCGGCGATACGCTCGAGGTAGCGGCGCGCATTCACCGGCAGCTTGTCGTACTCGGTGACGCCGGCGGTTACCTCGGTCCAGCCCGGCAGTTCTTCGAATACCGGCTCGGCATCGGTGACGGCGTCGGCGCCATATGGCAGCACATCGAGGAACTCGCCACGATAACGATAGCCCACCCCGATCTTGATAGTCTCCAGGCCGTCGAGTACGTCGAGCTTGGTGATGCACAGACCGTTAATACCGTTGATCATGACGGATCGCTTCATGGCGGCGCCATCAAACCAGCCGCAACGACGCGGGCGCCCGGTGACGGAACCGAACTCCTTGCCTACGGACGCCAGTCTTGCACCGATGTCGTCGGTGAGTTCCGTGGGGAACGGGCCGGAGCCGACACGAGTGGTGTACGCCTTGGCAATACCCAGCACGTAGTCCAGCGATTGTGGGCCCACACCGGCACCGGCCGAAGCCGCGCCAGCCACGCAATTACTGCTCGTCACGAAGGGATAGGTGCCATGATCGACGTCAAGCAGTGCGCCTTGTGCGCCTTCGAACAGGAAGCGCCCACCAGCTTTGGAAGCCTGATACAGCTCATGAGAGACATCTGCCACCATGGGCTGCAGTTCGGGGGCGAAACCCATTGCCTGGTCGAGCACCTCAGCGGCGGAAACGGCTTGTGCGCCCAGATACTGGGTGAGCACAAAGTTATGGAAATCGAGCACCTCTTCCAGCTTTGCTTCGAAGGCTGCCGGGTCATAGAGGTCTTGTACGCGCAAGGCGCGGCGTCCGACCTTGTCTTCGTACGCCGGACCGATACCCCGGCCTGTTGTGCCGATCTTTCCGTCGCCCTTGCGAGCCTCGCGGGCCTGGTCGATGGCAACGTGATACGGCAAGATCAGCGGGCAGGCGGCGGAGATCCGCAAACGCGAGCGCACATCGAGCCCGATCTGTTCGAGCTCACCGA
>JAJUGV010000072.1 GCA_029265795.1 Alcaligenaceae bacterium
GACCGATCGGCCCGCTCGCTGAAAGTCGGTTGGCCGGACTCGCGCCGCCTGCTGGCGTGACACGGTCACTGCACCACCGATAAAACCGGGAAAACCCTAGGTCTCGATCAGCGAGGAAGCGAACTATAGCATGAATATTTTATGACATGCAAACGGACCCTGAAAGCCCCGGAAAATACGCGTACCACGCAAGGCCAGATTTCGCAGTATCCCCGTGCAAGATCTGCCCTATTTCAGCCACTCGGTATAACGCTGCCGGAACTTTGCCAGCTTGGGCTCTATCACTGCGACACAATAGCCTTGTTCAGGATTACGGGAATAGTAGTCGTGGTGATCCACCTCTGCCGGCCAGAAGGTGGCTGGGGCACGAAGGTCGGTCACTACCGGCGCTCCCAGGTGCTGCTGAACTTGCTTCATCACTTGCTCAGCCACCGCCTTTTGCCGCTCGTCCTGATAAAAAATCACCGATGCATATTGTGTGCCGACATCAGCCCCCTGCCGATTGAGGGTTGTGGGATCATGCGTGGCAAAGAAGATTTCCAACACAGTGGCGTAATCGATAGTTTCCGGGGCGAAATCGACCTTCACGACCTCTATATGCCCAGTTGTTCCCGTACACACCGAGTAGTAGTCGGGGTGTTCGACATGGCCGCCGCAATAACCCGGCACCACTGCAGTCACACCTCGCACTCTACTGAACACGGCTTCCGTGCACCAGAAACACCCACCGCCCAGAATGGCAGTTTCTATCATGAGTCGGCTCCCGTCACGGATGTTTGGTCGGCCTTCTGTGCGTCAGGGGCAAGCGAAAGTATCCATTCCCCAAGAAGCAATGCCGTGGCCGGGTCTACATGGCGCTGGGCCGGCATTGGGATGGCCCCCCATAAACCACGACTCCCATCTCGGATGGAGCGGGCCAAATACTCGGCAGCACCCTCATTCCCTGCATACCGCAGAGCGATATCCCGGAAACTCGGCCCTACGCGCTTGGTATCCACTTGATGACAGGCCAGACAGACGCTACGCTGAGCCAGCGCCACACCGGCATCATTCGCATGGGCGATACCGGCCCACATCAGCAGCCCCGATACAAGCAGACCACGAACTTTCATCAAAGCACACTCTCCGTTTGATTAGCATCCTGCTTTTTACCCGTTCCGCGGTACGCAGGCGAGGCAGCGATTTGCCAGAGACAAGCTAAGAGTATTATCGACCATATTTCTACACTGATCACTTCGGACTCGACATGCTGCAACACCCTCAGTTTGACCCTGTCGCCTTGCAAATTGGCCCGATCGCTGTCCATTGGTATGGGCTAATGTATCTGTTGGGTTTTGCCGCCGTATGGCTGCTGGGCCGCAGGCGGATCCGTCAGGGACGCAGCACTTTCACTCTGCGAGATCTCGAAGACATCATCTTCTACAGCGTTATCGGTGTAATCGTAGGGGGTCGCCTCGGATACACCTTGGTATACAAGACCAGCTACTACTTAGCTCATCCACTCGAAATTTTCTATTTGTGGGAAGGCGGCATGTCGTTTCATGGCGGCCTGGTGGGCGTCATCGTCGCATTACTATGGTATGCGCACAGTCGGGGGCGCCACTTGCTAGACGTGGCCGACTTCATCGCACCGATGGTGCCGCTCGGTCTGGCGGCGGGCCGCTGGGGAAACTTCATTAATGGCGAGTTGTGGGGCCGCCCCACCGATCTCCCATGGGGCATGGTATTTCCCTATGCTGATGCGGCCGCCCGTCACCCGTCCCAGCTATATCAAATGGCACTTGAAGGGCTACTGCTATTCGCCCTGTTGTGGTGGTATTCAAGTAAGCCGCGCCGGCGAGGTCAGGTAAGCGGCGTGTTCCTGGCCGGCTATGGCGTCGCGCGTTTCTTGGTGGAATTCACGCGCGAGCCCGATGCATTCCTAGGATTGCTGGTTGGCGGCTTGTCCATGGGTCAACTTCTTTCCATCCCCATGATCGTTGCCGGCATCCTTATTCTTTGGAAGAGTGCAGAAAGATCGTACCCTGAACAGACAAGCTGATCCGTTCCGTACCCCCTTCAAGAGGGACACCGACGGCAGCATCAGAAGCGGCCATGGCCATCATGCGGCGGCCCTCCGGCTGATATGCGGCGCCTGCCCCTCCGAGCTGTAGCTCACGGATTGAGTATGACTCATACCCGAACGCTTCTGTTAGGGCCTGCGCTCTTTCCCGGAACGCGTGCGCCGCTTCAGTCAGGAGCAGAGCTTCCTGACGCGCCCGTTCTTTGGGTGCGACAGAGAACGACAGGTTGCTGATGGGCATGCGGTCAGACACCTCGGCAGCCAAACGTGACGCCGCCTCAAAATCCATGGATTCGAGAATCACCTCTGCACGGCCACGCCAATCTGAAATACGCCCGTCCCGATCGTTCATCGGCCAGACATGGTAATTGCCGCTAAACACCTTGACACCCTCCCGACCTTTGACCTGCTTCATTACGCTGTCAATAGTGCGCGTCAGGATGGCCGCGACCTCAGCCTGTTCGGTATCGCGTACCTCGGCCGCCAAGGTAATTCGCACCGTATCGTGAGGCACCTCTGTAACGGCTTCGGCGCGCAGACTGGCGTAGGGATATTTGACCTTGGCCGAAGTTTCCGTATCGGCCCTTGCCGGGTTGGAAAGAAGCATGGCGAGCGCCAGACACAAGAAACCTGACATGACGCCTGCGATGACGCCTGCGCGCGCATAGGGTGTGAAAGTGAAGTTCATGGGCGGCACTCCGTCCGTTGAAAGACAAGCGCCCAGTGTACCGCCCGCCTGACGCCCACGCGGTACGAAAGCAGCATACTGAAACACTATATTAAGAGTGAGTGCGCGCCTAGAAATACAAGCCGGAAAAAAGAAAAGCTCGTAACCAGTACGAGCTTTTCCGAAAAATGCCCCGCATGTGCCGTCTAGGCCGGCATCCTGAACCGGAGGTTCAAGGTGGTCGCCATCAGGACGGCTTCGGGTTCTCCACGCGAGGA
Organism: Alcaligenaceae bacterium; assembly: GCA_029265795.1. Taxonomy (GTDB): domain Bacteria; phylum Pseudomonadota; class Gammaproteobacteria; order Burkholderiales; family Burkholderiaceae_B; genus Yanghanlia. The sequence continues at coordinate 3,008 of JAJUGV010000072.1, forward strand.
GGAGATCTCGCCCACCGACCAATCCAGCAACCTATGCCATTAGCATTGGTTCAAGGAATGTATGGCCAAGTCACGAACACTGCAGGGACAAACTGGTAAGTGCCGCACCCGCGCCACTTATGTGATTTGCAACCTTGTAGGTATTTTACCTGGATTGACCGGGCAGCCCAACAACTTGGTCGAGCATATTGTGCATGTCTTCGATCTTGCGTTTGAAATCTCCGACCGCCACGTTGGCCAATGGGCCGCTAGGCGCCCGCATGCTGAGAAGCTCCCCTGCGATTTGAATGGCCGCCATCACTGCTATGCGCTCATTGCCCGACACTTTAGCGGCGTTCTTAATGGCAACCATACGCTGATCGACCAAACGGATGGCTTCCAACAAGGCGTCTTTTTCCGCAGGCACGCATGCCAGCGAATAATCACGGCCCAATATGGATACGTCTACACGTTCCATTGATATCACTCCTGCGGAGCGCCGGGAAGGCGCATGAGTATCGAGTCAATCTCGAGCTGGGCCTGACTCGCCACAGCTTTCAGGCGCGACGAATCTGCCTGACTGGCTGCCAGTTGCCGGCGCAGGTTCTCGCGTTCCGCGCTTGCGCGCTCGACCTCGGTCTGCATCGAAATACGAATGCTATCGGCCTCGGCGCGCGCGATATCCAGCCGCGCCTGATGGTCGGCACTGCTCTGGGCGAGCTCGTCGAATTCAGCTTCGCGCCGCTTAAGTTCGTCGCGCAATGCGTTGCGCTCTTGCTCGAGACTGTTAATGCGCGCCTGCAGCGACGCGCGCTCAGACTGAAGCTGCTTGGTGAATTGCACCAATTGCCCTAAACGGGCTGCGAGAGAATCGAGATCTTCCAACATGGCGTTATCGTAAACCATCCCTGGAGCAAGTGGATAGAGGCAAGTGGATAGAGATCAGCATCATAACCTTTCACCTGCTTTTCAAGAGCCTTTCAATCTTCTTTCAATTCGCCCAATAAAACGACGCAATTGTCATCCAAATGACAAAAAATCTCGGCTCACAAGGGAAAACCCTGTGCGCAAACGCTGAGTGTCGGGTTTTCAGCCGCCATCTCGTCAATTACCATTCGGCACCTTTTGAGCGACGCCCTGTACAGCTCTGGGGCCGGCCATTACCGAGCAAGCCACATCCGGACAAGGCGTCTTCAATCAATTTGCAGAAGAGGTTCATCAACATGCAGCTTAGAAATAAGCAGGACTTCTGGTCCGGAGTCATGTTCGTAGCGTTGGGGATAGGCTTTGCTCTCGGCGCCACGAACTACTCGATGGGTACGGCTGCCCGCATGGGCCCGGGCTACTTTCCTTTTTGGCTGGGCGTCTGCCTGGCTGTGCTCGGTGCCACAGTAGCCATCGGGGCGCTCAAGGAAAAAGCAGAAGCTACGGAAGTTGAAAGATTCGATTTCCGCATTCTGTTCATTATCATCGGCTCTGTCGTTTTTGCCGGTGTTGTCCTGAACATCCTGGGTATCTACCTGACAGTCTTCCTGCTCGTCGTCCTGAGCAGCCTTGCCAGCCACGAGTTCAGCTGGAAGGTCGCCGTCACAACCGGCATCTTCCTAGTTGTGTTCGTGTGGCTCGCCTTCATCAAGGGCCTGGGCCTTATTTTCCCGCTCTGGCCGAGCTTTGTCTAAGTAGGGAGCCATAAATGGAATTGTTAGAACACTTGGTTCTTGGACTTTCCGTAGCAGTATCACTAGAAAACCTGGTGTACTGTTTGCTGGGCTGTCTACTGGGAACACTGATTGGCGTGCTGCCCGGCATCGGCCCTGTGCCGACTATTGCCATGCTGCTGCCCATTACCTACGTGTTGCCGCCCGTTGCCGGCCTCATCATGCTTGCCGGTATTTACTATGGCGCCGCCTATGGGGGCTCGACCACGGCCATTCTTGTGGCCTTGCCCGGTGAAACCTCTGCGGTGGTGACCGTACTCGATGGCCACCAGATGGCCAAGAACGGCCGCGCGGGTGCCGCGCTGGCGATCGCAGCCCTGGGCTCGTTCTTCGCCGGCTGTGTGTCCACCATCATGATTGCCGGTTTCGCACCCCCACTGGCGGAAGTGGCATTTAAGTTCGGTCCCGCCGAATACTTCTCGCTCATGGTGCTGGGCCTGATCGGTGCCGTGGTTTTGGCCTCCGGTTCGCTGCCCAAGGCCATCTGCATGATTCTGCTGGGTCTGCTGCTGGGTATGGTCGGCACCGACGTGAACTCGGGTGTTGCCCGCTACGACTTCGGCATTCCTGAGCTGCAAGACGGCATCGACTTTGCCGTTGTGGCCATGGGTGTGTTTGGTTTCTCCGAAATCATGACCAACCTTGAGCTGCGCGACCAACGCGTTGCGGTGGACTCCAAGGTGGGCACGCTCTATCCGAACAAACAGGAATTCAAAGAGGCCTGGCCTGCAGTGGTACGCGGTACCGCGATTGGCTGTGCGCTTGGCATTCTGCCGGGGGGTGGCGCCGTTCTGTCGTCCTTTGCCTCCTACACTATGGAGAAAAAAATCTCCAAGGAGCCTGAGCGCTTTGGTAAGGGCCACCCTGCCGGTCTGGCCGGCCCCGAATCGGCGAACAACGCCGGCTCGCAGGCTTCGTTCATCCCGCTGCTGACTCTGGGTATTCCCGGTAACGCCGTGACCGCCCTGATGATCGGTGCGATGACCATCCACAACATTCAGCCCGGCCCGCAGGTCATGACCAGCCACCCCGAACTCTTCTGGGGTCTGATCGTGTCGATGTGGATCGGTAACCTGATGCTGGTCATTCTGAACCTGCCGCTGATCGGCCTGTGGGTCAAACTGCTGACGGTTCCCTACCGAATCTTGTTCCCGGCCATTCTGGTCTTCTGCACGATCGGGGTCTATTCGTTGAATTACAACGTATTCGACATCTGGGTGACGGCAGCGTTTGGTTTGGTTGGCTATATATGGGCCAAGCTGAAATGCGAAGGGGCGCCACTATTGCTCGGCCTGGTGCTTGGGCCCATGATGGAAGAGAACTTCCGCCGGGCGCTGCTACTGGCTCGCGGTGACTACTCCACCTTCGTGACCCGTCCGCTGTCGCTGTCGCTGCTGGTGATGGCTGTGATTCTGGTCGCTCTGGTCGCCCTGCCCTCTATCAAGAAGAAACGCGAAGAAGCCTTCGTCGACGAAGGCTAATAACAGCCGAAATCGAAAACTAAGTTCAGGCGCCCTTGTGGCGCCTGAACTTTTTCCGCCCAAATGCGTTACTCTTTTCTGCGGGTCAATAACACCATTAAGAGCCCTTAAGTGTGGCGTTTCGCAAATGCGGCAGCTACGCTCTCAGGGCTATCAACCAAAAAGAGGAGAGCTGCGTCCATGTCTTCCATTAATACCCGCGATTACGAAGCGCAATCCCCCGTGCGAGTCGCATTTCTCGGCCTCGGCGTCATGGGGTTTCCTATGGCCGGTCATTTGGCCAAAGCTGGGCATGACGTTACTGTCTACAACCGTACAGAATCAAAAGCCCAGGCCTGGGTTGCAGAGTTCAACGGTAAGTCAGCGCCCACACCTCGCGCCGCCGTAGAGGGCGCACAATTCGTGTTCTGCTGCGTCGGCAACGATGACGATCTGCGTAGCGTAGTGTTGGGAGACGACGGAGCCTTCGCCGGCATGGCATCCGGCACCATCTTTATTGATCACACGACAGCGTCCGCTCAAGTAGCTCGCGAGCTGTTCGCTATTGCCCGCGAAAAAGGCATTGGCTTCGTGGACGCACCCGTGTCCGGTGGCCAGGCCGGCGCTCAAAACGGCAAGCTTACAGTGATGTGTGGCGGCACCGCTGAACACTTCGAGGCCATGCAGCCCCTGGCAATGAACTTCTCTCAGGCGGTCACCTTGCTAGGCGATTCCGGCGCCGGGCAACTCGCAAAGATGGTGAACCAGATTTGTATCGCCGGCCTGGTTCAAGCCTTGTCAGAAGGGATTGCCTTTGGTCAGGCTGCCGGTCTCGACATGGTGAAGGTGCTGAATGTCATCGACAAGGGTGCCGCGCAAAGCTGGCAAATGGAGAATCGTGGCGGCACTATGATCGAGGGTAAGTTCGACTTCGGATTCGCAGTCGACTGGATGCGAAAGGACCTCGGGCTGGTGCTGGATGAAGCTAAGCGCAATGGTGCACGCGTACCGGTTACGGCACTGGTGGACCAGTTTTATGCGGACGTGCAACAGATGGGCGGGAATCGCTGGGATACTTCCAGCCTCATCCAGCGCTTACGCAAGGTCTGAAGCTAACACTTGGCAATTAGCCTAACGTCACGACCGCCCGGCCCGAGGCCGGGTGGTCTTCATTTTCAGGAGTCTTTCTCCGGTTGATAGGCAGGCAGCTTCAAAGTTGCGCACAGGCCGACACCGCCCTGTGAGTTGGGTTCCCCGTCCTGCAAAACTATGGTTCCCCGGTTTCGTTGCGCATAAGCAAGCGCAATCGCGAGCCCCAGACCGGAGCCGCCCCCACTCATCCCTTTCTTATGAGTGCTGCCTCGATCGAAGCGGCTGAACACCGTTTCCCGTAGAGCAGGCTCCAGGCCTACACCGTTATCGCAGACACTGACCCAGGCGTATTCGCCGTCCGAGCCGGCCGACACGGTGATAGAACACCCTTCCCCCGCATGATTGATGGCGTTATGAACCAAATTGGCGATTGATTCATGAAGTTCGGCATCACTGCCCATCACCCAGATCGACTCGCCGCCATGGTTATCACCCTGCTCCGTCGCATCCACCCAGCCCAGGTCCTGCTGCCGCTCGCGAGCAAGTGGCAAATAAAGCAAGGCCACGTCGCGCGCAAGCGCCGCCAGCTCGACCGGCATCTGCGGGGTGGGATCATTGCGACTGGCATGAGCAAGCGACAGCAACTGCTCCGTAAGCCGTGACATACGACCCAGCTGCTGAATAATGGCATCGAGTGTCTCCCGCATGCGGGTCACGTCTTGTTCCCGCCTCGCATATTGAGCCTGGGTCCGCATGATGGCCAGAGGGGTGCGCAGCTGGTGGGATGCATCAGCCAGGAATCGGGCCTGTCGGTTCAGCACTTCGCGTGACAGATCGATATGATGATTGATGGCTTTCACCAAGGGGATGACCTCCTTGGGCACCGCCTCCTGATCGAGCGGCATCAGGTCGTCCACTTCCCGTGAACGGATCTCCCTGCGCAAATCACTGAGCGGCCAAAGTGTCCATTGCACGGCTATCCATACCAGCAGCACGGCCAGAATAACCATGCGTATGTCTCGAAACAGACTATCGCGCCAGAGTTCCTGACGGGTCTGCAGGCGTTGATCGACGCTCTCACCCACCAACACCAACACTTGACGGCGCTGATCATTGAAATGCAGGTCACGCCATATCGCCACCAGACGGACTTCGTCATTGCGGTACATGGCGTTATAGATGACAGGCATGCCTTCAAGGCTTGCCAAACTGGCCGGGCGCGGTAACCCGGGCATCCCAATGAGCGTTTGCCCGGTCATTTCACGGGTGGGTGCTCCCGCCAGCGAAGGCAAGGGCGGAACAATTTCCTCTACCCGGTAATACTTGCGATTCCCTGCCCGCGACTCTAGCATTGCCTGCACGTAGAACGGCGGATCGATGACCAGCTTGCCATCTCGGTCGACATCGATACTGTTTTCCAGAATCTTTGCAGGTTCCAACAGGGCATCGTCATAGACGTCCTGTATCAGCAGGTCCAGCGCACGGTAATCGTTGCGGCCATCGACCACCAGCAAAAAGACCACACCAGGGATCAGAAGCACAAGCAGCCAGAAGCGCATGCTTCGGCGCGGCCGGGGTTTCGCCATAGGTGGCCCCTACGTCTCCGTTGCGGCGCTTTCCAGCATGTAGCCCAAACCGCGCACTGTGGTGATCTGGATATCGCTGCCATGCAACTTCTTGCGCAGACGATGCAGTACGACTTCGATTGCGTCCGGGCTGGCCTCGCTGTCTTCCTCAAAGACTTTTAGAAATAACTGATGCTTTTCAACCGGTGTGCGAGCGCGAGCGATCAGGGCGGCCAGCGCCGCATGCTCGCGTGGTGTCAGATGCAGTACCGTCCCATCAAGAAGGAACGCCTTGCTTTCCGTATCGTAGGTAAGCGGCCCACACTGCTGCTGCAATGACGGCCTTCCCTTACTACGTCGTACCAATGCGGCAAGCCTCGCCTCTAGTTCTTCCAGCGCAAAGGGCTTGGACAGGAAGTCATCAGCCCCAAGATTCAGGCCACGCACCCTGTCTTGTAAGGCACCCTGGGCGGTAAGCAGTAGAACGGGCGTAATATCACCTCGTGAACGCATTTCACGCAGCAGAATCAGGCCGTGCTTATCGGGCAGACGCAGATCCATTACCACCGCATCGTAAGCGGCGCCTTGAAGCATGGTTTCAGCCGTGCGCGCATCCTTGGCATGTTCCGGCATAAAGCCGCTCTGGGCGAGCGCACGCTGCAGCCAGGCGGCCATTTCAAGTTCATCTTCAACCAGCAGTATGCGCATTATTCCGAGTTTCCGCCATGGGCTCTGTACGGTCGGCAGTAGGATCGTCGTTACAAGGACGTGCATCTGGAGTGGCAGTCGCTTTGCCACGCTTATTCTGCGCCTGATGTGGCCGCTCTCCTTGGCCCGCCATCGCGCCGGCTTTTTTTACACCGTGAACACGTTGACGCAGGTAGCGATTCTCGCGGCTTCGCCGGAACAAGATCGTGGCCAGTTCATTGAGCGCCTGTGCATAGACTTCACGCTTGAACTCGATAACGGAGTCCAGTGGCACCCAATATTCGCTCCAGCGCCACGCATCAAATTCAGGCGAATCGGATGCACGCAGACTGACATCTGAGTCGCGCCCCATCATGCGCAGCAGGAACCAGATCTGTTTCTGCCCCTTATAGTGCCCGCGTGAATCACGACGTATGAAATTGCTCGGAACGTTATAACGCAGCCAGTCCCGCGTCCGCCCCAATATGCGCACATGCTCGGGGAGCAAGCCAACCTCTTCATGAAGTTCCCGGTACATCGCCTGCACCGGGCTTTCGCCATACTTGATCCCACCTTGTGGAAACTGCCACGCATGTTCCCGTATACGTTTGCCCCAGAAAACCTCGTTCTTGTGATTTACTAGGATAATGCCGACATTGGGACGGTAGCCTTCACGATCCAACATGGCCACCTCTTGGAATTCAATACAATTGATCTGATTATACGTATCTGTCGAGATCCCCACCATGCATGCAAGTAAGTACCATCTGAACACACTCAAGGAAGCGCCGGCCGAAGCCGAAGTCAAAAGTCATCAATTAATGACACGAGCCGGCATGATCCGAAGAGTAGCCGGAGGGATCTACACCTATATGCCCCTGGGCCTGAAGGTGCTGCGCAAAATCGAGAACATCGTGCGCGAAGAAATGAACAGAGCGGGCGCGATCGAGCTGCTCATGCCCATCGTGCAACCTGCTGAGCTGTGGCAAGAGTCGAAGCGCTGGGAAGAATACGGGCCTGAACTATTGCGTATCAAAGATCGCCATCAGCGTGACTTTGTCCTGCAGCCCACCTCTGAAGAAGTCATTACCGATATCGCGCGCAATGAGATCCACAGCTGGCGTCAACTGCCCGTGAATTTCTATCACATCCAGACTAAGTTCCGCGACGAGCGTCGCCCCCGCTTTGGTCTGATGCGCGGGCGGGAATTCACTATGAAGGATGCCTACTCCTTCGACCGCGACGAAGCGTCGGCGCAGGAAAGCTATGACCGCATGTACGACGCATATATGCGTATATTCACCAGGCTGGGTCTGCAGTTTCGCCCTGTGGCAGCTGACACCGGTGCCATTGGCGGTTCGCGCAGCCACGAGTTCCAAGTGATTGCCGACACCGGCGAAGACCTTATCGTGTACAACCCCGACTCGGAATACGCCGCAAATATAGAACTGGCGGAGGCGCCCTGCTTAATTGCAGAACGCGCACCCGCGCGCGAGGCGCTGCAGAAAGTAGCGACGCCCGATGCACCAAAGTGCGAATTGGTGGCCGAGCAACTGGGGCGCCCGCTAAGCGATACGGTCAAGTCCATCGTCCTGGCCACCGACCCCTCAGAGGATGGCGCGGCTGTGCAGATCTGGCTGCTGTTGCTGCGTGGCGATCACGATCTTAACGAGATAAAGGTTGCTAAGTTGCCGGGTTTCGAAAACGGGTACCGTTTTGCCACCGAAGAGGAAATTATTGATCACTTCGGTTGTGTTCCGGGGTATCTGGGGCCGCTTAATACTCGCAAGCCGGTGACAGTCATTGCTGATCTCACCGTGGCCAACATGAGCGACTTCATCTGCGGCGCCAACGACGAAGGCTATCACTACTCCGGCATCAACTGGGTTCGCGATCTTCCTGAAGTTCCTGCGTACGATCTGCGCAACGTGGTAGAAGGCGACCCCGATCCCCGGGGTGGAACGCTGCGGATTCAACGAGGCATTGAGGTCGGTCACGTCTTCTTCCTGGGCGACAAATACTCCCGCGCCTTGAATGCCACCTTCCTTCAGGCCGACGGCAAACCGGCAGTCATGCAGATGGGCTGTTACGGTATTGGTGTCAGCCGTGTTGCCGCCGCCGCCATCGAACAGAACCATGATGACCGCGGCATTATCTGGCCTAGAGCCATCGCACCGTTCGAGGTGGTGATCTGCCCGATGGGCTATCACAAGAATGAAACCATCCGCAACACTGCCGACCAACTGTACGCCGAGTTGCGCGACGCTGGGGTCGACATCATTCTCGATGACCGTGACACTCGACCGGGCATAATGTTTGCCGACTGGGAACTCATCGGCGTTCCCCTACGCATCACCATCGGGGAACGGGGGCTCAAAGAAGGAGTGATTGAAATTCAAGCACGTCGCGCAGCTGAAGCGGAGAAAATCCCCTTGGAAAAAGCGGCCGGCTACACGCTGGAAATCCTGAAGTCTCTATAACGCCAATGCGCTGTCAGGGTAAACCCTGGCAGCGTTTTTGTATGCTCGACGCTCCGGCCAGGAGCGTTACAAATTTGGACAATCCGATGTCAATGGAATGCCAGGAGTCCGCTGAGACTCTCCAGATTCGCGTATATTATGAGGACACCGACGCGGGCGGTGTCGTGTACTACGCGAACTACCTCAAATATTTTGAGCGGGCCCGCACGGAATGGCTACGCCGCCTTGGCATAGACCAGTCCCTGCTCGCACAAACCGAAAGACGCCTGTTCGTCGTAAAAAACGTTGAAATACAATACCGCAGGCCTGCCCGGCTCGATGATGAGCTCAGCATCCACACCGAAGTCACACGTCTCGGACATGCATCCATACAGTTCGCGCAACGTGCGCTATGCGCCGGCGAACTTCTGTGCCAAGCCTCGGTCACAGTATGCTGTGTCGATGCTACGAGCTTCCGGCCTGTCGATCTTGGCCCCACGATCAAAACTCTGTTGAAACGCGCGGACTAAACTATGCAAGCCACTAGCGACCTGTCGCTGATTTCTCTGTTGTTGCATGCCAGTATCCCAGTGCAGTTGGTCATGCTGGTACTGGTCGCCATCTCCATTCTTTCCTGGACCTATATTTTCAGTAAACGCTCTGCACTCAAGCGGGCCAATGAGCAGACACAAAGGTTCGAGGATGATTTCTGGGCCGGCGGAGACCTATCGGTTTTACAACAGTCCATCGCGACCCGTCGTGACGAACATGGTGCACTGGCGCGCATCTTTGACGCCGGGATGACCGAATTTATGAAAGCCAGGCGCGTGAACAGCAGTCCCGACGCATTGCTTGACGGCCCGAGACGAGCCATGCGCGCGACCTACCAACGCGAAATGGACATTCTCGAGTCGCATCTGAACTTTCTTGCTTCCGCCGGCTCGGTCAGCCCCTATATCGGCCTGTTAGGCACGGTGTGGGGAATCATGCACGCGTTCATGGGGCTGTCATCGATGCAACAGGCCACCTTGGCTGCAGTCGCTCCCGGTATTGCCGAAGCGTTGGTGGCCACGGCAATCGGCCTCTTTGCTGCAATTCCCGCGGTGGTGGCATACAACCGCTACACCAATGAAATAGACAGGCTGTCGATTCGTTTCGACTCTTTCATCGACGAGTTCCTGAATATTCTTCAACGCCAGGTGCGCTGATGCCTTCTATACGCAACAGCGGGGGAAGAACCCGCCGGCTTAAGAACGAGATCAACGTCGTGCCCTATATCGACGTCATGCTGGTACTGCTCGTCATATTCATGGTGACGGCTCCCATGATCACGCCCGGTATTATCGAGTTGCCATCAGTAGGCCGTGCTTCCGATGTCCCGGTAAAGCCTATCGAAGTTCAGGTAGATGAAGGCGGAGCTATCTCTGTTCGGCTGCGCGACTCAGGGCACGAGCTAGAGCCGGTTAGTGAAGAAAGCCTGGTTCCTCACGTTCAGTCGATACTAACCGCCGACACCCCGGTGATTATTTCTGCAGACGGTCGGGTGCCCTACGAAACCGTAATGAAGATCATGGATCAGCTTCGCAGCAGCGGTATCACCCGGCTGGGGCTGCTAGTGGATCAGCATGGCGGCGTACAAGCCGATCAACCCTAGGCGCTGGCGCACTCTCTCGTGATGTCAGTCTTCAAGCGCAACACTTCCGACAAAGTAGGCCACCTCACGCAGGAACAGCGCGAGGAGCGGCGGGCCTTCGCCTATGCAATAGGTATCCATGCCTTGCTGTTCGTTTTTATGTTGGTCGGGTTCGTGTCGACCCCCACCACCCCCCAACCCGTACAAGTGGAATTATGGACCGACGGTGTGTCGCCCACTGCGCAACCTGAAGAGCCGATCGAAGAAGAGACGGCGACCGAGGTCGAACCCGAGCCTACGCCCGAACCTGAACCCGAGCCGGAGCCGGAACCGGAGCCTACGCCCGAACCTGAACCAGAACCTGCTCCAGAGCCGGAGCCGGAAGTGACGCCTGAGCCTCAGCCGGAGCCAGAGCCAACGCCTGAACCAGAACCTCTGCCGGAGCCGGAGCCCTTGTCTGAGCCGGAGCCCGTCACGACTCCACTCGTTCCTGAATCCGAGCCCGAGCCGGACCCTGATATCGCTCTAGAAGAAGCCCGCAAACGACAGCAGGAAAAGGAAGAGGCCGCGCGTAAGGCCAAGGAAGAAGCTGAGCGTAAAGCCAAGGAAGAAGCCGAGCGTAAGGCCAAGGAAGAGGCCGAGCGCAAGGCCAAGGAAGAGGCCGAACGCAAGGCCAAGGAAGAAGCCGAACGCAAGGCCAAGGAAGAAGCCGAGCGCAAGGCCAAGGAAGAGGCC
>JAJUGV010000026.1 GCA_029265795.1 Alcaligenaceae bacterium
CCCAGCATGGTGGCCGCCGCCGGGTTCAGGTACAAAATGTGACCCTCACCATCAGTGGTAATCACGCCGTCTCTGATGGATTCCAGAATGACGCGGAAGCGCTCCTTTTCTTCGAACAAGGCCATCTCGGCAGCCCGGCGCTCGGAGATGTCAGTCACCGTAACGAAGAACCCTTTGATACGGCCATCGTGGTGGTCAGGGATGTAGTTCACGATGGCATGTCGTGGCCGGCCGGTCACATCTGCAAGTTCGCACTCAAAGCGCTGCGGCTCGCCCGCGAGAGCGGCCTTCACAAAGGGCTCGACATTGCTGTAGAGCGCATCGCCAAAGATGTCCTTGGCGTGACGGCCCCGAATATGCTCGGGCGATTTTCCGATCCACCGCTGATGGGCAATATTCGCCATTACATTGATGACGCGATCATCCCAATACGCCACGAGTACGGGCAGACTGTCGACGATGGTGCGAAGCTCGCGCTCAGCCTGCTCGGCACGCGTTGCCGCCTGCTGCTGTGCCATCATGCGGCGCTCAGCAAGCAAGGCGAGGAAGACGCAAGCGCCCATGAGCATCAACGTTGCGCCCGCCAGGCGCAGCGCATTGCTTTGCCATTCGCCAAGGATTTCATCGCGGGCTTGGGACATCGCAACAATCAGCGGAAAGGACTCCAGACGCCGATATACGTGCAGCGTCTCAGCGCCATCCACGGCCGCCCCGCCGATGAAGCTGCCGTTGGGCCCCGCAAGGAAGCGATCCAGCCCTTGTACCATCGTGGTAGCACCGGCCGCCTGTGCAGACGTATAGGGATAACGACTCAGCACGCTTCCATTGCTCGTGAAGACCGTTATTCCCCCTTTGGGGCCCAGATCGAAGCTGGAAAACAGGTCGTGTGGAACCGTAAGCTTGAGGGTCTGCACGACCACACCGCCAAAACTGCCGTCCGGCCGGTTCCACCGACGGCTCAACGCTATGCTGGGCTGGCCGTCGTAATTGGAGATGAACGGTGCACCAATGTGCAGGCCGGCATCAGCTCGCTCTTCGTGAATGCGGAAATAATCTCGATCATGGAAGTTCCACTCGCCCGGCGGCGGGGGACGCGAAGCGGCAACAATGGCGCCGGTGTGATCGAGAATAAGCTGTATACCGTAGCGCCCGGTGGGCACGGAGGGAAATAGCAGGCGAGCCGGGTCAGCACCGGGTCGCATGCTGGCACCATTTGCGATTTGTATATTGGTGCCGAATGTCTCTACCATGGTCACTGAATGCAGTAACGCGTGGTCTGCCCCATGCATGGCGTCTTCGAGCAGGCGACTAACGGTGTACACCAAGTTGGTGTTGGCGGCGGACGCACGCTGCCATACTGCCGAACGGGACTCCAGCAGCTGTACGGCCACAAGCACGCCGATGCCAAGTGCAATAGCCCACGAGAGAAGCAGCAACCGCGACTTCAACCTGCCGGACCCATTCATTCAACTGATCGGTTAAGGAAAAACGTATTCTAATGTAAAGGGATACACCAGTCGTAACATCCGACTGAAGCTTAGGGTTTTAACGAACATAAATTATTTGAAGGCGCGATGAACCAGGATCTTCCGGCAGTTACAGCGGCCACGCTGTCTCATTATGATCGGCATGCCGACGACTTTTGGCTGGGTACGCGCGACCACGATGTCAGCCAGAACATTGATGCCCTCTTACGCCACATCACTGCTGAGCCGCCGTTTACGGTGCTGGATCTGGGATGTGGGCCCGGACGCGATCTAAAGAAATTCACCGACCTTGGTCACCAAGCTGTGGGACTCGACGGATCGGCACGGTTCGTTGAAATGGCGCGCCGTCATTCAGGCTGCGAAGTATGGCAGCAGGATTTTTTGAACCTTCACTTGCCACTTGAGCACTTCGACGGGGTCTTTGCCAACGCTGTCTTGTTCCATGTACCGACGCCCGCCTTGCCCGGCGTACTGACCGCTATACATCGCACGCTGAAGCCCGGCGGCGTGCTCTTCTGCTCAAATCCGCATGGCCGGAATCAGGAAGGCTGGAACGGTGACCGGTATGGCGCCTATTATGATTTGGATACATGGCGGCAGTATGTCACGAGCGCCGGATTTGCAGAGCTCGAACACTATTACCGCCCTAGCGGGTTGCCTCGGGAACAACAACCATGGCTTGCAACGGTATGGCGCCGGAAATAAAAATCCCCCAACGGCGAAACACCGATGGGGGATCTAGTCGAAGCCGGCACATCGGCCGGCTGCGGCTTATCTGATCGGGATCAGACTACCTGGATCGACTTGGCTTGCGGGCCCTTTTGGCCCATGCCGGAGACGTAAGCCACGCGCTGGTTTTCTTCCAGCGAGCGGTGACCGTCACCAACGATTTCCGTGTAATGTGCGAAAAGGTCCTTGCCACCGGCTTCGGGGGTGATGAAGCCAAAACCCTTTTCATTGTTGAACCATTTGACGATACCGAATTCTTTCTGAGTGCTCATTTAATATTCCTAAGGATGGGTTGAGCGAAAATGCTCGGGCAGGACTCCAGGCGTATTAAGGCACTCATCGGCACGAACTGCTGTGCTAACTGCTGCAAATAACCGACCTAAATATTCACTTGCCAGTGGGCAGATTAACCGCGACCCCTACCGAGGTCAACGGCTAATATGTAATGTAGTGATTCAGGCACAAGTCAGGAGATAAAGAGCCTCCGACTACGTCAGTCTCTGGAGGCTCATATCGCGCTTAGACCGGCGTTAGAACCGATAAGAGGCGCTCGCCCAATAGCGGCGGCCGTCGTAAACCGCGCCGAAGTCGTCGCTTGTTACTTCTTTATCGAACACGTTATAGACCGCCAACCCAAGGGATAAATTGCGGTTCACCCGATACTGCATGCCAGCGTCAAAAAACGCAAACGAGGGCGTTCCTTCCGTCATGGATGTACGGCTGAGAGAATCCGAAGTCTTACCCCGGAAGTTCCAGCGAGCCCACACGTCGGTTGCGTCGTTCGGCATCCAGTCAATCGTCGTGTTGAACATATGCTTGGGCATTCTGTTCAGAGGCTGCCCTTTGAACTCACCGCTCTTCTGTTCGGAACGAGTATATGTGTAGTTACTTGCCACACGGATTTGATCCGTAGCCTGCCAGGTCAGCGTGGCCTCGATGCCCCGCATGTTGGCCTCGTCGACGTTCACTCGATTACTGATAAATTTGTAGCCGTCGTCTCCTGGCGTGACATGGCATGTCGGCAAGCCGTTCGGGTCAGTGCATACACGCACTTCCGAAATCTTGTCTTTGAAGTCTGTATTGAAGAACGTCAGGCTGGTGGATAGATCTTGGCGGTTGTCCCACATGAAGCTGATTTCTTGGCTGACGCTTTTTTCCGGCTTCAAGTCGGGGTTGCCCAAGATGATGGCTGGCACGCCCCCGCCGCCGGTAATCTGCCCCCAGTCAGCCACGGACTGCCTCAAACCCGGGGCCTTAAATCCAGTAGAAACACCGCCCTTGATGCTGAAGGTGTCAGTCGTGTGCCACACGCCATATAAACGGGGGGTCCAGTGAGTACCGTAGTTTTCATCTCGGGTCATCCGGATGCCGCCCGTCAAAGCGAAACTATCCGTCATGCTCCATTCATCTTCAGCATAGAGCGCCCACTGATAGCGTTCGAGCGACGAGACCGTGGGATCATATTGATTGCCGTTATCGTCAAGCGATTCCAGTTTGTAGGACACGCCCATCGTCAGCATATGGTCTGCGAGGGGCAGCGTCCATTGTGAGTTTGCTTCCGTGTTCTTCAAATACATTTCACGGCCGGGGTTATCAATCTGCTCCTGCTGCACATAGCTGTGTGAGGACGCCCTACCCCAGCGGCCGTGATGGGACAGTGCGTACACATCGCGCGAGTACTTGTTGGAGGACACTTCATTTGGGCTGCATCCCCTGCTGTTGCAGGTTTCGACCTCCATGGACTTACCGGGATGAGATGTCCTTTCTTGCAAGGTGCGTCCCACTTCCAGCATCAAGTCATGGTCTTTGTTAGGCGTCAAAGCCAGCTTCACCGTGCCGGAGCTAATTTCCTGCATATTGAAGCCATCGATGATTTCGTCTTCGCTACGCCGGGAATGATTGCCGTAGATTTGCAGGCCAAGCAGGTTATCAACGATTGGGCCTGACAAATAAAAGTTGCCGCCGTATATATTTCCCGAACGTGAATCCTCTTGTAAGGTCCCCTCCGTACGGATTGAGCCGCCCCATTCCTTCGCGACTTTTCTTGTAATGATGTTGATTACACCGCCCATGGCATCCGATCCGTATAACGACGACATGGGTCCGCGGATCACTTCGATACGCTCAATGGCCTCCAGAGGCGGAAGCCACCCCTGCTCGATACCTGCCCCGTCGCTGTTGGGCCGCGTTTCCCGCGAGTTCTGCCGCACCCCGTCCACCAACAGCATGGTGTAGCCGGCAGCCATGCCTCGAATGCTTATGTCACTGCTGCTGCCGCCGCCCGTTACTACTACGCCCGGCACATCCTTCAAGGCTTCCGTGACATCGGGATAGGAGCGTTTCGCCAGCTCTTCGCGCGGTATGACTGTGATCGACGCCGGAGCATCCTCCACCGCCTGCTCGAAACCGGATGCGGAGACCACGATATTGCTCAGAGTATCCACGGAATCCTCGGCAACCATGGCGTCCTGCGCGTGGGCTACACCGACCAAAGTTAGCGCAGTGCCAGCTAATACATATTGCAGAGCGACGGCAAGGCGAGTGGGTTCAAATCTGTTAGTCATTTTCAGCAAAGGTTCGAGTGGCAAATGCGCGAACGCAGAGAAGCTCGGCCGTCTTTATCAAGCGGGCCGTGTTAAAAGTCACGTAAGTCTATATGCGAACGAGAATGGGTTGCATTTGTTGCGGAAAAACTATACAGTTCTAAAGGTTTCCATGGCTTCCTAAAGCTGAGTGAACCTTCCCTGCTTCAGACCCTGTCGCTACGCAGCAACGTTAGCGACCCCTATTGATTTCTGGTTGCATGCCTCTTTCTGCAAATTCCCCGAAGGTATTGATGGTCGCGGACGAGCACACCATGACGGAGGTCCTGCCTTTATTTGGCGCACTGGGGCCGATAAGGTTATGGCTGGCATCGGAAGAAACCGACCTCGCGGCTCAACTAAGGCTAGCTTCGCCCGATGTGTTGATCCTTGGGCATACGATTGGACTGGAGGCGCTGAACGTCCTTACCGACAAACCTCTCACCGCGCCCGCTCCACAAACGCTCTATCTGGGGCGTCCGTCTGACCTATCGTCCTTCCCACTGTGGTTGGCCCCCCATGCCACCTCGGCCCCTTGGCCGGATAAGCGCGAGCTTGCAAGAAGCTGGATTATGCGGCAATGCGCACGGCGATCTACTGGCCAGATCAGGGCCCGCAAATCTGTCATTCGTACGGGTCCGCTATGCCTGGATTTACATCGGTGTACCGCTACGCACGCAGAAACGCCTGTTGCGCTCACAGCCGCTGAAGCGAGCCTTCTCGCTCTACTAATGCGTAACGCTGGTCGCGTAGTGAGTCGCACCTCTCTTGCCGAAGTTTCTCTGACCTCAACGGCTGATCCAAAGCAGAGGCGTCTGGATGCCCATATCAGCAATCTCAGGCGCAAGCTGAACGCGGCAGCGGGTTCGTGTGCGGATCACTTTCGCATTCACAGTCATCGCGGGCGCGGCTACATCCTTACGGTCGATGAGTCTGCGGCTGAATCTGCGGCTCCGGTTACGTGAATGCAAGGCACTGAGCGGGCGCTAAATGAGAACCAACCTCTCGTTTACGAGAACAAAAAAACTGCCCCGATCCTTTCGGACTCGGGGCAGCTTCGTGTATTCCTTGGTGGCGCATCCCTGATTCGAACAGGGGACCTGCGGATTATGATTCCGTCGCTCTAACCGGCTGAGCTAATGCGCCGCGAAGACCGAAACTATAGCAAAAGGTTTTTTGTCGTGCAAGTGGCTGAACTGATCTTTTCGCCCAGGCGTCGCAATTGCTGGACGGAACGGGACGAAACTCGTTATTCAACAGGAGGCTTTCATGAACAAACCAACCGAGCGGCCCAGCGAGAACGCCCAGGCAGATGACCAACGCCGTGAAGATCAACGCAGCCACGGCGATCAGCAAAACCGCAGCAAAAAGGATGGCCACGCCACGCAGGTGGGTACAGGGCAAGATCAGAACAGCGGACGCCACCGTGGCGGTGGTGCGCGCCGCCAGCAGCCCTAGCAGGCACCATCGCGACTCTTTCCAACTGTATCTGAGTCGGGAATTACCCTGCCTGTAGGGGTTACAGGCCACCAAGCCCTAGCACACACTGCTAGGGCTCTTTCGTCTGAAAGCCGCGCCAACACTACGTTTCACATGGCAAAGCGGCATTCCAAATCTCGTGAAAGCGCGGGTTTACATTCGGTATCCCTCATTGACGCCCCCCAGGGGTTCGCCTATAAAAACAGCGCTGGTCCAAATAAGTATAAGTAAGTTGTCACGCTGTTCCAGAATGGAATTCAAAGAGGAGACACCGATGAAGAGCAGCACCCCTGTCAGCACCCCCGAAGCCACCGTGCAAACGTCCCGCCGCCGCTTTCTTGGCGGAGCCGCCGCCGGCACCGCAGCCGCCGCCTCCCTCGCATTCCCTGCCATCGTCAAGGCTCAGGCACCCACTAGCTTCCGCTTCCAGAGCACATGGCCAACCGTGGATATTTTCCACGAGTTCGCACTCGACCTTGCCCAGAAGATCAACGACATGTCAGGCGGTGAGCTGAAGATCGAAGTGCTTCCGGCTGGTGCCGTGGTGCCTGCGTTCTCGCTGCTCGACGCCGTCGCAAAGGGCACGCTAGACGGCGGTCACGGCGTGCTGGGCTACAACTACGGTAAACAGAACGCCCTGGCACTTTTCTCGTCCGGCCCCGCTTTCGGCATGGACGCCAACATGCTGCTGTCCTGGTACAAATACGGCGGCGGGAAGGAGCTGCTGGACAAGCTGTACGCCTCCATCGACATCAACGTCGTATCGATGATGTACGGCCCCATGCCCACACAGCCGTTTGGCTGGTTCAAGAAGCCGGTCACGCGCGTTGAAGACCTGAAGGGCCTGAAGTTCCGTACCAACGGTCTTGCCATTGACCTTTTCACCGCCATGGGTGCCGCAGTCAACGCGTTGCCAGGCGGCGAAATCGTACCTGCACTGGACCGTGGCCTGCTGGATGGCGCTGAGTTCAACAACGCCACCTCCGACCGCCTGCTGGGCTTCCCAGACGTTTCCAAGGTGTGCATGCTGCAAAGCTTCCACCAGTCGTCGGAAACGTTTGAAGTCATCTTCAACAAGCAGAAGTACGACGCCCTGCCCGACAAGATCAAAGCCATCATCGCCAACGCAACCGAAGCTGCGTCGGCGGACATGTCCTGGAAGGCCGTTGACCGCTACTCACAAGACTACATCCGGCTGCAGAAGGAAGACGGAGTCAAGTTCTACAAGACTCCCGACACCATCCTGCAACAGCAGCTGACGATGTGGGATGAGATCGTGGCGGAGAAGGCAAAGACCAACCCCTTGTTCAAGGAAATCGAGGAATCGCAGCGTGCCTTCGCGCAGCGCGCTCTCGCCTGGGACATGGACACCAACAACAACCGTCGTATGGCTTACAACCACTACTTCGGGCGTCGCCAGCAAAAGAGCTAATCCAGCTCGGTAGCACAAACAACACCATCGTATATCCATCGATGGTGTTTTTTTGCCCCACGGGTGGCCGCCACGCGGGCAGCCCGTGGGTGCGTAACAGTAGCGCCGCTCATCGGTAGCAGGTAGATCTTCATGCAGAAACTGTTGCTCACCATAGACCGCGTGAACACCAGGCTTGGCCAATTTTTCGGCTGGTTCGTCCTGGCGCTTACGCTCTTCGTCACCTACGAAGTCATCTCCCGATATGTGTTCTCAGCGCCGCATGCCTGGGCGTACGACGCCATGAACATGATGTACGGGACGCTGTTCATGATGGCCGGGGCCTATACCTTGTCAAAGAACGGCCACGTGCGCGGCGACGTGCTCTATGGCTTCTTTCCCCCACGCCTGCAGGCCGGGCTGGACCTCGCTCTCTATATTCTGTTTTTCTTTCCTGGGGTCATTGCCCTTTGCTGGGCCGGTTATTACTACGCGGCTGAATCGTTTGTCATCAGAGAGACCTCGAGTCTTACGACAGACGGGCCGCCACTCTATCCGTTCAAAGCCATCATCCCCATTGCGGGCATCACTTTGCTGTTCCAGGGGTTCGTCGAAGTCGTCTACTGCGTTGCCTGCCTGAAGCAAGGCGCCTGGCCCCGCCGTGAGAAGGACGTTGAGGAGGTCGATGTCGACAAACTGAAAGGCATGGTCACCGCGGACGACGTTGAAGCGCCAACGCACATGCCCATG
The DNA here is from genome assembly GCA_029265795.1 of Alcaligenaceae bacterium. Taxonomy (GTDB): domain Bacteria; phylum Pseudomonadota; class Gammaproteobacteria; order Burkholderiales; family Burkholderiaceae_B; genus Yanghanlia. The sequence goes on from JAJUGV010000026.1 coordinate 8,439, forward strand.
GCCACACAGCGATAGCAAGGATTCCGACAATGAGAAAAGAAGTCTGGTTCGGGCTATCGATACTGATGGCCATCGTGATCGGCATCGTAATTCTGATGCCGTCACCGGAGAACATCACCAACGGTCATCTAGGCCTGCTCATGCTCGCCCTGATCGTGGTGACCATCATGCTCGGCTTCCCCACCGCGTTCACGCTGATGGGCATGGGCGTGATGTTCACCTTCCTGGCCTATAGCCATTTGCCGATGCCGATTGCCATCGAGCAGACCCTCGACCTGATGGTACTGCGGGCCTATTCGGTGATGACCAACGACGTGCTTATTGCCGTGCCGCTGTTCATCTTCATGGGCTATCTGGTGGAACGCGCCAACCTCATCGAGCGGCTGTTCAAGAGCATGCACCTGGCCATGGCCCGCATCCCCGGTTCGCTGGGCGTGGCGACCATCGCCACGTGCGCCGTCTTTGCCACGGCAACCGGCATCGTGGGTGCCGTCGTTACGCTGATGGGCCTGTTGGCCATGCCCGCCATGATGAAGGCAGGCTACAGCGTGCGGCTGACGGCAGGCGCCATCACGGCCGGCGGGTGTCTGGGCATCATGATTCCGCCCTCGGTGCTGCTGATCGTCTACGGCGCCGTCGCCGGGGTCTCGGTGGTAAAGCTGTATGCCGGGGCGTTCTTCCCCGGGCTCATGCTTGCCGGTCTCTATGTGCTGTACGTGATCATCATGGCAAAGGTGTCGCCCAAGTCGGCCCCTCCCCTATCCGAAGAAGAACGGCGCGTAGATCTACCTCCGTTCGCGGAAAGCATCAAGCACGCCATCTCCAACAGGGCTCTCCCGGGTCTGGTTGGTGCAATGAAGGGGAAGCGCAACCTCGATGTACCCATGACTACGCTGCTGCGACACCTCGTCATCGTGCTTCTGCCGGCAGTCGTATTTATCGCCGCCATGGGTCTGACCTATAAGTCAGTCACGGCACCGGTCGTCACCGTCGACTACGGGCTTCAGGAGATGGGCGGCTTCGGCGGTTTTGACGAAGGTAGCGATCTCTACGGTGGTGGCCTGGCGGAGCCGGAAGGCGCTGAGCCGTTGGGTGCACTCGGCTTTGATGCTGCCCCCTCGGAAGAGGCCACAGGGTCCAACAACGACGAAGCTCAGGAAGAAGCCGGTCCGCCTTCCGAGCCAGCGCCCACATGGTTCTGGATTCTGCTCGCGGTAGTGACGCTCATCATGATCGTGTTCTACGCAATCTTCACGTTTGCGCGACTCGAAATCTTCAAGATGCTGCTGTCCTCATTCTTCCCGTTGGCGATCCTGATCGCTGCCGTGTTGGGAAGCATCGTGTTCGGCTTTGCCACGCCATCTGAAGCGGCCGCCATGGGGGCGTTTGGAGGCATTCTGCTCGCCTTCGCCTACGGCCGTCTGAACATAGGCATGATGAAGGAGTCCGTCTACCTGGCGGCCAAGACCAGTGCCATGGTGTGCTGGCTGTTTGTAGGTTCCGCCATCTTCTCAGCCGCATTCGCTCTGCTGGGGGGGCAAGAGATCATTAACGCATGGGTGCTGAGCATGGATCTCACGCCTATACAGTTTCTGATCATGTCGCAGGTGGTCATCTTCCTTCTGGGCTGGCCGTTGGAATGGACGGAGATCATCGTGATCTTCATGCCCATCTTCTTGCCCTTGGTGAACCATTTTGGCATTGACCCCTTGTTCTTCGGCCTGCTCGTGGCGCTGAACCTCCAGACGGCATTCCTGTCGCCGCCTGTGGCCATGTCGGCCTTTTATCTGAAGGGCGTCTCACCCCCACACGTGACGCTGAATCAGATATTCCTGGGCATGCTGCCTTTCATGGGAATCCAGATTGTGGCCATTGTGCTGATGTACCTGTTCCCCGGCATCGGACTATGGCTGCCTGAGGTTCTGTACTGACCTAGTAAAGTTGCCGCCTCAGCGGCTGCCTCCCTCGAAGCCCGTGTTGCCTCGCGCATACGGGCTTCATCATTTTTTGCATGGATGTAATACGTTCAGCCTACAATATTTACATTCAGACATATCAGGGTCGCGCCCTGTACTCACTATGAAGATCCCTTCCGCCAATGTGATGGCCGCCGAAGTGCGCCTCGATCTCTTCGAGGTATCCCCCACTTCCATGTGGCTGGAAGACTATAGCGACCTAAAGGGCATCTTCGACCAATGGCGGGCCGAAGGCGTGACCAACCTGCGCGAGCATCTGCTTGCAGATCCCTCGCGTATTGCTCGCTGCTCGGCCAGCATCCGGCTTCTGCGGGTCAACGCCCGTACCTTGAAGCTGTACGGCGCGGCATCGTTCGAAGAACTGTCCAGCCGGCTCGATGATGTGCTGCGTGATGACATGCATACGGCCCACATCAATGAATTGGAACAGTTGTGGACCGGCCAGGGTCATTTTCAGAGCCAGACCGTGAACTACTCCCTGGATGGTCGCCGCCTGCAACTGTTGCTCAAGGGCGTAGTCCTACCGGGGCACCAGGAGCAATGGGACCGCGTATTGGTGGTCGTCGAAGACATTACCGAACTTGAACAAGCGAAAGAGCGGCTCGCCGCCAGCGAGAAATATGCGCGCGGTCTGTTCGACAACGCACCCGTTTCGCTTTGGGTCACCGATTTTTCCATGATCCGCACGCTCCTGGAGGAACTTCGCCATCACGGCATCGTGGATTTCCGCAGCTTTACTGACGTGCATCCGGAGTTTGTTGAGCGCTGCCTGAGCGAAATACGGGTGGTAGACGTCAATCGCCACACGCTTACGATGTTCAAGGCACCAGACAAGGCGGCCTTACTTGGCCGCCTCGATGACGTATTCGCCGAGGACATGTTGCCGCAGTGTCGAGAGCAGTTGATTGACCGTTGGGATGATGTGTTGTTCCAGCAGCGCGAGATCATCACACACGCACTGAACGGCGACAAACTCTACAACCACATGCAGTTCTGGGTGGCGCCCGGCCACGAGGCACGATGGGACCACGCACTTACCGCAATCACCGACATCACGGCACGCAAGAAGGCGGAAAACTACCTGGAATACTTGGGCCAGCATGACGTCCTGACCGGCCTCAAGAATCGCTCATTCTTCACCGATGAGCTTGAACGCCTGCGCCGCAAGGGGCCCTTCCCCATAACAGCCGTCGTACTGGACCTGAATAATCTCAAGGACGTCAACGATGAGCTGGGCCATGCCGCGGGCGATGCACTGCTGCGACGCACGGGCGAAGTGATCGGGAAGGCGATCGACAAACCCATGCAGGCCGCCCGCACCGGCGGAGATGAGTTCATCATCTTGTTGGCCGGATCCGGGGAAGCGGCAGGCCAGCTGCTCATGGAGAACCTGGAAAAGCTGGTGGCGCTGAACAACCAGTATTACACCGGCCTACCGCTTAGCCTGTCGATGGGCATGGCGACATGTACGTCGGCAGACGGGCTGGATGAAACGTTACGCCGGGCCGACCTGGCGATGTACGAGAAGAAACGCCAGTACCAGAATGCAAAGCTTAGCCTGGGCTAACTTTCCTGCGGCGCAGCCAACACAGCGGCAAGCCGGCCGCCAGCACCAGAAGGCCCAGTAGCGATCCGGCCCCGGCATAGACGACGCTGGACCAGAAAAGTCCCAAACACATTGCAGCGAGCACCAAGGGCATCAGCGGATATAACGGCACCCGGAACGGCCGCGCGTGCGAGGGATCCCGTTGCCGGAGGCGAATCAGCGCCAGGGCTGTCAGCAGCATGAACAGCCAGAAGACCGGCGAGGTATAGGCCACCATGGCCTGCAAGCCGCTTTCGGCGTATGCCCCAAAGAGAACCAGGGCCAGCGTGATGATGCCTTGCAGCCACAAGGCCCTATCCGGCGTCTCGCGCGTTTCGCTCCAGGCGCCAAGCTTTTTGAGCGCAGGCACGTCGCGACCGAGAGAGACATAGACCCGACCGCCGGTGAAGATGCAGGCGTTCACCGTGCTCAGGGCCGTGCAGCACACAAGCAGACTCAATACGACCGCCGCCCAGGGCCCCGCCAGCAGTCGCGTCATGTCGGCACCGACCGCTTGTGTGCTTCGTAAGCCGTCCAAACCGAAGACTTGCAGATAGGCGAAGTTCACCAGCACGTACAAGGCGACGATAATGGCGGTTCCAAGCAGCAGGACGCGCAGCATGTTGCGCCCCACATCGCGTATTTCGCCTGACAAATAGGCCGCCTCGTTCCACCCGCCATAGGTGAGAAGCACAAATACCATGCCCATGCCCAGCATTCCTGGCAACTCACGCCAACCCGGCGAGGCGCCCGCCGTGCTGCTTTCGGCCGCAGCCAGGGCGGCGCCGCCGGCGGAAGTAGCTGCCCCGCCCTCGCCCATGATCAGGCCGCCTAGAGCCAGGGCCACCAGCGCCAATACGGATGCCACGGTGAGAACCCGTTGCACCCGGCGCGATTCAGTACTACCCAGAACATTCAGCACCGTAAGCGCCGCGACAACGAGCGCAGCGTAAATGGCCGGCCCATGCTCGCCCAGAGGCATCAATACATGTGCGTAGTCGCCGAAGATGAATGCCACGGCCGCAATGGCCCCTGTCTGGATGATGGAGCAGCGCGCCCAAGCGAACAATAACGCCACGTCAGCGCCCCAGGCGCGACCCAGGAAAGCATATTCACCACCAGCATCGGGATAGGCACTGCCGAGCTCTGCATAACACAGCGCACCAACGAGCATGACGAGGCCGCCCGCAATCCACAGCCCCATATAGCTGGCGGCATTGGGGGCGTTCTGAGCCACCAGTGGCGGGAAGCCGAAGATACCGATACCTACGACCACCCCCACGAGGATGGCGACGGCATCCCACACCGATAAGCCACGCGTAACGGCCGGCCCATCGGCTTGCCGGGCCATGGAAGGAGTGCTCTGGACTGCGGTCTGGCCGCTCACTGACGGCTGCCTTTCCAGGTCTGTCCGGCGCCTTGCCCATTGGCTCCGCCTGCGGTCACGAGCATGGTATTGCCTTGGACATTACCGCTATAGCGCACCGCTGAATCCCCTTCTCCGACTGAAAATTCGATGGTATGGCCATTGAGCTTCCCCATAACGGGCTGCGCCTTTCCGGAGGAAGCGGTGGCCGTGCCCGATACATTCTGGAATTCCTGGGCGAGCTGCAGCTGGAGCGTGCCGTCCGGCCCCTCGAGCGACCAGCCGCCTTCCACCTTTGCCGGGACAATCCACAAGTAGACGCTGCGGCCGTCCACCCTTTCGAAGTGGTCCGGCTCCCATTCATCCATATCGAAAGCATGAGACACCACTCGCGTACCGGGAGCCAGATCGAGGATCTTGGGACGCAGCGATATGTTCACGTCCGGCAGCAGGTACATGGTGAGCACCGAAGCGTTGGAGAAATCGGTGTCGAAGAGGTTCTGCTCACGGAACTCCACCTTGTCGGCCACTCCAGCCTCATTGGCGTTGGCGGTCGCCTCGGCGATGCGTTCCGGGTTGAGGTCCACACCCATCGCGCCCTTGGCGCCGTGGTCCTTGACGGCCGCGATGGCGATACGTCCGTCACCCGAACCCAGGTCGATGACGAAATCCTGGCTGCCCACCTTCGCCACCTCGAGCATGCGATTCACGACTTCACGAGGTGTGGGCACATAAGGCACATCAAGGGAAACAGCCGGAGCGGCCGCATTGGCGGCCGGGCTCGCCGCCATGAAGGCCGTGGCGGCCACCAGGCCTGCCATCAGCGTACGACTGAAATTCGTGAACGACCTTGCCTCGGAATTCATCATGATGCAGTCCTTTGCGATGGGGTGATCGACGAAAGGACTTTATACCGGAGGCCGAGGCCATCTTCAACGCAAACTACACATGGATGCGATCGCATCCTGCTCAGTGCGATGGAAATGCAAGCCTTCCATTCCGGCAAAGACGGATTGCATGGACCGCTCGACCTCCAGTTTGGCCGCGACAATGTGTATCTCCAGCTGCTGCCTGCGTAGCTGATGGAAGAGCCGACTCAGCACCTCGAGCCCCGTCGCATCAATCAGGTTCACTGCCTGCATGAAGATATAAACGGCGGCGATACCTTCCCGACCGTCGCGCATCTCCAGCACACGGCGCTCGAATGTCGGCGCAATGAGATAGTCGAGTGAGCAGTCCGGCCGCAGTGACAAGCATCGGGGATGCAGTGGCGCGAGCTTCCACGCATGCCGGTCGCGAAGGCTCTGGTCCGGATGCCGCCCCAGCTCCACAATGCGCGGATTCAGACGCCGGTAAACGAAGATTAGCATCGAGAGCACTAGGCCTACGCATACGCCCCAGTACATCGACGGCGCCGACACATAGGTGACCAACAGCGTAGGCACGGCAACGAGCAGATCGCGGCGTGAGGTGCGCCACAATGTGATCCAGGGGTGGAGCTTCAGCAAGCCCAGCACCGACGCGACCACCACGGCGGCCAGCACCGCGCGGGGGACCCACGCCAGCACCGGCAGGCCCACAAGGAGCACGGCCGCCACCACTATCGCGCAGAAGACGTTCGACCAACCGGTTCGCGCGCCGGCAAACAGGTTCAGAGCCGAACGGGAAAATGAGGTGCTGGTTGGAAACGCTCCGCACAGAGCGGCACTGAGCTTGGCCGCACCTTGCCCGATCAAATCCTGGTCCCGGTGCCAGCGCTCGCCGGACTGGGCGCTATCCAGCCTGGCGCTGGCCGCCGTCTCCATGAAGCTGACCAAAGCAATGACCACGGCCGGCACTAGCAGATTCAAGACGCTCGAAAGACCCGGCCACAATGGGAGGCGCAGGGCGGGAAAGCCCCCAGGTAATGGCCCCACCACAGTGATGCCGGCCTGATTCCACTTCCAGAACCAGGCGGCGGCCGCGGTGATGACCAACAGCAGGAACACCGTCGGGAGCGACGGACGCAGCTTCTTCCCTGCGAGTATCAAGGCCAGTGAAACCACGCCTAGCAAGGCAGACGGAAAATGCCAGGCATCGGCCGCTTCGCCCAGCGTTTCCAGACCCAGTAGACCGGGCAGCTGCGACGTAATGATGAGCAGGGCCGCCGCCTGAGTGAAGGCCATCAGAACCGGGGAGCTCACCAGGTCCATGAGCCAGCCCTGCCGTAACGCCCCCAGGCCGATTTGCAATACCCCGCTCAGTAGCGCGAGCCAGCCAGCAAGCACGACCCACTCGGCGCTGGCCGGCTCCGCCATACCGGAGAGCGAGCCATACACCAGCAAGCATGTCAGCGCAGTGGGACCGGCAGCCAGACGCGGCGTGCCGCCCAGCAAGCAGGCCACCAGGGTAGGCAGCAAGGTTGCGTAAATGCCGGTGACGAGCGGCATACCGGCCAGGCCCGCGTAAGCCACGCTCTGCGGCAACGCGAGCAACCCGACGGTCAGACCCGCCATGAATTCCCGCTCATAGCCTTTCAGCGAAAGCCGGGGCCAGTTGAGGAATGGGAGGTAGCGCAACATCTCGTTCTTATCGGTTCCGTGTGTCGCGACGATTGTCGCATGCTGACGCAATGCCTGATGATGGCACTACCCCGTTTGTTCCTATACTTCCAGCCTCGACGCAACATCCAGGAACCCTCGTGTCCACCGTCGCCCTTCGCGATCTTCTCGAACGATGGCAGATTGCCGCGTATTTCTGTGCCGCAGTGACGGGCATGGCGCTGTCATCGCCGAGGGCGGCTGTCTGGGGAGATGCCGCCATCACGCCTGCTCTGGCGGTCATGCTGTTCGTCACCTTCATGCAGCTTCCCCTCGCGCGGCCCACAAGACAAATCATGGCCCCCCGTTTCCTGGCATGCCTGCTGGTCGTGAACTTTTTGATGCTACCGGTACTGATACTGGTCTTGCTTCAAACCGCCCCCGCCGATCCGTTCGTAAGACTGGGTTTCCTGCTCGTAATGCTCACGCCGTGCATCGACTACGTGATTACCTTTTCGCAAGTGGGTGGCGCCGACTCGCGCAGACTGGTGGCCGCCACACCGATCCTGCTAATCGTACAGATGCTGATGTTGCCGGTTTATCTACGCCTTTTCCTCGGCGAGGCCGCAGCGGACGTAATGCAACCGGGACCGTTTGTCGAAGCCTTCATATGGCTGATCGCCGTGCCGCTCTTGCTCGCCGCCGTGGTGCAGCGACTTGCCACATCGAGCGCTTCTGCCGCTCGCTTCGAGAAGATGGTCGCAATGTTGCCCGTACCTTCCACAGCACTCGTGATCTTCATCATTACGCTAACGGTTGTTCCGCGCCTGGAGGCGGCCGGAGAGGTCATTCTGCGTATCGTGCCTCTGTACATAGCATTTGCGATTTGTGCGCCAGTAATCGGCTGGGCGGGCGCAAGGCTGTTCCGGCTTCCCGTCCGCGAAGGACGGGCTGTCGCTTTCAGCGCGGGTACGCGTAACTCTCTGGTCGTGCTGCCTCTCGCCTTGGCCGTGCCAGGGGCCTTGCCGCTCTTGCCGGCCGTCGTGGTGGCACAGACGCTGGTGGAACTGGCGGCGCAGCTGGTCTATATCCGCGTCATGCCGCTCCTGGGCGGGCAACGTGACGCGGCATAGATGAGCAGACCACTCAGCATCGGTGAGTGGGCGGTCAACGCCAACGAGTCACCCGCCCCCGGTCAGTGGCCCATGGCAGACGGCGGACGCAGCTCGCACTGCACCGTGAGTGCACGGCCGCCCTCGAACCGGAGCATCAGAGAACGTGTGCTTCCGATCGCCAGATCCCCTGCAGGCTGTTCCAGCATCAGGTGATGCCCGCCGGGCGCGAAGTCGAACCCGCCGCCAGGCGGGAGGTCGACCTTGTCCACATGAGCCATCCGTGACATACCACCGGTATCGAGATGCGTGTGAAGCATGACTTTGCCAAAGCCTTGCGCTTCGGCACCGACCAACGCGACCGGAGAGTTACTGGTGTTCTCGATGCGGAAATAACCGGCTGAAGGCAAGCCTGCCGGCATCGCGCGAATCCAGCAATCGTTCACCGATACGCCGGCGGGAGCCTCTGGGGACGCGCGACCGGCAGAGGATTGTGCGCCATGCTGCGCACCATGCGCCGCGTGGTCGGCGTGAGGGCCGTCATGCGGGTTGTCGTGCGTATGGGCGTGCGACTGGGCCTGCCACGCGGCACTCGCCGCAACCAGCAACAGCAGGCACTTGGACCTTGACGATCTGGACATTCGCAGCCTCCTGATCAATGCGCTTTGCCATGCGCCGCATGCCCGTCGGCAGGCCCATGGCCGCCGCCTGATCCATGACCGGCTCCATGGCCCGAATGACCCTGGCCGTGAGCACCGCTGGCCAGCGGCCGAACCGGAACCTTCAGCTCGGTGGTGCTGCGCTTTCCGTCCGAGCCTTCAAAGGTCAGCGTGAGCGGGACCTGATCGCCCTCCTTCACTTGCCCATGAAGGTTCATCATCATGATGTGGTAGCCACCAGGCTTAAGTTCAACCGTTTTCCCGGCCGGCAGCTCCAGTCCGGGAATTTGCCGCATTTTCATGACGTGGTTCTCCATGGCCATCTCATGGATCTCCACATGCTCGGCCACGGGGGAATCCGCGTCGACCAGCGTCGCGTCCGTGGGCGAAGTGAGTTTCATGAATGCACCCGTCCCGTTTTGTTGCGGTACGGTGGCTCTGACCCACGCGTCCTGAACATTGACTTGTGCGTGGCCCACGCCAGCGATGAAGAGGGTGGATACGGCTATGCCGACAAATTTGGATGAAAGGGCCATGATTCTCTCCCGTAGGTTTGGCAAACCGGTGCTTCAGACGTTTTATTGCCCGGTTATGTGCAGTTGAAAACAAGGAATATTCAACCTGCCAAATGGGGAGGAGCCCGTGACCCTAGCGGCGGGCCCCGAAAAGCGGCATGTGGAGGTGCAACCTTGCCCCGGGCCATCCACATGGCGATATCCGGCGGCCGCGCGACAAACAGCAAGCCATCAGGCGGACCAAGAAGCTTGTTTGCCGCCGAGAGGCCATAGGGACACTCTGCAATTCCGTAAGCGGGCTCAGAGGTCGGTGTGTCTGGGTCATCGAAGAAATCGATGTACATCACTCCCGCGGCCCCGCCACCCGAACAAAGGGTGATCGCAAAGCCCGTGTCTTGAGGGCCTGCGGAATCCGGCATGTAGCCGGCTGGGATCGCTGCGCGGCACGCAAACGAGATAAGCGTCAGGCAGAAAAAGATCTGCCAGACCACCATACGTTTGCACCAGAAGGATTTACCGCGGGTGAACATGTGCGGAATTGTATGGCAGCCGGGTCGCACGCGCCATGTCGGCCACGCTTACAACCGTCCGTTATTTGATCATCGTTCGTTGGTATTTGAACGTAATCAAGGTTCGGGCGAACATACCCGGTTGCCCGCGCGCCAGACGGCCGCTCCCGCCGAACATTCCATAAAGCTTCATGAAATCTTCCGATCTGTCCCCCAAGGGACTCCTCCACCTCGAACAACGCCTGCATCAGGAACTCGAGCTGTTGAATCTGCCTCCCAAAAGCTGGATGCCGACACTTGAGCAAGACGGCGAGACGCTGTTGCCCGTGGTCATCGTCGGGGGTGGCATGGCCGGCCTCTGCGCGGCGGCGGCCTTGCGCTTTCAAGGGGTCCCGAGCATGATCCTAGACCAGGCGCCGGCCGGGCTCGAAGGGCCGTGGGCGACCACCGCCCGCATGGAAACCTTACGCTCTCCCAAAGAGCTGACCGGGCCGGCGCTGGGCATCCCAAGTCTCACGTTTCGGGCATGGTTCGTCGCGCAGTTCGGCGATCAGGAATGGGAGGCCCTCGATAAGATCCCACGGCTGCAGTGGGCCGAGTATCTCCGCTGGTATGGTTGCGTGACCGAGGCGCAGGTGCTGAACGGTCGCCGCGTGGAACGTGTAACCCCTACCGGCAAGGGCTACGTCCGGCTTGTTGTACGCGACCTGGATACCAACCAGGAGCAGCAACTCCGCGCCCGCCGGGTCGTGCTGGCCACCGGCCGCGACGGGCTGGGAGGCCCGTGGGTGCCACATTGGGCGTCGGATATTCCGCGCGATCGCTGGATGCATTCCGCAGACCATTGGGATGGGAAGTTGTTCCAAGATAAACGCGTGGTCGTCATCGGCGCCGGCGCCTCCGCCATGGACAGCGCAGCCACTGCGCTTGAAAGCCACGCTGAATGGGTGCGTCTTCTGGTTCGGCGGCGGGAAATTCCGCGCGTCAACAAAAGCAAGGGTTCTGTCAGCCCCGGAATGACTCACGGGTACTGGCAACTACCTGATCGCTGGAAATGGCAGCTTCGGCACTACATCAACGAGCAACAAGTGCCGCCCCCTCAGGGCAGCACTCTGCGGGTATCCCGGCATCCGAACGCTTTCTTCCACACTGATATACAGGTACAGTCTGCCATTGCGAACGGCGACGGCTCGGTCCGGCTCAATACGACCCAAGGAGTCCTGGACGCTGACTACATCGTTTTCAGCACCGGCTTTCGCATCGACCTTGCGCAGCGCACCGAGCTTGCCGATTTCGCTCCTGCGATACGCTTGTGGCAACACCGCCATCGCCCCCAAGCCGGTGTATCCGACCAGGAACTGAATGATTCGCCCGACCTTGGGCCGGCGTTCGAATTCCAGGTACGCGAAGGCACGGAGTGCCCGGGCCTGGAGCGTATCCATTGCTTCTGCTATCCCGCGACCTTGTCGCATGGCACGGTCGCCGGCGATATCCCCCAAATCAGTGATGGCGCCCAGCGCCTGGCCCGGGGACTATGCGGCCTATTCCTGGATGAAGACATCCAGTATCACTTTGAACGACTCCAAGCCTACGCAGAGCCGGAACTTATGGGCGATGAGTGGGCAGAAAGCCCTTTGGTAGAAGAGACGGCCCCCCGCATGAACTGAGCGGGGAGCCGGCAAGGAACAAAACACGACATGATCATGGAAGTTACGAAGACCGACCTCATCGACCAGCTGCTCGATTCAAGTCCTGGGGATGGGCTTTACGAGTTGCGCCACGCCAGAAAAAAGGTGGTTGAGGCCACTCACGCCTTCCACGAGCTGGCGTTTCTCGATCCGCAGCTGCACACCAGCCAACGCAGCGACCGCCTCCTGGCCGCCTCGCTCACGGCTCGGGAATCCGGCTCGCCGGCCCTCGCAGAAGAATATCGCGAGCAACTCAAGACGACTGCAGCATCCCAAGGGCATCTGCTCGCGCTGGACGGCCATAGTGAAGCCGGTCCCGCACTGCGTACGCTGGCTCGTTACGCCACGACGCTTGCGTCGGAGCCGGCAGCGGCAGATCGGAACGCTCTGCAAGCCTTGACTGCGGCAGGCTGGAGCGTCCCGGACGTGGTCGCGCTGGCCCAGGTGATGGGTTACGTGAGCTACCAGGCGCGCATGGTGGTCGGTCTGTCCGCGCTCGGACAATTGGCTAGAGCGGGGTTTCAGACCACCGGGGAGCCGGCCGAAGACCCGGGCTTCGTGCACCCTGCGCATCTTCCCGCTCCTGGTGAGCGGCTGGAGATTAACGGATACACCAATGCGACGCTGGGCTGGGCGTCGTGGCTGCCCATTCAGCAGTTGGAATCGCTGACGGCCGAACAAGCGTCCGTACTGGACACCAGCCACCCGACGGCGCGCGAGTCGGACTACTACATGCTGCTCGTCCGTGCACCGGAGCTTCTGGAGCAGCGCAGCCTCGTCTACAACGCCATCATGTATGCACCCGGCGGCGCAGCCCGCCACGAGCGCGAACTCGCCAGTGCGGTCGTGTCACGTTTCAACGGTTGCGTATATTGCACTTCGGTGCATGCACAACGCTTCGAGCAGTTGGCCAAGCGCAACGATGTGATTGCCCAGGTGTTTACCGACCCGCGCACGGCGGGCACCACAGCGCGTGAGCGAGCCATCGTGCAGACCGCCATCGCCCTGACAGAGGCACCGGCCGACTTTGATGCCAGCACGTTGCAGCCGCTGGTCGACCAGGGGATGACCCCAGGCGAGATCCGCGACATACTGTCGTCGGTGGCCATCTTCGCATGGGCGAACCGTCTGATGATGAACTTGGGTGAGCACGTAAGGACATAGACATGGACGAACCGCGCAGCAGCGTCCCGCCGTGGTCGGAGGCGCCTGAAGGCTGGAACTGGCTGGCTCAGGATGCCGACGGCCGCTGGTTCTGGTATGCGCAACAGCCGCAGTTGGGCGCGGCCGGCGGTGTCTGGCGATCTCCCCGGCGCGCGCAGCAGTTTGCTGCGCAGGGCGACCCGGATCCAAGGTGGCACGAAACCTGTCGCGAGCGCCCCGCCACGGAAGCAATGGATCTTGTCACCTTCTGGAAGAAGGCAGGCCCCGAGCGGTGGTTCAACGGCGGGGAAGCATTCGACGCTGAGTGCCGGGAACGCTACCTGATGTTGCACATGGCCGCGGCCCGCGCCGAACTCTCGGGCTGGTCGTCCAGCCCTGAAGGCGCGCTTGCGCTCATCCTGCTGCTCGACCAGATTCCTCGTAACGTATTCCGAGGGAGTAGCCACGCCTATGCCACCGATCCGCTCGCCCGCAGCGTCGCACGACACGCGATCGAGCGCGGCTACGACCGGACCTTCGAGCTGGAGCTACGCAGCTTCTTTTACCTTCCGTTCATGCATTCCGAATCCCTGGACGACCAGGAGCGCTGCGTGGAGCTGTTCAGCCTGATCCCGGAATCCGCTTCCGCCAGCTGGGCGGAGCACCATTGCGAAATCATCCGCCGGTTCGGGCGATTCCCGCACCGCAATCGCTTGCTAGGCCGCGATACCACGCCCGAGGAGCAACAATGGCTCGACCACGGCGGCTTTCAGGGCTGACGACGCAACCGCATCAACCGCAGTCGATGCGTTCGACTCGCCCTTTCTCGTTGATATGCACATTAAGGCGGTCGGGCCGGTAGTCGCGGGTCACGGCCGTATCGGGCGTAATGAAGCGAGTGCCGGACGGAAAGGACGTCCGGTCGAGTTCTTCGGCCTTTGTGCCCACCGTGGACAAATGCTGCAGTGAATTGCAGGGGTCGCTGACGGGTTCGAACGGCACGGAAGACTGGCAGCCGGCCAGCACCAACAGCGCTGAAATGATCGTGAAATTTCGCATGGTCAATTCCATTAGTTTGCGCCCCGGCCCGGGCTAATACGCAGCAGAAGGCCGTCGTTACTGTCGGTGAGCGCGTACACGTAGCCGTCGGGGCCCACCCTGACATCGCGGATCCGCAGATCCAGCTCGCCCATCAGCCGCTCCTCGGCAATGATCGCGTCGCCATCAAGCTGCAGTCGGATCAACTCGCGGTCCTTGAGCGCGCCAATGAAGAGACTGTGTCGCCATTGCGGGTGTCTCTCGGCGTCATAGAACGCCATTCCCGAAATGGCCGGCGACTGCGCCCACACGTAGTGCGGTGCCTCCATCCCTTCCATATTCGCCCCTTTGGCCTCCGGGATCGCCAATCCGGAATAATTGCGCCCATGCGTGGCGATGGGCCAACCGTAATTCAAACCGGCACGCGGGATATTGATTTCGTCGCCACCGCGAGGGCCGTGTTCGTGCGTCCATATCTGCCCGCTCCACGGATTGAGCGCGGCGCCCTGCTGGTTACGATGCCCATAACTCCAGATCTCGGGGCGCGCATCCGACCGACCGACGAAAGGATTGTCGTCTGGCACCGTGCCATCGGGAAAAATTCGGATCAGTTTTCCTGAATGTTTGTCGAGGTCCTGGGCTGAAGACCGCTGATTGTTGTCGCCCAGCGAAATGAAGAGATGGCCGTGGGGATCGAACACCAGGCGCACGCCAAAATGCTGGCCGGAAGACAACTTGGGTTCCTGCCGGAAGATGACCCGAAAGTCTTCGATTTCGGTAGCGTCTTCAGAAAGCACGCCCACCCCCACGGCGGTGCCGGCGCGCCCGCGTTCGCCCTGTTCGGCATAAGCGAGATAGATCTTGCGTGTGCCTGAGAAATCCGGGTCCACGGCAACGTCGAGCAGCCCACCCTGGCTTTTCGCGTACACCTCGGGCACGCCTTTCAGTGGAGCGGAAAGCCGGCCATCACGCCATAAGCGCAATTGCCCAGGCCGCTCCGTGATCAGTATTCCGGCTTGCCCCGGCAGAAACGCCATAGCCCAAGGGTTCTTCAGGCCTTCTGCGAGACGCTCGACCTGCGCCTGCCCCGAAGTGGGCGCGATACTCTCCTGCGCATTCGAGACGGCGGGCCCTGCAAACCAGAGCGCGCCGGTCAACATGCAGCCCAAGCTGATCGAGCGAAACGCGTACGCCTTTGTGGGCCGGATGGAGTGCGGACGAAAGAGAAGCATAGGTCTCCGTAGGAATCGTGCATGGGCGCCATGGGTCGACACCAAGCCATCATACGGAAATATCGGGCCTTACAGAAGGCTGCGCACCGTCTCAACGCCGGCGCCTCTGAGGACCTTTTCCGCCGCCTGGCACTGCTGCTCGTCCCGAGGGTGTATCACCAAGCTCCAGCGACCCGCCTTGGTGGCATTGTCCACCGCCTGAATCACAGCCTGATGGTCCGGCCTTGCGGTGACCAGGCCTCCCAGCAACATACCGGCCACCAAGGAAAAAGCGAGAATCACTCCTGCGCTATAGAACGGCGAGGAAACCACTGCTCCAACCCCCAACACGTACAGCACGACCCACAATATGGCGCCGGCGATCAGCCCGGCAAAGCCGAGGGCAACATGGGACCGTACCGCCGTCCTGACCACGCCTTGCGTCTCCGGTTCAAGCTTCTTATCAAAATCTGAATCGTGCGGCCGCACCACCAGGAGTTGGGTGTTCTGCAGTCCGCTAACCGTCCGGAGCTCCGCCGATACGCTTTCCAGCCGTTCCTGATTATCGAAAAGACCCGCCAGCTTGGTCGTTGCCTTCTCGCCAAAGAGTGCCTTCCAGGCCATCACGTACTCCCATCTACTGCTACATCCGGTACTTAGCAATCACCATGCCTTATCGACACTAGGTATAAACACATGGTTGACCCCTTTGTTGCGGGTCCATATATTTCTTTACGTTCAACCTTCCGTAAGGATCAGACATGCGCCGTACGCTCATCGCCTCCGCTGTTGCTGCCGCCCTGCTGTCGCCGTTCGCCGCCCATGCCAAGCCTTTCCACTGGGCCAGCCAAGGCGATATCCTGACCATGGACCCTCACGCCCAGAACGAGGGGCTCACCATCGCGGCCTCCAGCTATGTCTACGAGCCGCTGGTGCAGTACAACGAAAAGTTCGAGATCGTCGAGGCGCTGGCCACCGAATGGGAACAGACTTCTCCCACCGTATGGCGCTTTACCCTGCGCGATAACGTGAAATTCCACGATGGCACGCCATTTGAGGCCGATGACGTGGTCTTCTCCATCAAGCGCGCCATGGCGCCCACCTCGCACTTCAAGGCCTACGTCAACGGCATCAAGGACGTCCGGGAGGTCGACGGCAACGCGGTCGAGATCGAGACGGAGGGCCCAAATCCGGTCCTGCTGCGTCAGCTCACCAATGTGTTCATCATGAATCGCGATTGGGCGGAAAAGCACAACGCCGCGCAACCGCAAGACTTCTCGAAGAACGAGGAAACCTATTCGGCCCGCAATGCCAACGGCACGGGTCCGTACCGGCTGGTTTCCCGTGAAGTCGACGTGCGAACCGTGTTCGAGGAGCACGCCGACTGGTGGGGTCAGGCCAACAAAAAAGGCAATGTAACGCGGGTCACCTACACCCCTATCAAGCAGAGCGCCACCCGCACGGCAGCCCTGCTGTCGGGCGAAATCGACTTCGTGCTCGATCCGGCCGCGCAAGATCTGGACCGTCTGCGGCAGCAGGCCAAGGTTGTTGAAGGCAACGAGTACCGCACGATTTATATCGGGCTGGATCAGAAGAGCCCCGAGCTCAAATATTCCTCTGTGAAGGGCGCCAACCCGTTCGCTGACGTACGGGTGCGCGAGGCGCTTTACCGCGCCATCGATGTAGAGGCCCTGAAGAAAGCCGTGATGCGTGGGCTTTCGGCGCCTACCGGTACCATGATTGCTCCCCAGGTGAACGGTTGGTCTGAAGACCTGGCCAAGCGGGTCCCCTACGATGCCGAGCGCGCCAAGGAACTGCTCAAGGAGGCCGGCTACGCCGATAACCTTTCCTTCACGCTCGATTGCCCCAATAACCGATACATCAACGACGAAGCCATCTGCCAGGCCGTCGTGGCCATGTGGGCACGTATCGGCGTCAGGGCACAGCTCAACGCCATGCCGCGCGCCACCTACTTCCCCAAGGTGCAGAACTATGACACGAGCGCCTACCTCTTCGGTTGGGGCGTTCCCACTTTCGACGCGCTCTATACCCTGCAGAGCCTGATTCATAGCAAGGGCGAAGGCGCGGACGGCTCGTTCAATTACGGCAACTACGAGAACGCCGAAGTCGACGCCCTGATCGATCAAGTCAAGACCGAGACTGACGATGCCAAGCGCACGGAAGCCATTCAGAAAGCGCTGAAGATCCACGCCGAAGAGTTCGGCCACATCCCCCTGCATGACCAGGTCATTCCCTGGGCCATGGGCAAGAACATAAACGTGGTGCACCGGGCGGATAACCGGCTCACCATGGAGTGGGTCACCGTCGACTAAAGCACCAACACTGCATGGCATTTTTCATTCTGCGCCGGCTGCTGCAGGCAGCCGGCGTGATGCTCTCCGTCGCGCTGATCGCTTTTGTGCTTTTCCAGTACGTTGGCGACCCCGTCACCATCATGCTGGGCCAGGATGCCACCGAGCAGGACCGCGTCGAGCTGCGCCGTCAGCTGGGCCTTGATCAACCAGCCCCGATGCAGTTTGCTCGATTCGTCAGCAATGCGGTGCAAGGAGACTTCGGCCTGTCGTTACGTCAGGGTCAATCGGTATCGTCGCTGCTTGCCGACCGGCTTCCCGCCACGCTTGAGTTGTCAATTGCCGCAGCCCTCCTGGCCTTGGCGGTGGGTTTGCCGCTAGGCGTATATACGGCATTGAATCGAAAATCGCGTCTGTCGCAATTGATACTTGCCTTGTCGCTCGTCGGAGTCTCGCTGCCCACGTTTCTGATAGGCATCCTGTTGATTCTGGTCTTTGCCGTGATGCTGGGCTGGCTGCCCAGCTATGGTCGGGGCGAAACCGTCGACCTGGGCTGGTGGACCACCGGCCTGCTGACTGCCAGCGGCTGGAAACACCTGATCCTGCCGGCCATCACGCTTTCTCTGTTTCAACTGACTTTGATCCTACGGCTGGTGCGCTCCGAAATGCTCGAGGTCCTGCGCCAGGACTACATCAAGTTCGCCCGGGCACGTGGGCTCTCACGGCGCGCCATCCACTTCGGCCACGCACTGAAGAACACCCTTGTGCCGGTCATTACGATCACGGGCTTGCAGCTCGGCGGCATCATTGCCTTCGCCATCGTCACCGAAACGGTCTTCCAGTGGCCCGGCATGGGCCTTCTGTTCATCCAGGCCGTGCAGTTTGCCGATATTCCGGTCATGGCGGCCTACCTGTGTCTCATCGCACTGATCTTCGTCATCATCAATCTGGTGGTCGACATGCTGTATTTCGTGGTCGACCCACGCCTGCGCGTGGCCCGCAAGGGAGCCGCCCGATGAAAGACTTGCTACATCGCTGGTGGGACAGCGACCTGGCTTACGCCTGGCGCAGCTCGGGTATGGCTGTCTCGGCCACCATTATGCTCGTGCTGCTGCTCATCGGTTCGCTGGGTGCTGACTGGGTGGCTCCTCATAATCCATTCGACCTGGCCTCCATCAATCTGATCGATGCGCTCACGCCGCCCATCTGGATGGACGGCGGTAACCCCATGTACCTGCTGGGGACCGACAGCCAGGGTCGCGACCTCTACTCGTCGCTGCTGTACGGGATGCGGGTATCTCTGTTCATCGGTCTGGCGTCCGTAGCGTTGTCCATGTTGATTGACGTGGTCCTGGGCCTGGTGTCCGGCTACGCCGGCGGCCGGATCGACGCGATCATCATGCGTATCGCCGACGTTCAGCTTTCCTTCCCTGCCATTCTCATCGCCTTGCTCATAGACGGCGTGGTGCGGGCCGCGGTTCCATCAGACATGCACGAGAACATTGCATTCCCCGTCCTGGTCGGCGCCATTGCGCTGGCCGGGTGGCCACAATACGCTCGAACCGTGCGTGGCTCCACCCTCGTGGAAAAGAATCGCGAATACGTGCAGGCTGCGAAAGTGACTGGTGTCTCTTCTACCGCCATTCTTTTCCAGCATGTACTGCCCAATGTGCTGGGGCCGGTGCTGGTGCTCGCAACGGTCCACCTGGCCACGGCCATCATCACTGAGGCCACCCTCTCCTTTCTGGGGGTCGGCGTCCCCCCCACTGCGCCTTCGCTGGGAACATTGATACGCATCGGCAACGATTTCCTGTTTTCCGGGGAATGGTGGATCACCATCTTCCCAGGCGTGGCGCTGGTGTTGCTGGTTCTATCAGTGAACCTCCTTGGTGACTGGCTGCGCGATGCACTGAACCCTCGGCTGAATTGACATGTCTTCCTCCAACGCCTTGCTGGACGTCCGTAATCTTCGCGTCGAGTTTCATACCCGCCGTGGCGTGCTCACGGCCCTGGACGACGTTTCGTTCCATATCGATAAAGGCGAGATCCTGGGCGTTGTGGGGGAATCCGGCGCAGGAAAATCGCTCACCGGTGCTGCCATCATCGGCCTGCTCGAGCCGCCTGGCAGAGTGACGGGAGGCGAAATCCTGCTCGATGGAAGGCGCATCGACAATCTCGATGATGATGCGATGAAGCGCATACGGGGCAAGGAGATCGGGGCCATCTTTCAGGATCCGCTCACGTCGCTGAATCCCCTCTACACCATCGGCCAGCAACTAGTGGAGACCATCCTCACCCACCTGCCTCTCAGCGCCTCGCAGGCACGCAACCGTGCCATCGAACTGCTGGAGTCTACGGGGATTCCGGCGGCACGCGAGCGCATCGATCACTTCCCTCACCAGTTTTCCGGCGGAATGCGGCAGCGAGTGGTCATCGCGCTGGCGTTGGCAGCTGAGCCGCGGTTAATCGTAGCGGACGAGCCAACTACCGCGCTGGACGTATCGATTCAGGCCCAGATCATTGATTTGCTGAAGTCGCTGTGCCGGGAACACGGGGCAGCGGTAATGCTGATTACCCATGATATGGGCGTGATCGCCGAAACGGCGGACCGCGTGGCGGTGATGTACGCGGGCCGGGTCGTGGAGATCGGCCCCGTCGAACGCGTGATCCAGGCACCGCAACACCCGTATACCCGGGGCCTCATGGGCTCCATACCGTCAATACACGGCAAGGCGGAATTCCTGGCGCAGATCGACGGCAGTATGCCTAGGCTCAACGCCATCCCGTCGGGCTGCGCATTCAATCCGCGCTGCCCTCATCGCATGCCGCGTTGCACACAAGAGCGGCCGGACCTTCTGCCCGCCGGTGACACGCTGGCCGCATGCTGGCTATATGACGCTGAGGCCCGGCCATGAGCGAAACCACTGCATTCGTGAAGGTACAGGACGCCAGCTGCTGGTTCGATGTGTCAGCCCCGTGGCTGGAGCGGGTGCTCAAGCGCCGGCCGAGGATCCAGCTCAAGGCCGTCAACGGCGTATCGTTTTCGTTGCAGAAAGGCGAGACGCTGGCCCTGGTGGGCGAATCCGGCTGCGGGAAATCCACCGTAGCACGCCTCCTCGTGGGTCTTTACGAAGCGACCGGCGGATACATTGAATTCGACGGTCAGCCAATTTCGAAGCTGCGTACGCGCGAAGGAAAGCATCTGCGCCAGCGGCTACAGATGATTTTCCAGGATCCCTACGCCAGTTTGAATCCGCGATGGCGCGTGGCTCGCATTATTGCCGAACCGCTTAAGGTGCACGGTCGCATGAGCCGGGCAGAACGGGAAGCGCGGGTCGATGTGCTGCTGGAGCAGGTCGGCCTCTCACCGTCCGACCGTAACCGCTACCCCCACCAGTTTTCCGGAGGCCAGCGGCAACGCATATCGATCGCACGCGCCCTCGCCGCCAATCCCGAATTCCTGGTGTGCGATGAGCCCACATCGGCACTTGATGTCTCCGTGCAAGCGCAAGTGCTGAATCTCATGAAGCGCCTGCAGCGCGAATTGGGGCTCACCTATCTGTTCATCTCGCACAACCTGGCGGTCGTGCATCACGTCGCCGACCGGATCGCCGTGATGTATCTTGGCAAGATCGTGGAGCTGGCCACCCGGGATGAACTCTTCGAGCGTCCACGACACCCCTACACCCGCATGTTGCTGTCGGCCATCCCGGACACTTCCGGGGCCGGCAAGCAGCGCGTGCCGGTGGCAGGTGAAGTTCCTAATCCTCTGAATCCGCCCACGGGTTGCCCGTTTCACCCGCGTTGCCCATACGCGCGCGACATCTGCCGCAACGAGATGCCCGCCACCCTGCCGGACGGAGCCACACTGGTGGCCTGCCATGGCGTCCAGCAGGGCTGGATCCCCGATTCCGACGCAGAAGCTACTGCAGTCGCCACCTCGGCAAGGTAACTCATCCGAAATGCGTAGCAAAAAGCCCCGCCAATATTGGCGGGGCTCTTGCGGCGACCTGATATCAAGCGCCACGGCGATCTCACATCACGTATCGGATACCGGCCGGGGGCGAACGCCCCGGCCGAATCCTGACTTAATGCCCGGAGTTCGGATCGATTACCTCATCCGAATGGAAGATCTCCGGGTTCTCGTCGCCGGTGACTTCCAGGATGCCCGACAGCCCCTTTTCGGCACGCGACAGCGCGTGATCGACAAGGATGTAGTTGCCGGGTACGTCGAGCTTGAACTCCACCATGGTCGCACCACCCGGCGGCACAAGCGTCGTCTGGACGTCGGTTAGCGGCGGGCTGGTCAACGAGCCCTGGTTGTAGACCTTGTCGAAGATTTCGCCAATGACGTGGAAGCTCGAGGTCAGGTTGGGGCCGCCTACACCGAAGAAGATCCGGACGGTTTCACCAACCTTCGCCTTCAGCTTGTACGGACCGGTCAGGGCGTCCATCGTGCCGTTGAACATCAGGTGCTCGGGCTTCTCATCGAGCAGCTTTTCGAGCGAGAACTCCTGGTGTCCCGGAGCGCCGTGCTTCTGAGCGGTGTAGAGCTCACCCTGCATCACGTAGAACTCGCGATCAACAGGTTCCAGACCGCCTTCCGGCTCCACGAGAATCATGCCGTACATACCGTTAGTGATATGTTGGGCGACCATCGGCGTGGCGCAGTGGTAAACGTACAAGCCTGGCTGCAAGGCCTTGAAAGAGAAGCTCTTCGTCTGGCCCGGGCCGACCTGTGTCACTGCCGCCCCGCCGCCTGGACCTGTCACGGCGTGGAAGTCGACGGAGTGGATATGGAAGGAGTCTTCCGCGTTCTTCACGTTTACCTCGACCGTGTCGCCCACACGCACACGCACGAACGGCCCCGGCACCTTATCGTTGAAGGTCCAGTAGCGATAGGTGCTGCCCGAGCTCAGGAAACCGACCACTTCAGTGGTCTCGAGGTCCAGGGTAATGTGCTTGGGTTCGCGATCACCGACAGGCGTACCCACGTTGGTGGGATCCTGCGCAATGTCTGCTGCTTCAAGCTTTTCCTGCTCGGGCGGGTCGCCAACGATCAGCTTCCCGAACATGCCGGCGGCCTTATGACCTGGCAACGTACAAAGGTATTCGAACACGCCGCTCTTTGTCGCACGGAATACTACAGACGTCGCGGCGCCCTTTCCCATGATCTCGTCGGACTTCACGTCGAATTCGGGAACGGCGATATCGTGGATGGCACCGTCATCGTTCACCACGTTGATTTGCACGACGGCGCCTTCCGGCACATGAAGGTCCGGATTGACCTGATCCATAATGGGACCGGTCACGCCGATATAGACCAGCTTGCCGTCCGAAATACTGGTTCTCAAGGTGTAGATAACGTCCGCCTGGTAGGCGACATCCTGTGGGCTGTTGCCGGCCTGCCCTGCCTGAGTGTTCGCGCCGTCCGCATGGCTGCCTGAGGCTGCGTGGCCGGCACTCTGCGCCTGGGATATACCCGGCAATAGTAAGGCCGCGAATGCGACACTCGATAGTAAACGTGACCATGGAGTCATGGTTTCCCTCCCTGTTGTTGGTTCCGTCGTGAATTCGACGTTGGTGATACCGCCATGGCCCGCGTCAGCAATGACGGTGCCGGAGCAATAGGAAGTGGGACTCCCGATTCCTCCGTGCCGGCATATTGTCCCATTTATGGAATCCTGATAACAGTTTGATTGGCTTAGTCGACGAAAGTGGAACTGAGATAATGGACACATCAACCAGATCGTGATCCCCTCAAGGAGCCCTATTCATGAAACTCTTGCACGTCGACTCCAGCATTAACGGCGCAGCTTCCGTATCTCGTCAGCTCTCGAGCATGGCGGTGGAACAGTGGATACAGAACCACCCGGATACGGAGGTCGAGTATCTTGACCTCGCCGTCAATACGCCGCCCCATTTCACAGCGGACTCTCTCGGCATCCGCCGTCCGAACGATAATCCGTCGGAGGCAGAACAGCGTGAAAATGCGCTGGCTGAAGCGATGGTGTCCCAATTTCTCGCGGCTGACGTAATCGTTGTGGGCGCGCCCCTGTACAACTTTTCGATTCCCAGCCAACTCAAGGCATGGATCGACCGCTTGGCCCAGGCCGGCCGTACTTTCCGCTATACCGCAAACGGCCCCGAGGGATTGGCCAAGGGCAAGACGGTCATCGCCATACTGTCTCGCGGCGGCATCTACTCCACCTCCGAAGCCGGCCAAGCCATGGAACATCAAGAAACCTACCTAAAAACGATATTTGGTTTCTTCGGCATCACGGACATCCGCGTCGTCCGGGCCGAAGGTACCGACCTCGGCGGGGACAGCCGCGCTACCGCGCTTCAGACTGCCAGTGAAGCAATAAGCGCCGCCACGCAATCCCAGTCGGCGGCCACCGAAGCCGCCTGATAAGGCATCCAATGCAAAACGCGCCGCTGTCTCTAGCAACAGCGGCGCGTTTTTGTTTCTCGTTTCTGGCCCTCTAGCGTACCGGGCACTCAGCCTTCCAGCTTCTCCTTCAACCAGTGCCCCAACTTCAGCGCCTTGGTGCTGAGATACCCTTCATTATGGGGATTACGGTTCACCTGGATGGGCACCCTTTCGCTGACCACGACGCCAAACTTCTCTATGGCGTCTACCTTGCGGGGATTATTGGTCATGAGCCGTAATGCCCCCACGTCGAAATAGCGCAACATCGGCTGGCACAAGTCGTATCGGCGCATATCGGCCGGGAAGCCGAGCTGCTCGTTCGCCTCAACCGTGTCCGCACCGGCGTCCTGCAACTGATACGCCCGTATCTTGTTGACCAGACCGATGCCACGACCCTCCTGACGCAGATACAGGATCATGCCGCGGCCTTCGTCTGCGATGCGCTTCATGGCGGTCTCGAGCTGTGCGCCACAGTCGCAACGCTGACTGAATAGACCATCTCCCGTCAGGCATTCCGAATGTACCCGCGCAAGCACGGGCTCGGTGCCGGAAACGTCTCCCAGTACTAGCGCCAGGTGTTCCTTCCCGCTCGCCGGGTCGACGAAAGCATGAAGTTGGAACTCCGCCCAAGGCGTGGGAAGCCGACACGCGGCCACATGGTCGAGCTGATAGCTGACGGGACTAACGACGGGACCGGGTGCGGCAGCATCTGTCACACCCGCGGTGGCGCCGGACTTTGGCGACATGAAAACCTCGGAACAAATGGAAAGGCGGGGCAGATACTGCCCACAGGCACAATCATACTTCGTCACGGTTAAGTCGGTCGGCTTGGCGGTTCATTGCGGCGTCTTGAGTCGCCCGGATCGTCGTTCTGCTAGCGTTCTTTGCCCACCGCGTCGGAGATGCTGTTCACGTGTTCTTTAACCGGCCGTGTCGGAGATGCTGCTCACGTGTTCTTTAGCCGGCCGCGTCGGGCGTTGTGGATGCAGGCTAGTCGTCGGGGTCCGGCTACGCCGGACTC
>JAJUGV010000175.1 GCA_029265795.1 Alcaligenaceae bacterium
TCGGTTGCAGCAGCGTCAGACGCTTCAGTTCTGACCCCCGCTTCATCAGGGGGTGTCTTGGACTCATTGCGCGGAATTTTTGGCGGCGCACCTAAAGAGCCGGCATTACTGCCGCCAGAAGAAGCGTTTCAGGTTGCCGTTACTGCGCAGAACCGGGATACCTTGGTTGCCACATTAACAGCTGCCGAGGGCTATTATCTATACCGCGATCGTATTGCATTCCACATTGAGGACTTCGCAGATGTGGCGATTGCGGAGGTATCGCTGCCGCCAGGGAAGCTGAAAGACGACCCCACGTTCGGGCCGGTCGAGGTTTATTACGGCGCGATGGAGGCCGTGATCGCATTGAATCGACCGGCAGGTGATACATCCGCGTCGTTGGGTTTGCGCGCATCCTTTCAGGGCTGCAACGATCCCACGGGCGTTTGCTATCCGCCAATGGAGCAAACCCTCACGATATCGCTGACAGATACGGCTGCGCCCGCGGTTTCGATTCAGTCTGTAATTGAACAGCAATCAAGTGAAGGACGTGGTACGGCGTCCGGCAAAGCTGCCAATAGGCCGGTTTCTGAGACAGGTTTGGTGCGGGATCTGTTCGCTCAAGGCAACACTTGGGCGTTGCTAGCCGCGTTCTTCGGTTTTGGTCTCGTTTTGGCTTTTACCCCCTGCATGCTGCCCATGATTCCCATCCTGTCCGGCATGATTATTGGTCAGGGCGGCAAGCTTAGCCGTCGGCATGCATTTGGCCTGTCACTGGTGTACGTCTTAGCAATGGCAGTGACATACGCCCTGGCCGGCGTGGCGGCGGGCATGGCCGGTACCATGTTGGCGGCCTATCTGCAAAACCCGTGGGTTCTGGGTAGCTTTGCGGCGGTCTTCGTTCTGCTTGCGCTTTCCATGTTTGGGTTTTACCAGTTGCAGATGCCTGCTTCCATACAGACCCGATTAGCCGGCGCGGCGAATCGCCGGGGCGGCGGTAAAGTCCTAAGCGTGTTTTTGATGGGTGTGCTCTCGGCTGTCATCGTGGGGCCGTGCGTGGCAGCGCCGCTTGCGGGGGCATTGCTCTACATCGGCCAAACGGAAGATGTGGTGCTAGGTGGTTTAGCGTTGTTCACAATGGCGATCGGGATGGGCGTACCCCTCTTAATCTTTGGGACGACTGCCGGGGCACTATTGCCCAAAGCGGGCCCGTGGATGAAATCGGTGCAGCATTTCTTCGGCGTCACCATGCTGGCTGTCGCCATTTACCTCATTTCCCCGGTAATTCCAGCCGTTGTCCATATGATTTTGTGGGCCATTTTGCTGATCATTTCGGCCATGTACTTGAAGGCGCTGGACCCGCTACCCGCAGCCTCGCCCGGCGCCGTCCGTTTCGGCAAGGGTGTCGGAATAATCGCCCTGACGCTGGGCTTGGCGATTTTTCTCGGCGCATTGTCGGGAAGCCGCGACATCTTCCAGCCCCTGAGCGCCTTCGCAAGTTCCAGCGCTTCAAGCGATCCCGAAGGCGCTGGCGGCAACCTGGAATTCCAAAAGGTCACGAGTCTCGCCGAGCTTGATGCTCAGTTGCAAGCTGCCAACGGCCGCTATGTGATGCTGGACTTCTGGGCGGATTGGTGCGTTTCGTGCAAGGAAATGGAGCTATTCACGTTCACTGACCCGAACGTCAAGAATCGACTCAAAGACGTAATTCTGATCAAGGCGGATGTGACGGCCAATAATGCGGCCGATCAAGCGCTGCTCAAGCGCTTTGGGCTCTTCGGTCCCCCCGGAATTATCTTTTTCGACAGGCAAGGCGAGGAAGTCGACTTTCAAGTCGTTGGTTTTCAGTCAGCGAAGAAGTTTCTGCGCTCACTGGATACAGCGATCCCTTTGTGAGACCAAGTGCAATGTCGTTTGATTACAAAAAAGTAATCCTGCCGTCACGCGCCGGACAGCCGCACTTGATTAAAGTTAAGAAGTGGTCCGCCGCGTAGGTCTTGGACCGTTAAGAAAAGCCCGAATAATAATTTGACCTCACAGGATTGCCTCGCGTGAAACGCCGCACTACGATCGCTGTTCCCGTACCGCTTATGCCCCGCCGCCGCTTTGTTCAAGGCCTGGCAGCTGGCGGCGTACTTTTTGGTCTGTCTCCTTATGCTCGAGCCCTTGGGGCTTCCTCGAACCAGACGAGCACGGGTTCCGCCCAGATCCTAACCGGAACCGAATTCAATCTAGAGATCGGCGAGTCACCCGTCAACTTCACGGGTAGCCCCCGCATGGCAACTACCGTGAATGGCTCCCTTCCTGCGCCGACCCTGCGATGGCGCGAGGGCGATACGGTCACCATCAGGGTGAAGAACCGCCTGAAGGAGACCACGTCCATCCATTGGCACGGCATTATCCTGCCTTTCGAAATGGATGGCGTGCCGGGAATCAGCTTTACGGGTATAGCGCCTGGAGAAACGTTCACCTACCGCTTCAAGGTTCAGCAGAACGGCACCTATTGGTACCACTCGCACTCGGGCATGCAGGAAGCCACGGGGGTTTATGGGGCGATCATTATCGACCCGGTAGAAGCGGATCCCATACGCGCCGACCGTGAGTATGTCGTCCAGCTGTCCGACTGGACCGACGAAGACCCTATGCGGGTGCTCGCCAAACTAAAGATGCAGGGGGACTATTACAACTACAACCAGCCTACGGCAGTGGACTTCTTCCAGGACGTCTCGAAGATTGGGTTTAAAGCGGCCGTGGACAAGCGCAAGATGTGGAATGAAATGCGCATGAGCCCCACGGATCTGGCAGATCTGTCGGCCGATGTCCTCACTTACCTGATGAATGGCACAACGCCGGCCGGGAACTGGACGGGACTGTTTCGCCCTGGCGAGCGTGTCCGGCTGCGATTCATCAATGGGGCGGCCAACACCTTCTACGACGTGCGGATACCGGGCCTTGGCTTGACGGTCGTGCAAGCCGACGGCATCAATGTGGAGCCCGTCACCGTCGATGAGTTCCGGTTTGGACCTGGCGAAACCTATGATGTCTTGGTGCAGCCCAAGAGCGACGCTTACACCGTTTACGCTCAGGCGATGGATCGTACGGGTTATGCGCGCGGTACGTTGGCAACGCACGCCGGCTTGGAGGCGCCCGTACCGGCGCTAGACCCCGTGCAGTGGCTGGACATGGCGGACATGATGGGGGCAATGGGTGGCGGCATGGCGGGAATGAATCATGGCTCAACCGGCCACGCCTCCATGGGCATGAGTCACGGTAGTGGCATGTCTCACGGAGCCATGGCCGGCATGAATCACGGCAGTATGGCAGGAGCTCACCATGGCGGCATGCACGGGATGAACCACGCAAGCATGGCTGGCGCGGGACACGGCGCAATGGGAGCAGGCAGTGCCAGTACCGAAGTGCGCCATGCCAGGACCGAGTACGGTGCCAGCACCGACATGCGGGTCGATATGCCGCGCACCAACCTGGATGATCCTGGCATTGGCCTGCGTAATAACGGTCGGCGCGTGCTCACGCTGGCCGACCTCCACACGGTCGGCGGTCCGATGGATCCGCGCGGCGCAGAGCGTGAAATCGAACTTCACCTGACAGGAAACATGGAACGCTATACGTGGTCGTTCGATGGCGTGGAGTTCGGAAAGTCCACACCCGTTCATTTCCGTTACGGCGAGCGAGTCAGGGTGATATTGCACAACGACACCATGATGACGCACCCGATGCATTTGCATGGCATGTGGAGCGAGCTGGAATCGCCCGACGGCCGGTTCCAGGCGCGTCGCCATACGATTCCCGTGCAGCCCGCCCAACGTATCAGCTTTCTCGTCACTGCGGACGCGCTTGGGCGCTGGGCGTGGCATTGCCATTTGATGCTGCACATGGACGCCGGCATGTTCCGCGAAGTGGTGGTGGCATGAAAACAACGAGCAACACGTTAGGCATACCGGTCATGAATAATAGTTTGAAGAAGAAAATCCTTGCGGCGGCAATCGCTGCACTGAGCACGGCGCCATTGCTTGCC
Source organism: Alcaligenaceae bacterium (assembly GCA_029265795.1). Classification (GTDB taxonomy): domain Bacteria; phylum Pseudomonadota; class Gammaproteobacteria; order Burkholderiales; family Burkholderiaceae_B; genus Yanghanlia. The sequence goes on from JAJUGV010000175.1 coordinate 4,016, forward strand.
TATGCGCAGGCGTATGGCGGACACCCA
>JAJUGV010000096.1 GCA_029265795.1 Alcaligenaceae bacterium
GAACAGGTATTCGATACCGTAGTTCAAGCCGAAGGGGCTAGGGCTTACCGCCCGCTGCATGTGCGCGTAGATCCATCCAGAAACGCAAGCCAGCAGAGCTGCATACACGAATACGATGGTCTTGTATCTTGCGGTATCGATCCCGAAGGATTCGGCCATGCCTTGCCCGCTCTTCAGGGCGCGGATGGCCCGCCCGGGCCGAGAATCCAGAAGATTGCGAGTGCCCCACAGGCCGCCGAGCACGCAGGCCCAGATCAGATAATAGATGTTACGACCATCCGCCAGCGAAATACCGAAGATTTCCAGAGGCCGGATACCGGCGATGCCGTCGTGCTGCCCCAGAAATGCCATGTTGCCGAACAGATAGTAGAGCGAGAGGCCCCATGCAATGGTGCCCAATGGCAGGAAGTGACCGGAAAGCCGCAGCGAAATCGCACCCAGAATATAGGCAGCCACGAAAGTGATGGCTAAGGCAATCACCAACGCCAACCAGGGCGACCAGGCCAATTCGGTGGTGAGCCAGGCGGTGGCGTAAGCCCCAATGCCTACGAAAGCCGCCTGACCAAAGGAGGTCAGCCCGCTGACACCCGTGAGTAGCACCAAGCCCAGCACGACGAGGCTGGCCAACCCGACATAGTTGAGGTGAGTGATCCAGAATGCCGGCGTGAACGGTAGCAGCGGCAGCAGTGCAATGACGGCAATGACGATGTAAAGCAATATGCGATTCATGGCTTATTCCTCGTCATCGATATGAGTGGAACCGAACGAGCGCCAGAGCAGCACAGGGATGATGAGCGTAAACACGATCACTTCTTTGTAGGCACTGGCCCAGAACGAGGAGAAGGATTCCAGCACGCCGACACCCATTGCCCCGATAGCGGCGACGGGATAGCTGATCAGACCGCCGAAGATGGCGGCGACAAAGCCTTTCAAGCCAATGAGAAAGCCGGTGTCATAGTAGATGGTGGTGACCGGCGCGATCAGCATGCCGGAGAGCGCACCAATGGCCGCCGCGAGGGTGAACGTCAGGCTGCCGGACATGTTGGTGCTGATGCCAACCAACCGGGCGCCGCGGCGGTTAACGGCTGTAGCGCGCAAAGCGCGACCATACAGGGTCTTGCCAAAGAACACCCACAGCGCAAGTATCAACACCGCGCAAGTTCCCAGCACAAAGAACGTCTGTGCGGACCAGGTTACCGGCCCCATATCCACCTGCCCTTCGACAAACGGCGGCGTACGCCACCCTTCGGCACCAAAGAACACCAAAGCCAGACCGGTCATAGCGAAGTGCAAGGCGACTGAAATAATGAGCAACACCAGCACGCTGGCCTCCGCAACGGGCTGGTAGACCAGGCGGTAAAGCATAGGGCCCATGGGAATCACCAGCGCCAGAGAAAACAGCACACTCATCCAGAGCGAGGTCTCTTTGCCGACCACATAGGGTGCCAACAGATAGAGCGCGACAGGAAGTGCCAGCGTCCAGACGGCCGTACGGCCGATTCCCGTCCATTGCGCACTGCGCCAAGCGCTGAACAGTTCAAGCAGGAATACCAGAAGCCCCAAAATGAGGAGCATAGGCACTGTGCCGGGCATTCGGCCATCCACCATGAAGGCAAGAGTCAGAGCTCCGAAGGCGACGAACTCGCCCTGGGGAATGAAAATCACGCGCGTCACGACGAAGACCAATACCAGCGCCAGCCCCAGCAGCGCGTATATGGCCCCGTTCAGCACGCCATCCTGCAACAGGATGAGAACGATAGTCGAATCCATTGTGGACTACACCTTGATGCGGGATGCCTGCTGCGCCCCGCGTGGGATTCATTCAGGCAAGCGGCGCCCGCGAGGCTGGCGCCGCTTGCCATGACAACAAATAATCAGGGACGGACCGGCACACGGTTAGGAAGGAATCCGCGTGCTTCAGGCCGGTTCAGATCAGTATTAGAGGTCGGGCTGATAAACCCACTTACCGTCCACCACCTTGACCATTACTCGGGCGCGTTCGTCGAAGCCCGCGTGATCGGTAGGCGACATGCTGAAGACACCTTGCGAAACAGCGAGATCCTTCACTTGCTCAAGCGCATCACGAAGAGCCTTGCGGAATTCCGCCGTGCCAGGCTTAGCACCAGTTTCAAGCGCATTGGGGATGGCCGCTTCGATCAGCATGCCTGCGTCCCACATATGGCCACCGAAGGTGTTGATGGTGCCCGGGCCATACTTGGCTTCGTACTTTTCCTTGTAGTCCAGGGCAGTTTTCTTGACCGGGTTGTCATCCGGCAACTGCTCTGCCACCAGTAGCGGCCCGGCCGGCAGGTACATGTCGTTGCAGTCTTTGCCACAGACCCGCAGCACGTCGGCGTTTGCCGCGCCGTGCGTCTGGTACATGATGCCCTTATACCCGCGGTTCTTCAGCTCGCTTTGCGGCAGCGCGACCGGCGTACCCGAACCTGCCACCAGGATGCCGTCGGGTTTAGCGGCCACCAGCTTGAGGGCTTGGCCGGTGACACTCGTGTCATTACGGGCGTAACGCTCAACGGCCACCATCTTGATGCCGCGTGCTTCGGCGGCGGCAGTCATAACGCTAAGCCAGCCCTCGCCGTAGGCGTCGTTATAGCCGATGAAACCGAGCGTCTTTACACCGTGCTTGACCATGGCTTCAGCCAGAGCGTCGGCCATCAGTTGGTCGTTCTGGGGTGTCTTGAAGACCCATTCGCGCGCGCCTTCGACGGGCTCAACAATGCGGGCGTTGGCGGCGACGCTGATCATGGGGGTCTTGGTTTCGCCCGCCACGTCAACCATGGCCAGAGAACCCGGGCTGACAGACGTACCGACGATGACATCCACGTTGTCATCGGTGATGAGTTTGCGCATATTGCGAACGGCCACTGTGGTGTCTGTACCGTCGTCGAGCACGATATACTCAACTTTTTGACCGGCAATTTCGGTTGGCAGCAGCGAAACCGTGTTGCGCTCGGGTATGCCCAACGAGGCCGCCGGCCCCGTACTGGCGACCGTGATGCCCACCTTGATCTGCGCGGATGCCAGAAGCGGCAGAGCCAGCGCCAAGGCGCCAGTCATCACCGAAAGTCGAATGGACTGCTTTCGATTCATCGTTTTGTCTCCAAGTGAGCGCGGGACTTGCCTGACGGGAGGGCAGCGGCTCAAGTTATACAATAATTGGCCCGTCTATCAATTTAGCGTATCACATTGCTACAAGCATCAAATATAGGTGTTTTCCAGTGATGCTTTTAAATCCTGAATAGGTGAAGCCAGAAATTTTTACGCTGCTAGGGGCACGTCAAATCACCTACTGAACGCCATGCTCGGGAGCGCTTTTTTACTTCCCGGAACCAATCGTCCCCAGCGAAGTCGATTAACATGTATACCTTCCGTTCTTGATATGGAGGCCTCTTCAACGTGAAGAAGCTCATACGGTCAGAAGAAGAGTGGCAGGCCCAGCTGTCGCCCGAAGAGTTCTACGTCACCCGTCGCAAAGGGACTGAACGCCCGTTCACCGGTCGCTACTGGGATACCTTCACCCCAGGCATCTATCGCTGTGTATGCTGCGAGACCCCCCTCTTCGCCTCGGATACCAAATTCGATGCCGGTTGTGGCTGGCCCAGCTATTTCCAGGCGCTCAACCCCGAAAACGTACGCGAAGAACCGGACACCAGCCATGGCATGGTGCGTACCGAGATCCTTTGCAACGTCTGCGACGCCCATCTGGGCCATGTATTTCCCGACGGCCCGCCCCCTACCGGGCTGCGCTATTGCATCAATTCCCTTTCGTTGCGTTTCGAGCCTGAAGAATGAAGAAGTTTCTGTTCGACCTGTTTCCTCTGATCCTGTTCTTCATTGCATTCAGGTTCGCCGACATCTATACCGCCACCGCCGTTGCCATTGCGGCAGGCATACTGCAATTCCTGTGGCTGAAGCTACGTGCCAAGACCATCGAGACCATGCACTGGATCAATCTGCTGGTCATCATCGTGTTCGGCGGCGCCACGCTGTTCTTTCAGAACGATGCCTTCATTAAATGGAAGCCCACCGTGCTGTACTGGATATTCGCTGCAGCGCTAGTGGGCGGCCGGCTGTTTTTCAAGAAGAACCTCATACATAAACTGATGGGCGGCCAAATACAGCTTCCGCAGCTTGCCTGGGACAGACTCAATCTGAGCTGGGCGGGTTTTTTCGCACTCTGTGGTGCGCTCAATCTGTACGTCGCATTCTCAGGCCAGTTCACCGAATCCCAATGGGTGAATTTCAAAGTGTTCGGCCTGATGATTTTGATGATTCTCTTTGTCATCCTGCAATCGATCTGGATGAGCCGTTATATGAAGGAGGATACCGAGGCACCCCGCTTGCCTCCGGAACCGAAGTGATATGACAACCGACCGTATCCAACTACTGCGCGAGCGACTCTCAGCGCTCGAGCCCGTCGAATTAGAGATCATCGATGAGTCACATATGCATATCGGCCACGCAGGCGCTCGCGATGGAGCCGGCCACTATCGAGTGCGTATTACCTCGGCGCGCTTCGAAGGCTTAAGGCCCGTCGCCCGCCACCGCCTTGTGTATGATCTCGTCGACGATTTAATGCCACACCCGATCCACGCCTTGGCGATCGACGCTAAGGCCTCCATCTGAGGAACTCATGAAGAGACTTGCCGTACTTGCTGCAACATGCGCCCTGGCCTTCCCACTGCACGCGAAACAGATCGCTTCGGTAAATGGTCAGGCCATCACCGACGAACAGCTCAACCAGTTCGTGACCTTACTGGTCGAACAAGGCGCTCAGGATTCGCCTGAACTGCGCGAGCAGGTAAAGCAGGAAATGATTCATCGCCTGGTAGCAGTCCAGGCCGCCCAGAAGGCCGGCATCGACAAGCGTCCGGCAGTCCAGCAGGAGCTTGAACTGGCTCGCCAGGGTATTTTGGTGCGCGCGCTGATCGCCGACCACCTGGAAAAGAACCCCATCAGCGACGACAAGATTCAAGCTGAATACGACAAAATCAAGGGCACTCAGGCAGACCGCAAGGAATACAAGGTGCGCCACATTTTGGTAGAGGATCAAAAACAGGCGGAAGACCTGCTTGCGCAGATCAAAGCCAAGAAGATCAGTTTCGAAGACGCGGCCACGCAACACTCCATCGACCCGGGTAGCGGCAAGAATGGTGGCGACCTGGGCTGGGGCCCGGCCTCCAACTATGTGCCTGAATTTGCCGAAGCGGTAGAGACCCTCAAAAAGGGCGAAATGGGCGCGCAGCCTGTGCAAAGTCAATTTGGCTGGCACATTATTCAGGTTGACGATGAGCGCCCGGTGGAATTTCCGGCCCTCGCTGACGTAAAACCGCAGCTCGAAGAGATGATGCGCCAGCGCCAGGTCATGGAGTTCCAGAAGAAACTCATGGACGACGCCAAGATCCAGTAAGACTGAATCAAAAAAAGGAAGGTGAACAACACCTTCCTTTTTTCTTAATGGTGCCCCAACCCTGTGGACACACAGCCGGGCCGCACGCTCATTTTTGTGCCAACAGCGCCTTCAGACCCTCTTCATCCAGAATCGTCACTCCTAGCGACTTGGCCCGCTCAAGCTTGCTGCCGGCTTCTTCACCGGCAACCACATAGGCAGTCTTGCGCGATACTGACCCGCTGACCTTACCTCCTGCGGCCATGATGTGCCGCGTCGCTTCGTCTCGGGTCCAGTTCGGTAAGGTACCCGTGAGCACCAGGGTTTTACCAGCAAGCGGCAATGCGCCGCCTTGAGCCACGGTTTCCTGAACAGGTTCGACGCCTGCCTCTTGCAAGGCCCGTACGACCTCACGATTATGCGGCTCATCAAAAAAGCGTCTGACGGACCCGGCCACTACCGGCCCGACATCGCGTACCGCCAGTAAAGCGTCTTCGTCTGCTTCCATTAGCGCCTGCAAGGAGCCGAAATGCTGGGCAAGATCGCGGGCGGTGGTCTCGCCCACATGGCGGATTCCCAGCGCGAAAAGCAGCCTGCCCAGTTCCGGGCGGCGCGCCTTATCGATGGCCTGCAGCAGGTTCTCCGCCGACTTGCGTCCCATACGCTCGTAACCCGACAGTTCCAGCACGGTGAGCGTGAAGAGGTCCGCAATCGACTTCACCCTGCCGCTGTCCACCAACTGATCCACCAATTTTTCGCCCAGCCCTTCAATGTCGAGCGCTTTGCGACCGGCAGCATGAGTCAGGCTTTGTTTGCGTTGGGCGGGACAAAACAGGCCGCCCGTGCACCGTGCCGCCGCCTCGTCCTCAAGCCGCTCAACGGCAGACCCACACACCGGACAGTTTTCCGGCATCTGGAAGGAGCGGGCATTCTGGGGTCGTAGCTCGGGAATGACCGCTACGACCTCCGGAATCACATCGCCGGCACGCCGGACCACCACCGTATCCCCAATATGGATGTCCTTGCGGCGGATTTCATCTTCGTTGTGCAGCGTGGCGTTGGTAACCGTGACACCTCCCACAAACACGGGTTTGAGGCGTGCCACCGGGGTCAAGGCACCCGTCCGCCCGACCTGGACATCAATATCCAGCAAAACGGTGGTTTCCTCCTGGGCCGGGAATTTATGGGCAATTGCATAGCGCGGGGCGCGCGCCACATAGCCCAGTACGTCCTGAGCTGTAAGCGAGTCAACCTTGTAAACCACACCATCAATTTCAAAAGGCAGCTGCGCGCGCAGCCGCCCGACCTCTTCGTAATAGCCAAGCAACCCGTCCAGACCTCGGACAAGCCGACGCTGATTGCTGACGGGCAGGCCGAACGCCGCCAGCCAGTCGAGCATGCCGGAGTGCGTGTCACGCGGCATGTCGGCATCCCCGGCTTCCTGCTGAAACAGGTCGACCTGGCCATCGGCGCCACGAACCCGAATTTCCCCCCAGCCGTACGCGAAAAAACGCAAGGGACGCGTGGCGGTGATACGTGGGTCCAACTGGCGCAGACTGCCCGCCGCGGCATTGCGGGGGTTGACGAATACTTTCTCACGCCGCTGCAATTGTTGCTCGTTGAGCCGCTCGAAGTCATGCCGCGTCATGAGCATCTCACCACGAACCTCGAGGACCTCCGGCACATTATCGCCACGCAGACGTAAGGGCACTGAACGTACCGTGCGTACATTGGCGGTGATGTCTTCCCCAGTCTGACCGTCACCACGCGTCGCCGCCTGTACCAGTAAACCGTTCTCGTAGCGCAGACTGACAGCCAGCCCGTCGAATTTAAGTTCGGCCATGTATTCCACCTGGCCATGTTGAGGTAACAAGCCCGCTGCCGACAGCGCCTCGGTATTGCGCCGGTCAAACGCGCCGACGTCTTCGGATTCGAAGGCGTTGTTAAGCGAACGCATGACAACGGCATGACGAACGCTACGAAAAGCCTGTAGCGGGCCCGCACCGACACGTTGGGTGGGGGAATCAGGCGTAATGAGGTCCGGATGCGCTTCCTCAAGAGCCTGGAGTTCGCTCATGAGTTTGTCATATTGCGCATCGGAGATGAGTGGAGAGTCCTCCACATAGTAATGGTAATTGTGCTGGTCGATTTCGCGACGCAACGCCTCAATGCGCTGCGCCACCGACCCGGTTTCGCCCTGCTTCACGAAAACAACCTTGATGTCCGAAGCTCACCTGCGACAAAACCGGCCTCTTCAAGCTGCCGGTAGCGCTCGTGCAATTGTTGATCGATAGCCTGATCCATGCCATCGCCTACCGGCCTGCCCTGGTCATCGAGCAGCTCGGCATCGAGATTCGCGGCCAAATGACGGCCTACGCTGGCCATGCGGCTGAAGGCTTGATCGTCGGCGGGGCTGTTAGGCAGATCCAGCACCAGTTCGATGCGATCCACCCCGGCCGACTGCACTTCGCCAGGCAACCTGCCATTAAAGAGCGCGGTGAAACGCGGAATGCCTTGTTCGGACATCCAGGCTAACTGCGGCCCATGCATCAAGAAGCCGGCTTCCTCAAGCACGCGGCTGACCTCGTTAACCGTCAATGCACCGGGCAGCTGTAGTGCCAAACCCACCATCGCATCCAGTTCCGCACAAACGGCGTCCAGACGCTTGGCGCGCTCGACAACCTCGTGCTGCTCGGGGCCTTCCATCGAGCCATCGAACCGCTGCGCAATACCCTGGGCGATACTCCAGAGCTCGGACCATTCGATTTCGGTTAGCGCTCCATTGCGGTTGGCAAGTAGCACAGCCAATTGCATAGATGCGTAATTTTCATTTGGCCGGAGCCGGGCGCGGTGCCCCCCACCGTCCTTTTCAGCGAAGATGCGTACCGGTTTGGTGCCAACCCGCCTGATCGTCTGCGTAGCGGCGTGAAGCTGGTCACTTGGTACAGGCTGCGCGAAGCTGATGTCGATGACGACTTCGGTGGCGGGATCGACTTCAGCCGGATCATCATCGTTACCGCTGGCACCCGGATCGCTTTGTGCAGCAGACAGTGTCGGCCCCAGAGCCGGCTCGCGGCGCGCATGCTGCGCAGCGGACGCCGAGCCCAGCAAAGGGTCGTCGTCGCGCTCAGGGAACTGCTCCTGCATTTGCTTACGCACTCGGCGGTCTTGCCACCAGTTGAATATCAACACCAGCAAAATAAGAACGATGCCCAGCAGGATCAAACCGATTTGCAGATCACTCATTGTCAGCCCCGTATAAAAGCTTGGCTTGGCAGTCGTATTGCCACTGTGTCGGGGAGCCTGCGCACCCACTTATGTGAAAGATCACGATATTGCTTCATGCTGGCGCTCCATTCAAGCCTCGGCAAGCTGCATGGCCGATTCAATGTCTACCGCAACGATACGCGAGACGCCTTGTTCCTGCATCGTAACGCCGACGAGCTGCTTGGCCATCTGCATGGCAATCTTGTTATGTGAAATGAAAAGAAACTGGGTATGTTCGCTCATGCTGGTCACAAGGTTGGCGTAACGTTCGGTGTTGGCATCATCCAGCGGTGCGTCGACCTCGTCGAGCAGACAGAATGGGGCCGGATTGAGCTTGAATAGCGCGAACACCAGCGCAGTCGCCGTCAGGGCTTTTTCGCCCCCGGACAGCAGGTGGATCGTGCTGTTGCGCTTGCCGGGCGGCTGCGCCATCACCTGCACGCCCGCATCCAGCAGGTCTTCGCCCGTGATGATGAGCTTGGCCTCGCCTCCCCCGAAAAGGCGCGGGAACAGCTCGCCAAAATGAGCGTTCACGACATCAAAGGTTTCTTGCAATAGTTGCCGTGATTCGCGGTCGATCTTGCGTATGGCGTCTTCAAGCGTTTCAATGGCCAGCAGAAGGTCGGCGTGCTGGTCATCCAGAAAGCCTTTGCGTTCGCGCGCGGCGGTCAGCTCGTCCAGCGCAGCCAAGTTGACCGGGCCCAGCGCATCGACGGCCCGGGAAATGCGTTGGACTTCGGACTGCAGCCATCCAACACGCTGCCATTGCTCGGGTTGCTCTGCGAGCGTCTTTTTGAGTTCGCTCCGGTCGACCTGGGCTGCGTCCAGCTGTTCGGCGAACTGCTCAACGGCCAGGCGTGCCGCCTGCTCCTGAAGTTGCAATTCAGTTATGCGGCTGCGCAAAGGGTCTAGCGTGCGCTCAAGCTTAAGGCGTTCCTCGTCGGCGCCACGCAACGATGCAGCAATGTTATCTAGCTCGATACGAGCCTGATTCAGGGCCTCTTCACAGGCTGCCCGTTGTTCAAGGGCTTCCTGCAAACCTGCTTGAGCCGCCTCGGTGTCCAATTCAAACAGCTCACCCTGCAAATTTTCAAGGTCGGCAATGGCCCGACGCTCCTGCTCTTGCGCCAACTGTCGGGTACGCATGAGGTCTGCATGGCGGGCCTGCAGGCTGCGCTCAGCGTATTCTGCCTCTTGAGCCTGCCGCTCCAGATCGCGCAAGTGCTGACGTGCCGCTTCCGCGTTCTCGTGCAGCGCTTCGCCGCTCAGCTCGGCTTCGGCGAACTTGCCCTGCCACTCGGCGAGCTCTTCATCCAGAGACTCGAAACGCTCTTCCGCCTCAAGACGCTGTGCCGTCAGCTCTTCCATTTGCAATTGAATTTCATGCAGATCTGCCTGCAGGCGCGACTGACGCTCGCCCGTCTGCTCGGCAAGCTGACGCAGGCGTGTGTGTTCCAACTGCACATCGTGCAGACGCCGAGTGATCTCCGAAATACGCAGTCGGGCCGGACCCATGGCCTGCGAAACCTGTTGCCAAGCCGTTTCGGCCCGCGCCACGCCCGATACCGCTTCGTCAGCAATAAGCTGTTGTGCCTTGATGTCTCGCTGCAGATTTTCGATCTCCTGCTGGCGCGCCAACATGCCGGCCTGTTCCGAATCTGCTGCATAGAAACGAATGCCGTGGCGATCGACCAGATGACCCTGCGAGACGACCAGAGTGTGTCCAGGGGAGAGAGATTCGCGCTGAGCAATGGCCTCATTAAGATCGTTGCAGATATATACGCCGCGCAGCCAGTCGTTCAGCAACGTGCGCAGGTCGGCATCCGTGACCCTCAATAATGCAGCGAGCGGCTTCAGGGGCAGCTCCGGTGCGGGCGCCGGCGCCACCACAGGTAGCTGATAAAGCGCAAGTCGGGAGGGAGGCGCATCGCTACTCAGTGCGCCGGCCTGTTCCAGCTGCCGCAGTTCGATCGCCGCCATCCGTTCGCGCAGGACAGACTCCAGCGCGGTTTCCCAGCCGGGCTCAATATGTAAGCGCTGCCACAAGCGGCTCAGGCCGGCCAAACCGTGGCGCTCCAGCCAGGGCTCAAGCGCCCCCTGTTTCTGCACGTCCTCCTGCAAGCGGCTTAAGGCAGCCAGCCGGGCCTCCAGCCCTGCCAGCTTACGCGCTTCTTCCTGAGACAGCGCCTGCGCCCGGCGTCTTGCATCTTCCAGCGCGGGCAGGCGCTCTTCGAGCTCGGCAAGCTGGCCCTGAGCATCTTCAAGCTGTTCTTCCATGACCGCACAATCGCCTGACAGCCTCTCGATTAGCTGAGGGTCCGGGGCGTCCATTGTGCGCTGCTCTTGTTCTAGTCGTTCACGCCGCAGTTCCAAGTTCTGTAGCTGGCGATCGGCATCGCGCTGCGCCTGTGCACTAAGTGCCAGCGC
>JAJUGV010000040.1 GCA_029265795.1 Alcaligenaceae bacterium
CCTTATCAACGACTTCGCTGATAAGGCGGGACACCTCGGTATAGCGCCTGGGATCGCCCTGTCGAACGTACAGTTCCGGTGCCACCGCCATGTAGCCGGCCTTCGCCAAGCGGCGGCACACATCTTGTATGTATTCGTGTACGCCGAAGATCTCCTGCACCACCAGAACGACCGGGGCGGCTTCTTCGCCTTCCGGCATGGCCCGATAGGCCGGGATGGATCCGCCTTCGACCGGGATGCGCACCATGCCCGCTGTGAGCGCCTCGGTATCGGTAGTGATGGCGGTCTGTGCCGCGACCGGACCCGCCGCGGCGGCAAAGCCCGCAGCCAGCGAAGTGGCCAGAAACGCGCGGCGATTCAGCTGCAACGGCGGCACTAAGCTGTCGTAATGCGCTTCGTGTTGCCCGCTGACGGGGCGGCGGCTGCGGGATTCCGTGGTGCCGTGCTGTGATTCGCCGGCGTTGTGTGCAATACGGCTTTTCATTGGCGGGGCCCCGTGTTGGTGGTGTCGGCCTACTTCGATTTCTTGCCCTTATCGGCGTGTTCTGGCTTGCCCTTGCGGGGCGTGGAGGCCATGTCGTCAAGCTCTTCTTCGCTCATGGACTTGTACATCGAACGTGATGCCCCCTTCAACTCCTTTACCGGTGTATCTCCACGCTTGGCCGACAGCGCCGCACCGGCCGCCTTTTGCTGGGCCTTGGACTTTGCTGGCATGAGAGTCTCCCTGAAAGACGTGCCGCACTCGATATGAGTGCAGCCATTCATGCCTGCCGCCAGCACTTGGGATGCCGGCCCGCCACTGTCTTATACGTGTTCAGCCGTAATAAGCCGAGTCTCCCCGGTTTCCACCAGTGTGCGGGTCGCCTCAGCTGAACCGTAGATCCAGAGAATCTTCATAGGATTCACATCGGACATATTCCGAAAGCGGTGAGGAACCCCCGCGGGGATGAAGGTCGCGTCATGGGGCTTGAGGTGATACTCCTCACCATCAATATCGAAGAGTGCCTCACCCGCAAGCAGAACTACGCTTTCTTCGCAATTGTGATAGTGGAAGGGAATTTTTGCACCTCCGCCAAACTCGGTATACCCGGATATGAAAGCGCCGGCCCCCAGTTTGGTGGAGACCAGCGGGATGGTGCTTGTGCCGAAGAGCCGCGCGGTGTCAGCCCCGAGGCAATCAACTGAGCGGCGACCGCTTCGTCTTGCAGGACCAGGCCTAGTGCGGCCGCCAAGCCCTGGAAACCGGCTTCGACTTCACCGGCGGCGACGGCGATCGCCCCCGGGGTGGCGCCCTTATAGGGAACATGCATCATCTGTGCACCCGCCTTGCTCAGGAACATGGCCATCGCAATATGCTGTGGGCTGCCCACACCTCCCGAGCTGTAGGTTAGCTTGCCCGCATTTGCCTTGGCTTGCTCAATCAGGTCCGCCGGGGACTCGATGGACGAGCCTGCAGGAACGATTAAGCCCCATTCGATTGTGCCCACCAGAGAAATCGGGTCGAAATCCTTAATCGGGTCCCATGGCATGGTCTTATGCATGTGGGGAACCATGGTGAGTATGCTGTCGTTAAAGCCGCCGATGGTGTAACCGTCCGGTTCGGCCTTAGCCACTCTTTCCGCACCAATCAGCCCAGAGGCGCCCGGCAGATTCTCGACGACTATGGATTGACACAACGTGTTGGACATGTGTTGTGACACCACACGTGCTGCCCCCAGTTATCCCGCTCGCGCAATTACCCAACATTCCCGTTCTCATCACCAGCCTGCACCGCCGGCTGGTGGAACGTCAGCTGATGCCCCTGCAGACACAGCTGCAGATTCAAGCGGAAGTGGATTCGGTTGATGCGATCCGCGAGATGGTGATTTCGGGCAAGTGGGCCACCATCATGCCGATCTCCGTATTCCGGGGAAAACACCCGAAACCGAATATCCAGATCTCGCAGATATCCGGCGCCCAACTGGGCCGACTGCTGATGCTCGCCCGACGTATGGAAAAAAAGAGAAGCGCCTGCGCGGCATCCGATCCTGCGGGAACAGCGCTTGCTTTGGGAAGGAGCCATCATTCCCTCACCCAAGGATTTGACGATGAAAATGAAACTTTCCCTTCTTTGCGTCGCAACCGGCTTCGCACTCATGCACGGCGCCATCGCCGCCAGTCTCGCCGAAGATGACGCGCGTTTCCTTCGTAAGGCCGGCGAAAGCGGCATGCTGGAAATACAGGCGAGCAAGCTGGCCGTGGAAAAATCGCAGCACCCTGAAATCAGGCGCTATGCAGAAATGATGATCAAAGATCACACAGCCGTAGACGAGGAACTGAAAGCATTGGCAAAGAGCAAGGGTTTTCAACTGCCCATCGAGCTGGAGGGAGGCCCCTTGCGCAAAATTGAAAATCTGCGCCAGCTAGACGGGCCCAGCTTCGATGAAGAATATGCGGATGAAATAGCCGTTGATGCCCACGAGGACGCGGTGGACCTGTTCGAGGACGCCGCAGAGGACGCTGAAGACGCAGACATCAAAGCGTTTGCAGCCAAACACCTACCGGCTCTGCAAAAGCATCTAGAGATGGGGCGCGAGCTGGAAGACCTGATCGACGATGAAGATGACCGCCGTGAGCGCGCAGATCGTTCGGCTGCCAAGGGATCTGCGGCCGACACCACGGGCTCAGTGGAAGGCAAAGTAGTGGTGCCGGGCACGGATACCAAACCGGCGCCGAAGTAATGTATGAGCCCGCCGGTAAGTAGTGTATGGGCCCGCCGGTGAGCGGGCCATAGCTACTTAGAACGGAATGTCGTCGTCCATATCAGCAAGGTTGGTGGGCTCTTGCTGCGCCGGACGCTGTGCCGGGGCCGGACGTTGCTGCATGGGCGCCGGCGCCTGGCCGCTGAAATCGCCGCTGGGCGAGCCCATGTCGTCGCCCCGACCACCCAGCATTTGCATTTGATCGCCGATGATTTCGGTGGTGTAGCGGTCTTGCCCTTCTTTATCTTGCCACTTACGTGTGCGCAGGCGGCCTTCGACATAAATGGAACGCCCCTTGCGCAGGTATTCACCCGCGATTTCCGCCAACCGGTTGTAGAAGACGATACGGTGCCACTCGGTTTCTTCGCGGCGCTCGCCCGTGTTGCGGTCTTTCCATTGCGAGGTCGTGGCGAGCGAAATGTTGCAAATTGCGCTGCCTTCCGCGCTGTAGCGAATTTCTGGATCGCGGCCCAGGTTGCCGACGAGAATGACTTTGTTGACGGACGCCATGTTTACACCTGTATGTTGAAGAGGGGTTGTGAGTGATTATCGTGCATCACGGCATGTAAGCCTACCGTTGCACGTAGTTGTACGTAGGGATGCGGATATCCCGCAAGGCGGGTCAGGCAGGCTGGCGCATACCGCGTGCCGCCAGCAGCCACAGTACCGCCATGACGGCGGCAAGCCAGAACACTTTAGCGCCCTGGCCCTGGGAGGCCATCAGCCCCCCAGCGACACCGCCCATAAATACCCCCAGGGATTGGGACGTATTGTAGAACCCCAGAGCCAAACCCTTATAGGCGGGTGGCGCCACCCGGGAGACCAACGAAGGCTGCAAGGCTTCCAGCACGTTGAACGACACAAAAAACAGTACCAGCAGCGTAAAGATGAGTGCGAAGGAATCCACGAACACGGGCATCAGTGCGAGCACGATTGCCATACCCAGCACCGCAGTATCGAGTGAGCGCTTGTGCAGGCGGCGCGTCTCGGTATAGAAGACAGCCGGCACCATAGCCACGAACGACAGTGCTATCACCGGCAGATAGACTTTCCAGAGACTGCCCGAATCGTAGCCGCCCAGCTTAGCCAGCAGCCCCGGCATGACGATGAACATGGCCATGAGTACAAAATGCAGCACGAATACACCGAAATTCAGCCGCAGCAGATCAAGATGTGACAACACATCGCGCGCCCGGGCCTGGACGATATCTTCTTCCTGGCGCGCCACGGAAGGGACTGCAAAGCCGGCGATCAACAAACACACGAAACCGAGCAGGCTGATGACCCAGAAAAGGCCGGACAGACCGAATGTGCCCACCAGCATGGGCGAAATGACCAGCGACGCGGCAAACGAAAGCCCGATCGATGCGCCCACCATAGCCATTGCTCGCGTGCGGACTTCGGGCCGAGTAGCATCAGCCACCCACGCCGTGATGGCGGCCGATACCGCCCCCAGGCCCTGCAGGGTACGCCCCACAATAATCCAGTCCACATTCGGTGCCAGTGCGCACACGATACCGCCGACGACGAAGAGCACCATGCCCGCCACGATGACGGCCCGGCGGCCGTAGCGGTCGGAGGCCATGCCCAGCGGAATCTGCATGATTGCCTGCGTAAGACCGTAGGCGCCCAGCGCAAGCCCGACACGGGTCGCATCGTTACCCCCGGGAATGGCCTGAGCCGCCACCGCAAACACGGGTGTCAACAGGAACAGACCCAGCATGCGCGACGCAAACAGCAATGCCAGCATAATGCTGGCGCGGCGTTCCGTACTTGTGAGTTTTAGGCGTTGAGGCTTGTCGGCGCTGGCTGCTGCCTGGGTCATGTAAACGTACTCTGGGATTCTTTGAATTGCACTGCGCGCTATAGTAGCAAGTTGGCCATGAGAAATCGTAAAGGAGGCCCTTCAGGTGATGGGGGCTTGCTAAAGGTAGGCAGAGCAAGGGGATGGAAGTAATACGCATTCGCGGTGCGCGCACGCACAACTTGAAGAACGTTTCCATCGACCTGCCACGGCGCAAGCTGGTGGTAGTGACAGGCTTATCCGGCTCCGGGAAGTCGTCTCTGGCATTCGACACCCTATACGCGGAAGGGCAGCGACGCTACGTAGAGAGCCTGTCAGCATATGCAAGACAGTTTCTTCAGCTCATGAGCAAGCCCGACGTAGACCTGATAGAGGGCCTGTCACCTGCGATTTCCATCGAGCAGAAGTCGGCCGGCCATAACCCCCGCTCCACGGTAGGCACCATCACTGAAATTCACGACTACTTGCGTCTATTGTACGCAAGGGTCGGTACGCCGTACTGCCCTGAACACGGGTTGCCGCTGCAGGCACAGAGCGTTGCACAGATGGTGGATGGCGTGCTGTCCTGGGCGGCGGAAAGCCGTCTGGCTATCCTGGCGCCGGTCGCTCGCGGCCGAAAAGGCAGCTTCGAAGACGAGTTCGTCAGCCTACAGGCACAGGGCTTTGTCAGGCTGAGGGTCAATGGGGAAATGGTGCCCATCGAAGAGGTGCCTGTTCTGAAGAAGAGTGAAAAACACGATATCGATGTCGTGGTGGACCGGTTGCGCGTACGCCCGGACGCGCAGCAGCGCCTGAGCGAAAGCTTCGAGACGGCACTACGGCTCACCGACGGACGGGCCATTGCGCTCAATATGGACACCGGTGAAGAACACCCGTTCTCCAGCCACTATGCCTGCCCGGTCTGCCACCATAGCCTTACCGAGATGGAGCCGCGGCTGTTCAGCTTCAACAACCCTGCGGGCGCCTGCCCGACATGCGATGGCTTGGGTAATGTCGATGTCTTTGACCCGCGCCGTATTGTGGCCTTCCCCGAACTCAGTCTTGCAAGCGGCGCCATTGCCGGCTGGGATCGCCGCAATGCCTTCACCCATACTCTGCTCACCAGCCTGGCCGCCCACTACGACTTCGACCTGGAAACCCCTTTCGAGGCGCTGCCGGAACACATCCGCCAGCGTGTGTTGTATGGCTCGGGCGACGAAGAGATCGCTTTCCTCTATATCAACGAGAAAGGTCGCAGCACGGTCAAGCGCCATCCGTTTGAAGGCGTGATCCCCAACCTGGAACGGCGCTGGCGCGAGACGGATTCCAGCGCGGTGCGCGAGGAACTGAGCAAGCTGCGCCAGACACAGACCTGCCCCGACTGTCACGGTTCGCGTTTGCGCGAAGACGCCAGGCATGTGTTGATCGGGCACGAGCGCGGGGAGCAGGAACGGCGCGGGCGCCCGATCTACGATGTCGAGGCGTTATCGTTGCAGGATTGCCTGAGTTGGTTCGAAAACCTGGAGCTGCAGGGCGCGCGCAAGGAGGTCGCGGAACGCATTATTCGAGAGATCGTGGCGAGACTGCGTTTTCTGAACAATGTGGGCCTCAGCTACCTGTCGCTGGACCGTAGTGCCGACACCATTTCAGGGGGTGAAGCCCAGCGTATTCGTCTGGCCAGCCAAATCGGCTCGGGCCTGACGGGGGTGATGTATGTACTGGACGAACCCTCCATCGGCCTGCACCAGCGCGACAACGACCGGCTGATTGAGACATTGCGCCACCTGCGCGATCTGGGTAACAGCGTGATCGTGGTGGAACACGACGAAGACATGATTCGTTCCGCCGATTTTGTGCTGGACATGGGACCGGGAGCGGGAGAACACGGTGGCCAGGTCGTAGCCAGCGGCTCACCTGACGACATCGCCGCCAACGCAGCGTCACTGACCGGCCAATATCTGAGCGGCGCGCGGCGTATCGACATACCCAAACGCAAGCCCACCGGCACGGACCATCCGTGGTTGGTGCTGAAAGGAGCCACGGGCAACAACCTCCAGTCGGTCGACCTGGCGATTCCTGCCGGGCGCTTCGTGTGCGTAACCGGGGTGTCGGGTTCCGGCAAGTCCACGCTGGTGAACGACACTTTGGCGCTGGCGGTGGCGCGCACCCTGCACCGCGCTCAGGCGGAGCCCGCCCCGTATCACAGCCTGGAAGGGCTGGAGCACTTCGACAAGATCATCACGGTGGACCAGAGCCCGATCGGGCGCACACCACGCAGTAATCCCGCCACCTACACCGGCATGTTTACGCCGATCCGTGAGCTCTTTTCCGGGGTGCCGGAAGCTCGCACGCGCGGCTACGACGCCGGGCGCTTCTCTTTCAACGTGAAGGGCGGTCGCTGCGAGGCTTGCCAGGGAGACGGCGTGGTCAAGGTGGAAATGCACTTCCTGCCGGATATGTACGTCATCTGCGACGCATGTGGCGGCTAGCGCTACAACCGGGAAACCCTGGAAATCCGATACCGCGGGCGCAACATCAGCGAAGTGCTGGAACTGACCGTGGAACAGGCGCTCGGCTACTTCAGCTCGGTGCCCACCATTGCCCGCAAGCTGAACACGCTGATGGACGTGGGCCTGTCGTACTTGCGCCTGGGGCAAAGCGCCACCACGCTGTCGGGCGGCGAGGCGCAACGCGTAAAACTATCGCTAGAGCTGTCGCGCCGCAGCACAGGACGCACCCTCTACATCCTGGACGAACCCACAACGGGCTTGCATTTTGAGGACATCGCCCTGCTGCTTAAAGTGCTGCGCAAGCTGGTCGACGCGGGCAACACCGTCGTAGTGATCGAGCACAACCTCGACGTCATCAAGACCGCCGACTGGGTCGTGGACCTCGGCCCCGAAGGCGGCAGCGGCGGCGGCCGCATCGTCGCCCAAGGCACCCCCGAAGACATCGCCGCCTGCCCCGCCAGCCACACCGGCCGCTACCTCGCGCAAATGCTACAACGCTAGAAACCGGGGTCAGACCCCGATATCAGAATGGAGACATCATCAAATATGTCCTACAAAGTTTTATTGACTGACGCGATTGCAGAAGAGCCATTCTGCCGCATCTCAGAAATGGCGGAGGTCGTGGTGGCTCCCGATAACCGGCCGGAAACTCTGACAAGCGCTGCCAGCGACGCTGACGTGATCGTGGTTCGCTCCCCCTTACCTGCCGGCCTGTTCGATCAAGCGCCGCGTTTACGTGGCGTTGTGCGGCATGGAGCCGGGATCGATATGATCCCTTTGGAGACCGCCAACCACCATGGAGTGGCCGTAGCCAATGTGCCGGGCGCCAATGCGGTGACCGTAGCCGAATTTGCGCTGGGCCAGATGCTTAACCTGGCCCGCTTGCTCAGCGACGCGGATCGGACGATGCGCGAAGCGGGTTGGGCTGCGACCAAAGCCTTAGCTGACAACACGATCGAACTGCGCGGAAAGCGTCTGGGTATCGTCGGGATCGGCGACATTGGCCAAGCACTGGCAGGTATGGCTCACTACGGACTCCAGATGTCTATCGCAGCCTATCGGCCCAGCATGGCGCCGGCTGCCGACTATATAGAGATGCTCCCTCTGCCGGAGCTGTTCGCCCAGAGCGATTTCATCGTCATTGCCTGCCCATTGACAGATGAAACTCGTGGCATGGTGAGCCGGGATCTGATCGCCCGGATGAAAAAGCATGCCATGCTGGTGAATATTGCCAGAGGCCCGGTCATCGATGAACCCGCCTTGATTGACGCGCTGTACAGTAAGTCGATTCGCGCAGCTGCGCTGGATGTTTACACCACGCAACCCTTGCCGGCCGATTCGCCGTTGCTGAAGCTGGATAACGTGTTGCTGAGCGGTCACATCGCAGGCATGACGCAAGAGAGTGTCATGCGGATCGGCCATAAGGTGGCCGACCAAGTACTCCAACTGCTGCAGGGAAAACTACCGGAACATTTGTGCAATACACAGGCCTTGACCGCGATTGAAGCGCGCTGGCAACAGTTGATATAAATTTACCGCCACCACTCGATTTTTCCGCCATCACCATTGGACGCCAACCATGAACGCCCCGCCGCGGTCCATTCTTGCAGACATCATCGCGTTGATCGAAGAACGCAATTATCTGCCAGGAGAGCGCCTGCCCTCCGAGCGTGAGCTTGCAGAACGTTTTGGCGTAGGTCGTGGGATTATCAGAGAGTCCTTGTCCGTACTGGAGAATCTGCGCTACCTGCAGCGCAAGCCAAACTCAGGCATCTATCTAAACCCCAACCCTGAGCGCGCCAGTCTGGAGACATTGAGCCTGTTTGTGGGCCTGGGTATCGATCTGGCTGTCGAGAAGCTGGATCAGGCGCTGGAAGTGCGACGCATCTTGGAAGTACAGGCCGTCAGCCTGGCGTGTGAACGACGCACTGACAAGGACTTGGAGGAACTGGATGATATCGTCCGCCGCTTCGATGCTTCCATCGGGGTGAATATGGCCGAAACAGCCGCCCTCGACTATGAATTTCATATGGCCATATTTCGCGCGACACACAATTTGGTGCTTATGCAAGTGGTCAACCCGTTTTATGTAATGTCCGCCCACCGTCGCCGAAGATTCTTCTCCGACATAGAACGTAGCCGCGTGTCAAATACACACCATCACCAAATCGTGCAATGCATTCATCGTCGCGACTCCGAGGGAGCGCAGGATTTAATGGCTCGCCATATCGGCCGCGTCGAAGCGTTGGGCCGCGCGACAGTCAAAGACCTCCGATAATTCAAATGTATCAGTCAAGGGTAAACCCTTGCTTTCATACATCTGCTTTGCCTTTTAAACTGGTCCTACCAGTTTGGATAACCAAAAACAGGCAGATTTATGAAGATAAAAAGCATCCAGGCAGTATGGCTGCATGTGCCTATACCGCCTGAAAGACAGCATGTTTCAGACTTCGGCCGCATCACCTCATTCGACTCGGTGGTGGTGCGTGTCGAGACAGAATGTGGCCTGATTGGTTGGGGCGAGGCAAAAGAAGAGGTCGGCAGCGAAGCGAACTGCCATGGACTGGCCGCTCTCATCAACGAGAAGTTCGGTCCGCTGCTCATCGGCGAGGACCCTCGCAATATCAATCGGCTCTACGAGCTCTTGTACAACGGCTCGCGTGGCCATTACGCCATTACCCATGGCCACGTCTTTCCCATCATGGGTCGGCGTGGCATATCCGTAGCAGCCATCAGCGGTATCGATATGGCGCTATGGGATTTGTTAGGCAAACACCTGAACGTTCCTGTGTGGCAACTTCTGGGCGGGAAAAAGGCCGACCGCATGCCTGCCTATGCATCAGGGGGATGGGCCGATGCAGACAATATCGGGGAGCAGCTTTCCTCCTACGTTCGTGTGGGTGGCTTCAAAGCGGTCAAGATGCGCGTGGGAGTGATCGACGGAGATCCCAGCCACTCAGCACGCCGGGTTCACGCCGCGCGCGAAGCGCTGGGGCCGGACATCGGCATTGCCTGCGACGCCCACGGCACATACACCGTAGCGCAGGCCAAGCGCTTCTGCCGCCTTGTAGAAGACTGCAACGTCATGTGGTTCGAAGAGCCTGTCACGGCGGACGACAAGCGCGGCATGGCTGAGGTACGAGCATCCACCAGCATTCCCATCGCCGCGGGCGAGAGTGAATTCACGCGTTTCGCCTTTCGCGACCTGGCAGAGCTGCGGGCTGCGGATATCTTTCAACCGGATCTGGCGATATGTGGCGGTATTTCGGAAGCGATGCGGATTTCTGCAATCGCCAGTGCCTGGAATCTGAGACTGGCTCCACATCTCTGGACCGGGGCTTTGGCATTCGCCGCCGGCATGCATGTGGCTGCGGCCTCGCCAGCGGGGTGGATCCTCGAATACTCATTGGGTGCCAACCCCTTGTTGCAAGAATTGGCTGAAGAGCAATTCATTGCGAAGGACGGCTATATCGAAATTCCCGATCGCCCCGGACTAGGCGTCACAGTCCGCCAGGACTTCATCGACCAATACGCCAAAGCTTGACCATACATACCTAGCGGAGACATCTACATGAAGAACTCAATCTCAACCTTGCGCCGGCGCGTTATCAATGCGCTGGGACTCACCTTGGCCGCCGGATCAGTCGCGTTTTCTCCCGCACACGCAGCAAGTTATCCGACCAAGCCCATAACGTTGGTCGTACCTTTTGCCACTGGCGGCACAACTTCCATTCTGGCAAGACTCCTGGCCGATCGCGTCGGGCAAGATCTCGGCCAAACTATAGTGGTTGAGAACCGTCCCGGCGCCGGTGGCAATATTGGCATGGATCACGTTGCGCGCGCCAATCCTGATGGCTACACCCTGCTAATGGGTCCTATCGGGATGGCGATTAACCCCGCGCTATATTCGAATATGACTTTCGATCCCATTGCCGATCTGGAACCTATCGGTTTGTATGGAGGGGTGCCCAACATTTTGGTGGTTCGCAAATCCCTGCCAGTCAAATCGCTTGCAGACCTCATCGAATATGCAAAGCAAAACCCCGGGAAGCTGAACTACGCGTCCAACGGCAACGGCACATCCAGCCATCTTGCAGCTGAGATGTTGAAATTCGAAGCGGGCGTCGATATGGCCCATATCCCCTACAAGGGTGGTGGCCCTGCAATGCAAGACCTCTTAGGTGAACAGGTTGACATGCTGTTCGACCAGGTTCCTGCTGTACTTCCCCAAGTCGAAGCCGGCAATGTCATTGCACTAGGCATATCCAGCGCGAAACGGTCGGAAGCCGCTCCTGATATTCCCGCCGTTGCGGAGACCCTTCCAGGCTTCGACATGACGGTATGGTTCGGCTGGATGGCTCCAAAGGGCACTCCTCAGCCCATCATTGAGCGTGTCAACAAGGCCATCAACACTGCACTCGCCGACCCCGAATTCCAGGATCGCCTGAAGTCTATGTCGGTCACGCCAATGCCCAGTACAGCCCAAGAATTCGCGAATTTCCTTAAAGCCGAGACTGAAAGGTGGGGCAGGGTCGTCCGGGAATCGGGCGCCGCTATCAACTAAAAAAAAACCGGGGCCAGACCCCGGCTTCTTACATCTGGAACAGGTTGCGGTGCTCGGCAATGGCGTAGCGGTCGGTCATGCCGGCGATGTAATCGGAGATGGCGCGGGCTTGTTGGTCGGGGTCGTCGCGGCGCCAGTCGGCGGCGAGTAGGCGGGGGTCTTCCAGGAATGCCTGGAAGAGCTCGCGCACGATGCGGCGCGCTTTACTTGTCATGCGCATGACGCGTGAGTGGCGATAGAGGTTGCGCATGAGGAAGCGTTTGAGCTCGTCGGCTTCGCGCCGGATTTGCGGCGAGAAGGCGGCCAGCGGCGGAGCGTTGCGGACATCGTCTACCGACTGCGGGTTGTGTTGCTTCAGGGCGGCGAGCGTGGTTTCGGTAAGGTCCACCACCAGCGTGTTGATCATGCTGCGGATGACTTCGCTGACGAGCCTGCGACCTTCCAGCCCCGGGTGACGCTGTACGACGGCTTCATAATGCCGGGCGAAGATGCCGACTTCGAGCAGTTGCTCGACTGTCAGCAAGCCGGACCGCACGCCGTCATCGATATCGTGATTGTTGTAGGCAATTTCATCGGCCAGGTTGGCCACCTGCGCCTCCAGAGACGGCTGACGGCGCTCGATAAAGCGGCGCCCCAGCTCGCCCAAGCGAGCCGCATGACGCAAGGAACAGTGCTTGAGGATGCCTTCACGTGTCTCGAAACACAGGTTCAGCCCGTTGAACTGGGCGTAGCGCTCTTCCAGCTCGTCCACCACCCGCAGACTCTGCAGATTGTGCTCGAAGCCCCCAGCGTCCGGCGCGAACTCGCGCATACAGGCATTGAGCTCGTCCTGACCGGCATGACCGAAAGGGGTGTGGCCCAGGTCATGGGCAAGGGATATGGCTTCGATCAGGTCTTCATGCAAGCCCAGGTTGCGAGCAATACTGCGCGCAATCTGCGCCACCTCGATGCTGTGCGTAAGGCGTGTACGAAAGAGATCGCCTTCGTGATTGATGAAGACTTGCGTTTTGTATTCAAGAAGGCGGAACGCATTGCAATGCACAATACGGTCGCGGTCTCGCTGGAAGTGATTACGACCCTGGGGTGGCGCTTCGTGATGCCGGCGACCTCGCGTGCTTTCGGGGTTGCAGGCGTAAGGGGCTAGCGGCATCATTATCACCCCCCTTTGGCAACCGCCGTGGTACGCGCCAGCACCGGCCGCAGCGCGGCGGGATCGACTTCAAGACACTGGGCATCGCCGATACGCGACATCAGTACAAAACGCAGGGTCCCCCCTTCCGCTTTTTTATCGTGGCCCATGAGTTCAACCCAGCGCTCATAGCCTAGGTCGGGCGCTTCAGTCGGGCACCCTATGGCTTCCACCACGCGGCGCACCCGATCTACGTCCTGTCGCGGCAAGCCCAGCAGCTCGGCAGACAGTTCTGCCGCTTGCACCATCCCGCAGCCCACGGCCTCGCCATGCAACCATTGCCCGTAGCCCAACCCGGCTTCAATGGCATGGCCAAAGGTGTGGCCCAGGTTCAGTATGGCGCGCAGGCCGCTTTCCCGTTCGTCCAGCGAGACCACGCGCGCCTTTAGCTCGCACGACCGGCGTATGGCGTACGTGATGGCTTCGGGGTCGAGCCGACGCAGCGCCTGAGCATTGGATTCACACCAATCGAAGAACTCAGCGTCGATGATCAGACCGTATTTCACGACTTCAGCCAGACCCGCACTGATTTCCCGGGGCGGTAGCGTGGCTAACACGGCAGGATCAATCTGAACGGAAATGGGCTGGTAGAAGGCACCGATCATATTTTTGCCCAGGGGGTGGTTGATGGCCGTCTTGCCCCCCACCGAGGAGTCGACCTGAGCCAGCAAAGTAGTAGGTACCTGTATGAAGCGGATGCCCCGCATGTAGCAAGCGGCAGCGAAGCCACCCATGTCGCCTATCACGCCGCCCCCGACAGCCACCAGTACAGACTTGCGATCCAGCCCCACTTGCAACAGTTGGTCAAATATCTTGTTAAGAGATTGCCAAGTTTTGTGAGCCTCGCCATCAGGGAGGATGACTTCCGTCACCGGTTTGCCAGTGCGCGCGAGGGCTGAACGGACGGGTTCGCCGTAATGCTCGAGCACGACAGGGTTGGTGACCAGGGCGATAGCCGTTGCATCGGCCGGCACAGCTTCGGACAAATGTTGTAGACGGCCCTGCTCGATATGGATGGGGTAATCGCCACCCGGAGTGGTCACACGCACTATGGTCATTCCTTCACCTCAAAATTCTGCAGCAGGGGCACCAAGGCCTTGACGACGTGATGCACGGGCATGGTGCCCGTATCGAAAACAATATCGGCGACTTCCTCATACAGTGGCTCGCGCTGTGCCAACAAGTCGCGAATACGTGCCTGTGGGTCTGCCGTCTGGAGCAAGGGGCGATTGCGATCGCGAGCTACACGCGAATAAAGCTCTTCCGGGGTCGCCCGCAAGTAAATCACCACGCCCCGCGCTTTAAGCACACGTCTGTTCTCGGCAGCCAACACCGCGCCGCCACCCGTAGCCAACACCAAATCAGCCTGGGACGAACATTGTTCGAGCACCGAACATTCGCGCCTGCGGAACCCTTCTTCACCTTCGATGTCGAAGATGTGGATAATCCGAACCCCACAACGGCTTTCGATCTCGTGATCGAGGTCGAGGAAGTCGCGCCCCAGCATGCGAGCCAGGCCGCGACCGATAGTGGTCTTACCGGCACCCATCATCCCCACCAGGAATATGGGCCGCCGATAGGGCAAGGATGCGACAACTTGCCGCTCATCCGTACTCTGTTGCGGGGCGGCGGAAGGTATTACTCCGTTCATTTGTGTATTATCACCTGCTTAAGGGCTCGCAACCCACTTTCACCGCATTATTCGGTTACATAAAGCCGCCGCAGCCGGGCCGTACCGGATGGCACTAGGCTTAAAATCGCCCCTGATGAGCACCGATACCCAATCTTCCTCCGAAAAGACGTCCCACTCGCGCTCGTGGTTCCGCCGTTTCCTAATCAAGGCAACGGTGTTGTTTGCCGGCCTGGGCCTGTCGGGCGCACTGCTTGGGACACTCGCCCTGGCGCTGGCCTGGCCGAACCTGCCCGACCTCAGCGCCATGATCGACTATCGCCCCCGTGTGCCGCTGCGCATCTACACGGCTGACAACGTACTAATAGGCGAATTCGGCGAAGAACGCCGCAACGTTCTGCGCTTCGACGAAATCCCAGACGTCATGAAAGCAGCCATTCTAGCAGCGGAAGACGACAGTTTTTACCAGCATCACGGCATCGATTGGAAGGGCGTGGCGCGTGCCGCGCTGGCCAACCTGACCACCATGGCGCGCTCGCAAGGTGCCAGTACGATTACGATGCAGGTGGCCCGTAACTTCTACCTGTCATCTGAAAAAACGTATACACGGAAATTCTACGAGCTGCTGCTGACATTCAAGATCGAGGCGACCCTCACCAAGGACCAGATTCTCGATCTCTACATGAACCAGATTTACCTGGGCCACCGCGCCTACGGGTTCGCGGCCGCCTCGCGTACGTATTTCGGCAAGCAATTGTGGGAAGTCACACCGGCTGAAGCCGCCATGCTGGCGGGCATCCCCAAGGCGCCGTCGCGCTTTAACCCGATCGCGAACTTTGAACGCGCCCGTTCACGCCAGCTTTATGTGCTGGGGCGCATGCGTAACTTGGGTTACCTGACGGAACAGGAGTACCAGCAGGCTGTCGATCAAGAGATCGTTCTGCGCTCGGCACCGGGCACGCCCGCCGGTGGGTATGCCGTACGTGGCGAATACGTGGCGGAACTGGCGCGCCAACTGCTCTACAACGTTTACCAAGACGATATCTATTCCCGTGGCTTCAACATCTACACCACGGTGAACTCCAAAGAGCAGGAGAAGGCGTATCAGGCGGTGCGCGAAGGCATCCTCGATTACACCCGCCGCGCCCGTTATACGGGGCCGGAGGAAAATATCGACCTGCCTGAAGGCATCGAGTCCGACCACGCTCGCTTCGATGCTTTGCTTGATGAACTGCAAGAGCGCCACCCTGATAACGATAACCTGCTGACCGCCGTGGTACTTTCGGCTTCGCCCGAAAAGATTGTGGTGGCCCGCACGGCCCAGCAAATCATCGAGATCACCGACAAACGGGCACTCAAGATTGTTGCCCGCGGTCTGGTAAAGAACGCAAAAGACGACGTAAGAATCCGGCGCGGCTCGGTCGTCTACGTTTATCAAATAGAAGATTACTGGGGCGTCATCAATAAGCCTACGGTGCAGGCCGCCCTCATTTCGCTGCGTCCCCAGGACGGCGCCATTCAAGCAATGGTCGGCGGTTTCCATTTCCAGGACGGCAACTTTAACCGCACAACCCAGGCCTGGCGGCAGCCGGGTTCCGCCTTCAAGCCCTTCATCTATGCCGCTTCGCTAGAAAAAGGCCTGACGCCCGCCACGCAGATCTCTGATGAACCGTTTGTGCTGACGGCCGAACAGACCGGCTCGAAGCCTTGGGCGCCAAAGAACTACGGCAACACCTACGAGCCCATGCTTACCATGCGTCAGGGGCTCTACAAGTCGCGCAACATGGTGTCGATCCGCATCATGCAGGCGGTCGGGCCGAAATATGTGCAGGAATACCTGACCCGCTTCGGGTTTGATCGCGAGCGTCAGCCTCCCGTCCTGCCGCTGGCTCTGGGCGCGGGCAGCGTTACGCCGCTGCAACTGGCCGGCGCGTATGCCGTGTTTGCCAACGGCGGGTATCGGGTGCCGCCCTATATCATCGACCGGGTCACAGACAGCACGGGCAAGGTCATCATGCGGTCCAAGCCCGTGGTGGCCGGTGACGCGGCCGCTCGGGTCATCGACGCCCGTACCGCATACGTCATGAACGACATGCTGCGTGGCGTCATCACGTCAGGGACCGGTTCGCGCGTACACCGCGAACTGAAACGCGGCGACATAGGCGGCAAGACCGGTACCACCAACGAATCACACGACGCCTGGTTTGCCGGCTTTACACCCGACAAGGTGGGTGTCGTGTGGATGGGCTTTGACCAGCCTCGTTCACTGGGGGCCGGTGAAACGGGCGGCGGGCTGGCCTTGCCGATCTGGCTTGACTACATGCGCTTCGCCCTGAAGGATGTGCCGGTCGCCCAGCCGCCGGCACCGCCACCCGGGCTGAACGTCGTCAACGGCGAATACTACTTCGCCGAATACCCACCCGGGCAAGCGGTGGCCCGCGTAGGCCTGCCCTCGCCCGCAGACGCCCTTCTGGGCCCCGGCGGCGGGAATATAGTCAATGGCATGGTGGATAGCATCGGCGATCTTCTGAACCAACTTGGCGGCAGCCGCGACGAAGCGCAACCGCAGCGGGTGCCCTTCTAACCCTAGTCCCTACCGGTCAGCGAACCGGAAAACAGCCGCCGCTAGGGGTTTGCCCCTTCCGGCGGCTTTTTTTCGTATACCATTTCTATTTGTCCCGGCAACAAGGAGACCTTATGCGATTGCCATCCCCACCGGCATCCCACATCCGTCAAGGCGCGCGCATCATTGCCGGCGTATTGGTGCTGGGCAGCCTGCTGGCCTGTGGCTACAAAGGCCCGCTTTATCTGCCTCCGCCGGAAGACCCGCCGGCCGAACTCACCTCGCCACCCGGGCACGATACTGCGCCCGGCTCTCCCGCAAACTGATTTCAGGAAATCATGACTGTCGCTCCCCGTTTTCAGCATAAGAACGGCACTCTTCACGTCGAGGATGTCTCTCTAGCGCAACTTGCCAAGGAATTTGGCACACCACTGTACGTCTATTCACGCGCCGCCCTGCAGGATGCATGGGAAAGCTATGCGCGTGCGCTGGCAGGGCGCGAGGCGCTTGTCTGCTTTGGTATGAAGGCCAACTCCAATCTTGCCGTACTGGCCGAGTTCAGCCGTTTGGGCGCCGGCTTTGACATCGTCTCAGGCGGGGAGCTGGCCCGGGTACAGGCTGCGGGCGGTGACCCCGGTAAAGTTGTGTTCTCCGGGGTGGGCAAACAAGTATGGGAAATGCAGGCGGCCCTTGAGGCCGGGGTTAAGTGCTTTAACGTTGAGTCTGACGCCGAACTCGACCGCCTGTCTAAAGTTGCTTCCACCAGCGGGCGGGTGGCGCCGGTATCTCTGCGGGTGAATCCCGATGTCGACGCGCAAACGCATCCCTACATCTCCACAGGGCTGAAGGAAAACAAATTCGGCATCGCCATCGAACAGGCGCCTGAGATTTACCGCCGCGCCAAAACCCTTCCCGGCATTGAGATCGTAGGGGTGGACTGCCACATCGGTTCGCAAATCACCGAAGCCGCTCCCTATCTGGATGCCCTCGATAAGCTCATTGCGCTCATTCACGGGCTGCGCGAAGACGGCATTGAGCTGAAGCACCTCGATCTGGGCGGCGGCATCGGTATCCGCTACGCCAATGAGCAGGTACTGGAACCCGAAAAGCTGTTCTCCCAGGTGTTTGAGCGCCTGGAGGCTGCAGACCTGGGCCATTTAGAGCTGGTACTGGAGCCGGGCCGCTCTTTGGTGGGTAATGCCGGCGTTCTGCTTACTGAAGTGCAGTACCTGAAGCATTCCGATGCCAAGAACTTCGCCATTGTGGATGCCGCAATGAATGATTTGCTGCGCCCCACGCTTTACGATGCCTGGCACGATGTGGAAGCAGTGAACCCACGGCCGGCCACAGCGGTCACCCCCAGCTACGACATCGTAGGCCCCATCTGCGAAAGCGGTGACTGGCTGGCACGCGAGCGGCGCTTGGAGCTGCACCAGGGCGATATCCTGGCGGTCATGTCGGCGGGCGCCTATGCGTTCACGATGTCAAGCCAATACAACTCGCGGCCCAGGGCGGCGGAAATTATGGTTGACGGCACCCGAGCACACGTGGTTCGGCAGCGCGAAACGATTGCCGGCCTCTTTGAAAGCGAGCGCACACTGCCTGCTGATGTATTAAACAATTCATAAAGCATGCCGTAAATGCAAGTATCCGCGCGAAAGTATCACTCGCGAGCATAGATCCCGGCGACCCACCAGGTTGCCGGGAATCGTCCGAACGCTTATTTTACGGTCACACACCGTAAGTCATGCAGGCACCTCCACAAGCCGGTTCAGCTTCATGACTGAGGGTTTGTTTTCCTCGACGTTTTAATCAAGAGACTGCAACACATGCGCCAAGGCAGTATTTACCGCCTCTCGCTTTGGATACTGCCGCTCACCATCGCACTGTTTACCGCAATGGCCGTGCTGGGGTTCACACCGCTATACCCCTCCACGCAAGGTGAAACCCTGTCCTTCCGCAGCCTGCCTCTGGCAGCGGGGCACGCCACACCGCAACAGGCGCTACAAGCCTTGCGCACCGTGCCCAAGCAAACTTACGCCGAACTGCACAATGGTGCCTGGCTCTCGATAGACTTGCCCGAACGTGCCCGTTCCCGGCCCACTGCAGTCGATTTTCCTGCGCGTGGCGCGCAAGGGGCGACTTGCTGGCGCCCGGACACCTTCGAGATCATCGGCAATGCCTCGGGCCGCAATACCGCGGGCGCCATGCGCACCAGCCGGCTGGGCTACGCGCTTATGCTCGGCCACAACGAAGACGACCTAGGCGCCTCATTCACAAGGCTGCTGTGCCAGATACATTATGCGGGTCGCGCAACATTCACCGCCGAACTTTGGGGTATCCCCGAGTTGCGTGCCGCCTCCGACCGCCTGCATCGGGCTATCGCACTCCTGGACGGCGGTATCGCCACGCTGGCCGTATTTCTGGCCGTCATCGCCATACGTAATCGCGAATGGGCGTTTCTTCTGGTAGCCGTATGGCTGTTCGGCAACCTTCGTCTGGGCGCCTATGCCCTGGGCTGGGACACACAATGGCTGGGTTATGCGTTACCGCTGGAATGGCTGGCCATGCTGCGCAAGCTGACCCTGGCGGTGTATTACGTCGTCACCTACATGCTCTTCGTGTTGCTGTTCCGGCACAGCCGCATCCGTCACCCACTCCTGTTGGCGGCTTTGCAATGGTTGGGCGTCGCGCAGTTGGCGGCGGCCTTCGCCTTGCCGTGGCCCTACTTTCAAGCGCTAGGCTGGTTGACCTGGGGCGCGGCTCTTGCAATCGGGCTGTACCTGCTCGCAGTCAACGCTGTTGAACAACCGCGCCGTTTGTTGTCATGGCGTTTTGTATCGCTATCCCTGGCGTTGCTAGTGATACTAAGCGTATTGGTTCTGGCACTGATCGGGCATGAACGGCTGCTCGATTCGTTCAGCGGCGTCATTGCCCTGCTGCTTTCCAACGTGATGGTCGCCCTGGCTGTGGGCGGCATGATACGTGACGGCCAGAAGCAACGCATGCGTGCCCAGACCCAGCTGGTCACGAGCTACGCGGTCGCGCCGCTGGGCCTTTTCAGCCTAGATAGCGAAGGCCGTTTCCTGCAGATGAACCCCATCCTGATGCAGATACTAGGCCTGCAAGAAGGCAGCAACCCCGCCAACTACCACTGGGAAGACTTCTTCGAACCCCAGGACTGGGAAAAAATCGCGCAGGCAACACAGAACGGTAGTGAAACCGAGATCCGCCTCGAACCCGAAGGCGATGAAGGCCATCCCCGACATTTTGCCCTGCGGGTTGCCCTGGTGGACGGCCACGTTGAGGGCTCACTGCAGGATATCACCGCACGCGCTCAGGCCATGGCCGAACTGCGTAATCTGGTCGATAACGATCCACTTACGCACACGCTTAATCGCAGGGGCATCGAGAAAAAGCTGGAACGCGCTATAGAAGGCCTCAAGTACAAGGGCGAGCCCTGCTCGCTCGCGTACATGGACCTGGATCACTTCAAGCGCATCAACGGCCTGTTCGGTCACACATCAGGGGACGAAATCCTGAAGCAGATCACCAACCGGCTGCGCAATATCCTGACTCGTACACAAAGCCTCGGTCGTCTGGGCAGCGATGAGTTCATCATTCTGCTGCCCAATATGGATGCCGCCACGGCGCGCAAAACGGCGGAACGCATCATCGGTGACCTGAACTCGCGCAGCTACCAGGTGGGCCATCGCACTTTCCACGTACGTTCTGCAATCGGGGTGGTGGAAATCCACCGCGATATGGATGCCGCCGGTGCCATTTCTGCAGCATCTCGCGCCTGCAGGGACGCGCGCAAGCAACATCAGGATGTAGTGGTGTACGAGCAAGGTTCCAGCGAACTCGAGGCGCACACTGAAGAGCTGCGCCTGTTCGACCAGCTGGAAGGAGGGGATTCGCCCAAGGGCCTGTATCTTGAGATGCAGCCCATTATGGCGCTGAAAAACCCCGAAGATTCACTTAATTTTGAGATTCTGCTGCGGGTGCGGGATTCGCATGGGCGGCTGATTCCTACTGATAAGATCGTTACGGGTGCTGAGGAAAGCGGCACCATCACCATTATCGATAAATGGGTGTTTTCCGCCACGCTTGAGTGGCTTGCCAAACACGAAGACCGGCTACGCAAGACGCAATTCATTAACCTGAACCTGAGCGGCGTGTCATTGAACGATGACAAGTTCATCGACAACCTGTTCATGGTGTTGGGCCGCCAGCCGCAGCTCGCGCGGCGCCTGTGTGTGGAAATCACTGAAGGAGTGGCTCTACAGAACCTGGAACGCACCCGCAAGCTAACGGTCCGGCTGAAACAGATGGGCGTACGTATCGCCCTGGACGACTTCGGGGCGGGCTACACCTCGTTCAACTATCTGAAGCAGCTGGAAGCGGACGCCGTCAAAATCGACGGCATCTTCGTGCGCGATATGTTGGCAAGCGAGACCAATACCGCGATTGTCCGCACTATTGTCGATCTGGCGCAGAACCTGGGCATGATCTGCATTGCCGAATGGGTGGAAGACCCCGACGCGCTGGACTTACTACGCGACATGGGAGTGGACTACGTACAGGGCTATGCCATCAGCTCCGCCCTGACCCCACTGGAAATCCTTGACGCCGAGTCGGTTTCCGACCTGGTGACCAACGCCGACACCCTGGCATACATCAGGCGCAACGCCTGATACTCAAGCGGATTTACAGCTCACCGTACGAGTGCAGACCCGACAAGAACATATTGACACCCAGGAAGGCGAAGCTGGTGATCAATAGACCTGCCAGTGCCCAGTATGCGGCCATCGTGCCACGCAGCCCTTTCATCAGGCGCATATGCAGCCAGGCGGCGTAGTTGAGCCAGACAATCAGTGCCCAGGTTTCCTTCGGGTCCCACTGCCAGTAGGCCCCCCACGCGTCGGCGGCCCACAGTGCGCCCAGAATGGTGGCGACGGTGAAAAAGGCAAAGCCGACGGCGATGGCCCGATACATGATGTCGTCTAACACTTCCAGCGAAGGAAGGCGCCGGCCGATGGGGCCACGCAGCGCGAGGATGGTGCCCACAATGAGCGCACCCACACCGAAATAAAGCATCCAGGTGGCCGAAACCTCGCGCGAACCGAACATGAAAGGTTCGGCACACATAATGGCACCCAGCAAAAACAGCGGAATAAGACGCCGCCGCGAGGTGGTCTCGCTATGCTCTTTCACGAGATAGGCGAAGCCCACCATCGCTGCCAGCGCAAACGTTCCATAACCGATGAAATTGGCGGGCACGTGCAACTTCATCCACCAGCTCTTCAAGGCAGGCACTAGAGGCTGAATCTGATGGGCGTCGCGCGTGATGGAATACCACATCAGGAAGACCACCACAGATGTGATAACCAGCAGCACGAAGCCGCCCAAGGCCCGTGTGCCATATCGGCGCTCGTAATACAGATAAAAGAGCGCGGTGATGACGGCAAACAGCACGAAGACTTCGTAGAGATTGCTGACGGGGATATGGCCGATATCAGGCCCCAGCAGATGGCCTTCCCGCCAGCGCACCAGCAGACCGATTGTACCGGCGTACACGGCAGCCCAGGTGAGGCCCGACCCCATCCACGCAGCCGTGGGACTGACATAGCCGACCCAATAGGCGACCGTGGCCAATACGAACAGGGCGCACATCCAGAGGATGGCCGACTGAGAGGACAGCAGGTATTGAAGCAGGAAGACCGATTCGGCCCTGCTGATGTCGCCTTGATGCAGCCCACCGCCGCCACTGTAGAGCCAGACGGCAAACAGCGCCAGCACACCCGCCACGACACAGAGTGTGCGCAATGGACGCCATAGCCATCCCATCCAGACCAAAGAGGGTACGGTCGCCACCAGAATGGCCTTTTCGTAGCCATCCATGGCATAGGAATATTGACTCAGCGCATAGAACGCGCCCAGGCTGAGCAGCACGAAGTAGACGATATCCGTCCAGTCGACCGTGCCGCGCCGCCCCCTGGCATCGCCGCTGGCCGACATGGTGTCTTCCCACATCTCGGTATTGGATGAAGTCAGAGTATCGGACATGATGGCACCTCTTTAGGTGGTGAGACGCTTGAAGGCATTCTTGAAGCGTTCGAATTCTTGGTTGAAATCCAGATTGCGGCGCTGCGATGTCATGGCAGCCAGCAGCTCGGTGCCGCCCGCATCGCCGGCCTTGGCCCAGATCCAGATGCGACGGTCGCGCACATAGAACATGGCGAACACGCCGATGACAAGGAACAGGCTGCCCAGATACACCGTATTTTTTCCTGGACTACGGGTGACCTGGAAGACACTGGCTTCTTGTTGCTCGAAGCCGCTGAGTGTCATGAAAACCGGCGCTGGATAATCGGGCAGGTTGGCCAGTGCCAACAGCGCCATCTGCACCCATCGTTGGCCTTCCATCCATTCCTCGCCCTCGCGGGCAATCGTAGGAAGGCCTTCACGTGCGCGCACAAGGTCGCGCAGTTCCGTGAGCGACAGCTGAATCATGGGCACGGCAAAGCTGAGGATCTTTTCCTGCTCGGACTCGGGTACATCCTTCAGTATCCCATTGAAACCTTCGCGCTGGAAGGCGTCCAGGGCACCAATTGCGGCTTTTTGCAGCATGTCTGCATCGACCATCTGATTCGCGTTGACTTCCGCAAACCGGCGTGCGGCCACAGCCACCATGCCGGGTTCATGCAGCGCGGCACGCAGCTTCATAAACTCTTCGACGCTGTCCTTGGCATCAACCGGGATGCGTACATAGCGGAAAGGCACCGCTTCAGATTCGCGTATGCCTGCCAGGATCACGCGACTGCCGTCGAGCTCGATGGGCAACATATAGTTGGTGTACTCGTACGCCTGGCCATCTGCCCCGATAATGCGGTATTGAACACTCGGGCCGACGTTACGAAGGTTCTCGTTGCGAGCGGCGGCGGCGCTGCCGCTGACCGCAGCAACATGATCGATAACGGCCTTGGGCTGGGGCGGCTCTCCGGTTCCCAGATCTTCGACGTTGATCACGCGCAGCGCGGTGAATTCGATGGCAAGCGGTGTTTGCCGGCCGCCCTGGGCGACCTCGATCTGGCTGCGCTCACCCACCACGCCGTTGACCTCGAACGGCTGAGTGGAAGCGCCGTACAACGGATAGCCGGTCAGCTTCAGCGTGCTGCCGCCATCGTCGAAGCTGGACTGATAGACCGTGACGCCGCGGTATCGCAACGGTTCATTGACTTCAATATTGCGCTCAAAGCGCTCGCCGGTTTCGTGGTCGATGACTTCCACCACACTGCGGAAACTGCTGGGCATACCTGTGGAGTAGTAATCGACCACGAA
>JAJUGV010000183.1 GCA_029265795.1 Alcaligenaceae bacterium
CTGCCCGCACGGGCTGATTGAATTCGTCGATAGCCGCTCCGCC
Source organism: Alcaligenaceae bacterium (assembly GCA_029265795.1). Lineage (GTDB taxonomy): Bacteria > Pseudomonadota > Gammaproteobacteria > Burkholderiales > Burkholderiaceae_B > Yanghanlia. The sequence continues at coordinate 44 of JAJUGV010000183.1, forward strand.
GGAGAACATCTTGCCATCTCCGGCGAGCACGATGGCCTGGACTTCTGGGTTTTGAATTGCTTCATCCAATGTGCGAGCCAACGAGGCACGCAATGCATGCCCAAGGCTATTAACGGGGGGTGAATCCATCAGGATGACGGCGACACCCTGGCGAATTTCGACAGACGTACTCATTTATGTTCTACCTTCCATATGGCGCACTTATGCCTCAGAAGTCGAGCCCATTCTTGGGGCTCGACTGCCCTGGCGCGGTAAGCTAGTTACTGTGCCTCTACGCCGACTGCGGCGAAGATCGACTTCCACCGGGCGCTTTCATCGTCGATATTGGCAGCCAGGGTTTGTGCATTTTCTGCGGTAGGCACATAACCCCGTTCGTTCATCCAAGCCGAAATTTCTGCCCGTTTAACAATGCTGACAGTGGCCTCGGACATTTTGTCCACAATTTCTTGTGGTGTCCCCGCAGGCGCGAGAATACCAATCCAACCGCCGAAGGGAACCATTTCAGGCATGCCGAGCTCCTTGAACGTTGGTGTGTCCGGAAGCGCCGGGCTCCTCTTGTTTCCCGCTACCGCTAGAGCTTTAAGTTTTCCGGCTTCCACCTGTGGCTTTACCGTAGCCGGATCAAGGAATGATGCAGGCACTTGATTACCCAGGAGGTCCTGCATCGCTGGTGCAGTACCTTGATAAGGCACGTGGATCATGCTCAGACCAGCAATCTTGTTCAGATATTCGCCTGCGTAATGGGACACAGTCCCATTACCCCAAGACGCGAAGGCCATCGTGTCGCCTTTTTCTTTCGCGTACTCGGTGAATTCTCTGAGGTTTTTCACCGGAACAGTATCATTCACCAGCAAGACCTGCTGCCCGCGCGACAACTCCGCGACAGGAGCCAAATCTTTTTTAGGGTTGTAAGCCAGGTCCTTGAAAATAAGCGGGTTCTGAATAATTGGCGCGCTGTGAGTGATAAGCATGGTGTAGCCATCGGGCTTGGCGCGTACGACGTGCATTACACCAATACTGCCCGAAGCCCCGGGCCGGTTTTCGACCACAATCTGTTGGCCCAATACCGTGGACAACTCACTGGCAATCTTCCTAGCCACGATGTCTGTTCCTCCGCCGGCAGCATACGGAACGACGAAATGGATTGGGCGAGAGGGGTAATTGTCAGCGGAGGCTGCACCGGCAAACGTGGCCGAAAAGCATGCTGCGGTCAGCGTTACCCAACGCAAAACTGAATTCTTCATGTTGTCTCCTTAAAGTGGATAGTTATGTATTTGGTGAGTTCACTTTTGCGAACCCACCGGCCTGATACTCACGTCCATGAGCCACCAGCGCCCAGGCCGTGCGTGCCATCTTGTTGGCCAGCGCCGCCACCACCACATTGAAGGGCCGACGTGCCAACAGTTGTTGCAACCACGCGCTTTGGGTCTTTGCATGGAAGATCACCGCGCGCGCTCCGTGCATCAGCAAGGTCCGTAGGTACGGATCGCCGCGTTTGCTCAAGTGTCCGACGGCGACCTTGCCACCGGTGCCCCGGTGGCAAGGCACCAGGCCTAAGCAGGCCGCAAACTCGCGGCCATTGCGATAGCCCTTGGCATCCTCACCCAGCACCGCCGCCAGGGCTGTCGCTCCCAACAAGCCGACACCGGGGATTTGACGCACCCGGCGCGCGCTCTCGAGCTGCAGCTCCAAGCCCTGCAGTTCAGCCTCGATCGCAGCGATGCGTTCGTCGATCTGGCGCAGCATTTGCAACTGCCCGTCAATCAGGCCGTGCATCAGCGCCGGCACCCTCGCATCGATCTCGGCTCGGTTGGCAGTAATGGCCTTCACCCCTGCTTGTCGACCGCCGGGCAGAAGCACACCAAACTCGTAGAGCAGCCCGCGCAAGCCGTTGACCGTCTGCGTTCTGACCTTGATCCACTGCGCGCGGACTCGGTGCAGCGACAGCACGGCTTGCTGCTGTTCGCTCTTTAGCGGCACCCAACGCATCTCGGGTTGCTGCGCTGCGCTCCAGATCGCCTGCGCATCCGCCGCGTCGTTCTTGTTGCCACGAACGAATGGCTTGACGTGACGTGCATGGATCAGTCGCACCTCATGACCCAGCGCCGACAGCGTTCGGCCCCAGTAGTGACCGCCACCACAAGCTTCCAGCACGATCCGGCACTGCGACTGACGGGCAAAAAATGCCGCTAGCTGCGAGCGCTTCAGCGCCCGCCGCCTGACCTCACCTGTTTGCCCATCCACCCAGTGCACTTGCATCACATGCTTCGCAATATCCAGACCAAATGTCGTAATATTCATTTGGGGCCTCCATCTCTAAGTGGTTGATTAGAAACTCCA
>JAJUGV010000042.1 GCA_029265795.1 Alcaligenaceae bacterium
GTGCCGACAATGCCCCCACCCAATATGCGGCCCGTTTCTGCATCGAACAGCAGCTTCGTGAAGCCTTCGTCGCGACCGTTGGCGATAGCCCGCCCAGACGCCGCCCAGGGGAACACACCCTTGTCGAACTTGATGCCCTGTTTGCGAGCTTCTTCTTCGGTCAGACCCACCCAGCCGATTTCCGGGTCGGTGTATGCCACCGATGGAATGACGCGGGCATCGAAGTAGCTTTTGTGCCCGGCGATGGCTTCGGCCGCGACATGACCCTCGTGTACCGCTTTGTGTGCCAACATGGGCTGACCGACAATATCGCCGATTGCATAGATATGCGGGATATTGGTGCGCATTTGCTTATCGACCGCGATAAACCCCCGTTCGTCGACCTGCACGCCCGCCGCATCCGCGCCGATACTCGCACCGTTGGGTCGGCGCCCCACGGCCTGCAGCACCAAGTCATACCGCTGCGGTTGCTGGGGTGCATTTTTGCCTTCGAAGCTGACCCAGATGCCGTCATCTTTGGCTTCTGCCGACACCGTGCGTGTCTCGAGCATGATGTTATCGAAACGCCGGGCGTTTACCTTCTCCCAAACTTTGACCAGGTCGCGGTCGGCGCCGGGCATCAGCCCGGGCAGCATCTCTACGACATCCAGCCGTGCGCCCAGAGACGAATACACCGTACCCATCTCGAGCCCGATGATGCCACCGCCGATGATCAGCATACGTTCGGGAATGAACTTAAGCTCCAGGGCCCCCGTGGAGTCCACGATGCGCTCGTCCTTGGGCAGGAAGGGAAGCTTCACCGATTCGCTGCCGGCGGCAATAATGGCTGCGCCGAACTTGACAACTTGCTTGCCGGACTCGGCTTCCACTTGAAGGTGATAGGAATCCAGGAACGTGCCCTTGCCCTGCAACACCTGCACTTTGCGCGCTTTGGCCATACCGGCCAGGCCCGTGGTGAGCTTGCCAATTACGCCGTCTTTATACGTGCGCAGTTTGCTCAGGTCGATATCCGGCTCACCAAACGAAATGCCGTTCTTGGCCAGCTCGCGGGCTTCGTCCAGCACGGCCACATTGTGCAGCAACGCCTTGGAAGGAATGCAACCCACATTGAGACAGACCCCGCCCAGCGTGGGATAGCGTTCTACGAGCACCACCTTTAGGCCCAGGTCGGCCGCACGGAATGCTGCGGAGTAACCGCCAGGGCCGGCACCCAGAACCAGCACATCACACTCGATGTCGGCCTTGGCGTCGGTATTTGACTTTGCGGTACTGCTGACCGGCGCGGTGCTGCTAGTGGTGCCGCTAGTGGTGCCGGCGGCCGGCGATTCTTTAGCTTCGGAGGCTTCCCCTTGGTTCTCTTGGGTTTGACCCGACGGTTCGATTTCCACCAGCGGCGTACCCTGATTGACCTTGTCGCCGACCTTCACCAATACGCGAACCACTTTGCCCGGTTGGTCTGCAGGAAGCTCCATAGAGGCCTTGTCGGACTCTACGGTAACAATACCCTGCTCCAGCGCAAGCTCGTCGCCCTCGGAGACCAGCACTTCGATGACTTCGACATCGGCGAAATCGCCGATGTCGGGTACTGTGATTTGAACAGTCATACGGTGCTCCTACAGCGCAATGCGACGGAAATCCGCCAGCAGCGAGGCCAAGTAGACGTTGAAACGTGCCGCAGCGGCGCCATCGATGACACGGTGGTCGTAGGAAAGCGACAAGGGAAGCATCAGGCGGGGCTTGAACTTCTTGCCGTTCCAGACCGGCTTCATGGTGGAACGCGAGACGCCGAGAATGGCCAATTCGGGCGCGTTGATGATGGGCGTAAAGTCCGTACCACCGATACCGCCCAGTGACGAAATCGTGAAGCACCCACCCTGCATCTGTGCGGGCGCAAGCTTCCCCTCCCGTGCCAGCTTGGCCAGCTCGGCGGTTTCTTCCGCAATCTGCAATATGCCTTTGCGGTCTGCATCGCGAATCACCGGCACCACCAGCCCGTTCGGCGTATCGGCCGCAAAGCCGATGTGGTAGTACTTCTTGAGCACCAGGTTATCGCCATCCAGCGAGGCGTTGAATTCAGGGAACTTCTTCAGCGCTGCAACCGCTGCCTTGATGAGGAAGGCGAGCATAGTCAGCTTGACGCCGGATTTGGCTTTTTCTTGTTCCTGGTTCAGCTGTTGCCTGAAGGCTTCCAGCCCGGTGATGTCCGCCTCGTCGTTATTCGTGACGTGGGGAATCATCACCCAGTTGCGGCTTAGGTTGGCGCCGGAAATCTTCTTGATGCGCGACAGGGGTTTGACTTCAGTCTCGCCGAATTTGCTGAAGTCCACCTTGGGCCACGGCAGCAGATTCAGGCCCCCGTCGCCGCCGCCGACCGCCACGGCCGGCGCTGCGCCCGCACCTTCGGCAAGCGCTGCCTTGACAAAGGCGCGCACATCATCGTGCTTGATGCGATTCTTGGCGCCCGAACCCTTGACCAGGGTCAGATCGACCCCCAGCTCGCGGGCGAATTTGCGCACCGACGGTGAAGCATGCGGTAGATTGCGCAAGGGCACATCGGCACTAGCAAAGGATTCGGTCGGTGAATGCCTTTCGGGCGGCGCGGATGCCAGCTTGCCCGACCCCCCGCCGACCACCGGTTCCGAACCGATTGCGGCGGCCGGTGCGGCGGCTCCCGTACTTTCAGGAGCGACATCAGGTTCGTGCATAGCACTGAGCGGCGCCGGGGCGGCATCGGCTTGTGGGGCTTCGCCTGCAGGCGAAGCGGCTGCCTGTGACGCCTGATCGGCGCTGCCCGCGGCCACTTCAAGCACCACGATTTCGCTGCCCTGATTGACCTTGTCGCCCAGCTTGACGCGGACTTCTTTCACTACCCCACTATGTGAGGACGGGACTTCCATGGAGGCTTTGTCGGATTCCACAGTGATGAGCCCCTGCTCGACGTCTACATGGTCGCCCACGCTGACCATGATCTCGATGACTTCGACATCTGTTGCATCGCCGATATCCGGCACCACCACTGTGGCCTGCTGTGACTGCCCTGCAGCGCCGCCGGACGCCGCTGCAGAGGCCGCCGCCGGCCGGGACGCTTGCTCAGCCGGCGCAGCGGAGGCGGCGGGTGCCTCCTTGGCTTTGGCTGCGGATTGCGACTTAGGCGTGGCCTTAGCCGCGCCTTCCTGCGCGAGCTCCAGGATCACGGACCCTTCGCTGACTTTATCCCCCACCTGGACTTTCAGCGCCTTGACGACGCCGGCCACAGTGGAGGGGATCTCCATGGAGGCCTTATCGGACTCCACGGTAATCAGACTCTGTTCCTTGGCAATGGTGTCACCTTCCGCCACCAGCACCTCGATGACATCGACTTCCGCCACGTCGCCGATATCCGGTACCTTGACTTCTATGATGTTGCTCATTGTGCAGGCCCCCCTCAGGCGTGATGCGGATTGACTTTGTCCGGATTGATGCCGTATTTCGCGATAGCCTCGCTGACCTTGGACAGCGGGATGCTGCCTTCATCGGCGAGACTGCGAAGGGCCGCCAGCACCACGAAATGACGATCGACTTCAAAGTGCTCACGCAATTTGTAGCGGAAGTCGGAGCGCCCGTACCCATCTGTGCCCAATACCCGGTACTCGCGGCCCTTGGGAATGAACTGACGGATTTGGTCGGCGTACGATTTCACGTAGTCGGTGGACGCAATAATGGGGCCTTGAGTGGATTCGAGCTGCTGTGTCACATACGGCTGTTGCGGTTTGCTCGCCTCTGGATGCAGCAGGTTGTAGCGTTCGCAATCCAGGCCGTCGCGACGCAGCTCAGTGAAGCTGGTAACGCTCCAGATATCGGCGGCGACATCCCAATCTCTTTCCAGAAGTTCGCCCGCGGCGATGACTTCACGCAGGATGGTGCCCGAGCCCATCAGCTGTACACGATGTTTGCCCTTGCCGCCTTCCTGCAAGCGATACATGCCACGGATGATGCCCTCTTCGTCACCCTGCTTCAGGCCGGGGTGTGAGTAGTTCTCGTTCATTACCGTGATGTAGTAATAAACGTCTTCCTGATTCTCAACCATGCGCTTGAGGCCGTCATGAATGATGACTGCCAGCTCATGGGCGAAGGTCGGGTCATAAGAGACGCAATTGGGAATGAGCCCGGACATAACGAGGCTGTGGCCGTCTTGGTGCTGCAAGCCCTCGCCGTTAAGCGTCGTGCGACCCGCCGTGCCGCCCAGCAGGAAGCCGCGAGCCTGCATGTCGCCGGCTGCCCAGGCCAGATCGCCCACCCGTTGGAAACCGAACATCGAGTAGTAGATAAAGAACGGAATCATGATGCGGTTGTTCGTCGAATACGACGTGGCCGCAGCAATCCACGAGCTGAATGCACCCGCCTCGTTGATGCCTTCCTGCAATAGCTGACCGTTCTCGGTCTCGCGGTAGTACATGACCTGATCTTTATCGACAGGTGTGTATTTCTGGCCTTCAGGTGAATAGATGCCGATCTGGCGGAACAAACCTTCCATCCCAAAGGTGCGCGACTCATCGGCCAGGATCGGTACCACCCGCGGGCCAAGCTGCTTGTCGCGCAGAACCTGATTCAGAAGGCGCACAAATGCCTGCGTTGTGGAAATCTCGCGCCCTTCGGCGGTGGGCTCCAGAACCGGCTTGAACATCTCCAGGCCCGGAACCGGCAAGGACTCGTCTGCCTTGGGTCGGCGCTTAGGCAAGTACCCGCCCAGCGCTTTGCGACGCTCGTGCAGATACTTCATTTCGGGCGAATCTTCGGCCGGCTTGAAGTACGGCAGCTCTTCGAGTTTGTCGTCGGGGATCGGGATATTGAAGCGATCGCGGAATTCGCGCACCGCATCCATGTCCAGCTTTTTCTGCTGGTGGGTCGGGTTCTTGGCCTGACCGACGTGGCCCATGCCGTAGCCCTTGATGGTCTTGGCCAGAATGACGGTCGGCTGGCCCTCGTGGTTGGCTGCCGCGTGGAACGCTGCGTACACCTTGTAGGGGTCGTGCCCGCCACGGTTCAGACGCCAGACGTCTTCGTCGCTCATGCGGCTGACCATCTCCAGCAACTTGGGATGCTTGCCGAAGAAGTGCTCGCGCACATAGGCGCCGTCGTGGGCTTTGTATGCCTGATATTCGCCGTCGACGGATTCTTCCATGATGCGGCGCAGGATGCCTTCTTTGTCGCGCTGCAAAAGGGGATCCCAGTAACCGCCCCAAATGAGCTTGATTACGTTCCAGCCACTGCCACGAAAATCGCCTTCAAGCTCTTGAATGATCTTGCCATTACCGCGCACCGGGCCGTCAAGACGTTGCAGGTTGCAGTTGATGACGAAAATAAGGTTATCCAGCTTTTCGCGCGATGCGAGGCTGATGGCGCCCAACGATTCGGGCTCGTCCATTTCGCCGTCGCCGCAGAATACCCATACCTTGCGCTTGCTGGTGTCAGCAATGCCGCGAGCGTGCAGGTACTTGAGGAAGCGCGCCTGATAAATCGCCATGAGTGGCCCAAGCCCCATGGACACCGTGGGGAATTGCCAAAACTCCGGCATCAGCTTGGGGTGCGGATAGGAAGGCAGGCCCTTGCCATCGACTTCCTGGCGGAAGTGATCGAGCTGCTCTTCGGTAATCCGGCCCTCTAGATAGGCTCGGCCATAGATACCCGGCGAAGAGTGACCCTGGAAATAGACGAGGTCACCGCCGTGGTCTTCGCTCTCGGCGTGCCAAAAGTGATTTTGCCCACAACCAATCATGGTTGCCAGCGAGGCAAATGAGGCAATATGCCCACCCAGGTCGCCGCCGTCTGGTGGGTTATGGCTATTGGCCTTGACCACCATCGCCATGGCGTTCCAGCGTACATACGAGCGAATGCGCTCTTCAAGTACCAGGTTGCCGGGGTGCGGGGGCTCAAGACCAGGGGGGATCGTATTGACGTAGGCCGTATTCGCGGAAAAGGGGATATAGGCCCCCGAGCGTCGAGCCAGGTCGATCAGCCGTTCCAGCAGATGATGTGCGCGTTCCGGGCCTTCACGGTCCAGCACCGCTTCAAGTGCTTCGAGCCATTCCTGTTCTTCGAGGAGCGCATCGTCGACCTCGTTGGCCGAAGACTGTGCGTGTGCAAGTGAGGACATGCGGTGATCTCCTGTTCAACTGTTCAATTATTCGATGTCCGAAAGCTGCGGAGGGAGCTGGCTTCATTCTAGGTAGAAGGCGGTTCCTGGGCAAGCTATATTTCATTTTATGATATTGATTTTCATATTATGAAATAAATCACGGTCTATCTGCGTGGGTAGGCGTGCAACGGCCCTCTCAGTGGCCTCATACGCCCGCCACGGACTACAATTCACGATGCGCCCGCACCACGGCACAAACTCCATGGCAAGCCACTCAAAAAAATCACTGATACCCACTACGTTCTACGATCAGGCCCACCATCCGCGCCGCGGGTTCTATTGGCTGACGCCTGTGATCGTACTGATACTGTATCTATGCGTCATGGGTGCGTTCATCTGGCTGCAGCGCTTGCATCACGACAGCGTGATGTTTGTCACCATCGACCAAGAAACGCGCCAGCAGCGGCTCATGATGATCATCGCAGCGCTTTCCTTTGTGATTGTGCTGAGCCTGCTTGCCTTGTGGCGGTATACACGATTCCGTACCCGGGCAGAAGCCGCTCTTATCGCTGAGACGGGTTTCCGGCGGGCCATGGAAAACTCCATGTCCACCGGCATGCGCGTGTTCGACATGCAGGGTCGCATCGCCTATGTGAACCCCGCGTTCTGCCGCATGATCGGCTGGAATGAGGCCGATCTCATCGGCCGCACAGCGCCCTTCCCCTATTGGATACCAGGTCGTCATGCGCAGCACCGCGAGACCCTCGATCTGCTGCTGTCCGGCCGTACACCCAGCAGCGGCCTAGAAGTGGAGGCACAGCGGCGTGACGGCTCGCGTTTCACGGCGCGCATGTATGTCTCACCGTTACGCGACCCCAATGGGGAACAGATCGGCTGGATGACCTCCATGACCGACATCACCGAACCCAAACGAATCCGCGAGGCCCTCACCGCTGCGCACGAGCGTTTCATGACCGTGCTCGAGGGGCTGGACGATGCGATTTCCGTAGTGGCAGATACCACTGAAGGGCTGGAGCTGCTGTTTGCCAACCGCACCTACCGCCGCTTTTTTGGTGCCCAATCAAACGGGCATGCCGAATTACTCGGGGGACGCCTGGGCCGCTTCACAGACGAAACTGTGGAAATCTATTCCGAATCCGCACAAAGGTGGTTCGAAGTTCATCATCGCATTCTGGCGTGGACTGACGGCCGACGGGTCCGCTTGCAAGTGGCCCGTGACATCACAGAACGCCGCATGCACGAAGAGGCCTCGCAGCGCCAACAAGAAAAAGCGCAGCTCACTAGCCGGCTCACCACCATGGGTGAAATGGCCTCATCCCTTGCGCATGAGCTGAACCAGCCGCTTACGGCCATCGTCAACTACAACATGGCGGCGGTGGCTATGCTCAAAGCCCAGGGCCACGACTCGGGAAGGTTGCTCGAAGCACTCGAAAAATCCGCAGCGCAGGCCGAGCGTGCCGGCAAAATCATCAGCCGCATTCGCGAATTCGTGAAGCGTAGCGAGCCGCGTCGCCAGCGCGTCAGCATTATGGGCATACTTGATAACGCCGTAGCGTTTGCTGAAATCGACGCCCGTAAGCGCCAGATTGAGATCCAGCAGCAATTACCAGAGGCTGTTCCTCATGTACTGGCGGACCCTATCCTAATTGAGCAGGTATTATTGAATTTACTTAAGAACGGGGTCGAGGCGATGGAAAGAAGCGACTACCACATCCTGCACGTGGACGTTTCACTGCAGGGCTCAATGATGGAAATCGCCGTCATCGACCGCGGCCATGGGTTGCACAACCCCGAGCGTCTGTTCGAGCCGTTCTATAGCACTAAATCTGAAGGCTTGGGCATGGGTTTGAACATCTGCCGTACCATCATCGAGTCCCACCACGGCCGGCTTTGGGCCGAGGAAAACCCATTGGGCGGTACGATATTCCGATTTACCCTGCCCTGTGCGCCACAGGACACCACCGAAACACAAGAGGATTTCCAGGAGCAAAATGCATGACGACCCTCCTAGCAACGAGCACGATTTACATTGTCGACGATGATGAGGCAGTTCGTGACTCCCTGCGCTGGTTGCTCGAAGCCAATGGCTATCGCGTTAAGAGCTTCAGCGGCGCGGAAGAGTTCCTTCAGGCATACGACCCTGACCAGGTCGGCGTACTGATTGTTGACGTGCGCATGCCCGGCATGAGCGGGCTTGAGCTTCAGGAAACGCTTCTTGCGCGCAAGGCACCCATTCCCATCGTCTTCATCACTGGCCACGGCGATGTACCGATGGCGGTCTCCACAATGAAGAAAGGCGCAGTGGATTTTCTCGAGAAGCCTTTCAATGAAGGCGAGCTGCGCCAAATCGTGGCGCGCATGCTCGAAGACGCTTCCGAACGGGTGGCTCAGGCCCGCGCCCGCCGCGACCAAGAGGCGGTGTTAAGCCGCCTGACGGCTCGCGAACAACAGGTGCTGGAACGTATCGTGGCCGGACGTCTGAATAAACAGATTGCAGGCGACTTGAATATCAGTATCAAGACGGTGGAAGCTCACCGCGCCAATATCATGGAAAAACTTGAAGTCACCACAGTCGCAGATCTCATGAAGATCGCATTGACCCACACCGAAGGAGCAGCATGACAGCTCGCATTATCGACGGCAAGGCACTTTCAGCCGCGGTACGCGCCGAAGTCGCCGAACGTGTAGAAGCCCTGCGCGCGCAGAACGTCCAGCCCGGCCTTGCCGTAGTGCTGGTGGGCGAAGATCCCGCTTCACAGGTTTATGTGCGCAACAAGGCTGCCGCCTGTGAAAAGGCCGGCATCCACTCACGCGTGATTCGCATGGGCCAGGACAGCACGGAAGCCGAGTTGCTGGACATTATCCAGCAGCTAAACGAAGACCCGGATATACATGGCATTCTGGTGCAGTTACCGCTGCCCGGTCACATGAACACCGCAAAGGTCATCGAAACCATTTCAGCCGAGAAAGATGTAGACGGTTTCCACGTCAACAATGCCGGTTTGCTCATGACCGGCAAGCCCCTGTTCCGGCCGTGCACGCCGTACGGCGTCATGCGCATGCTGGAGTCGGAAAACGTCAATATCCGTGGCGCAGAGGCAGTGGTGGTGGGCGCCAGCAATATCGTTGGTAAACCCATGGCCCTGCTACTCCTGGCCGCGGGGGCGACCGTCACTATCTGCAACTCCAAGACGCGTGACCTCGGTGCGCAGACGCGCCGGGCGGACATCCTGGTGGTGGCGACCGGCAGGCCCGGCATGGTGAGCGGCGACATGGTCAAACCCGGCGCTGTGGTCATCGATGTCGGCATCAATCGCCTGGAAGACGGACGCCTGGTGGGCGACGTCGAATTCGAAGAGGCGCGCAAAGTCGCCGGCGCGATTACACCCGTTCCTGGTGGTGTGGGTCCCATGACCATCGCTATGCTGCTGGTCAACACGCTGGAAGCCGCTGAACGCAGTGCCGCCCGCCTGCATCAGGCAGCTCTCTGAACCCGTTACACCGAAGTATCACCCTCCTTTAGCGTATGTCATTAAATCCCCTGCTGGCCCCCATTACCTCGCTGCTCGATTACGCAGCGATACGTCCCGAGCACATCGAAACCGCTATCCCTGAGCTCATAGAGCAGGCGCGTGCGGCAGTCGAACAGGTGGCAAACTCCACCGAGCCGCCCTCCTGGGAAACAATCGTCGATCCACTCGAGGACGCATCCGAACGGTTGTGGCGAGCCTGGTCGGTGGCGGGCCACTTAAACGGCGTACTCAACACTGCAGAAATCCGCAGTGCCTACAACGCCTGCCTGCCCGCCATCACGGCCTACTCCACGTGGGTAGGCTTGCACAAGGGGTTGTACGCTCAGTACCGGCGCCTGCGCGAGTCCGCGACCTTCCACGCACTATCGCCGGCCCGGCAGCGTATCGTCGAGCTGGCGCTGCGCGACTTCCGTCTGAGCGGCGTTGAACTCGAAGGTGAAGCTCGGCAACGTTATACCGAGATTTCTGACGAAGCCGCTCAGGTGTCTCAGAAGTTCTCAGAAAATGCGCTCGACGCGGTCGATCAGTGGCAACTGTTTATCGACGATGAACGACGCCTGGAAGGCATCCCTGCAGACGTCCTGAACGCCGCCCAGCGCTCAGCCCAAGAAGCCGGTCTCTCCGGGTGGAAGCTGACCCTCAAGATGCCTTGCTACCTTCCGGTCATGCAGCACGCGCGCAACCGGGAACTGCGCGAACAGATGTATCGCGGCTATGCGACCATCGCCTCCGACCAAGGCGATACGCGCTTCGATAACTCCGCCAACATCGAGCGGCTTTTGGCGCTACGCGCAGAAGAAGCAGCACTGCTGGGTTTTGCAAGCTTCGCCGACATGCGGCTGGAAACCCGTATGGCGGACAGCCCGCAACAGGTGCTGGAATTCCTGCGACAACTTGCCGCCAAGGCGCGGCCTCATGGCGAACGCGATCTGGCCGCGTTACGGGAATTTGCCCGTGATCAATTGGGCATGGAAGATCTGCAGCCTTGGGATGTGGCGTTTGTCTCGGAACGGCTGCGCGAATCGCGTTATGCCTATTCGGAAGAAGAAGTCCGCCAATACTTCACCGAACCCAAAGTCCTGCAGGGTCTGTTCGACGTGGTTGGCAGGCTGTTCAATGTAAGTCTACACAAAATAGATACACCTACGTGGCATGAATCGGTGCGCGTTTACGATGTTCGCAACGACCAGGGCGCATCGCTAGGCACGCTCTACATGGATCTTTACGCTCGCCAGGGCAAACAAAGCGGCGCTTGGGTAGACAGCGAGCGCTCGCGACGGCGTACTCCTGGCGGGCTGCAGACACCGGTGGTGTACCTCACCTGCAACTTTTCTCAGCCACACGAAGACCGCCCCAGCCTTCTTACACACGACGATGTCATCACTCTCTTTCACGAAAGCGGCCATGCCTTACACGCGCTGCTCTCGCAGGTGGATGACCCGGCCGCGTCTCCCTTTGCCAGTGTCGAGTGGGACGCCATCGAACTGCCTTCGCAGTTCATGGAGAACTTTTGCTGGGAGTGGTCGGTCATACAGTCATTGAGCGCGCACGTGGACACCGGCGAACCGCTGCCCAGGCCGCTCTACGACAAAATGCTGGCTGCTCGCAACTTCCAAAGCGGCATGCAAATGCTGCGTCAGATCGAGTTCGCCCTCTTCGACATGCTGATTCATCATCGCGACACCGGCCTGTCGATCGCCGCCGTGCTCGATACGCTTGAAGACGTGCGTCGTGAAGTCGCTGTACTGCTGCCACCCTCGTGGCATCGTTTCCCGCACAATTTTTCTCATTTGTTCGCGGGGGGGTACGGAGCAGGATATTACAGCTACAAGTGGGCTGAGGTTCTGTCGGCTGATGCCTATGCCGCGTTCGAAGAAGCGGCAGTCACAGCGGAGGACGGCACGCGCGACACGCTGGATCCGGTCACCGGGCGCCGCTTCTTGGAAGAAATACTGGCCGTCGGCGGCATACGTAGCGCAGCGGAATCCTTTCAAGCATTCCGCGGGCGCGAACCCACTATGGACGCCCTGCTGCGTCACAGCGGCATGACGGAAGAAGTCACTGCCGGCTGAAGCATACGCGCAGGGCTGATGGAGATCTCATGATATTGAATCCAATCGTCAGCTCAACGAGCCGTGCCCGGCGCCGGCACCGGGTCGCGGCAACACCTGGCCGGCTGAGAGCATTCGCGATGACGTTCGCCATCAGTGCGGTGCTGGGTGTGTCTGCGCACGCACAGGGAATCGACACCGATACCCTTTCGGGGCGTAGCGGTGCAGGTCAGTCCAGCGAGTCTTTACACTCGGCCGGCGCAGACTCGACCATCCACCCCATTCGTGGATTCCTGCCTGACCTGCAACTCGACCTCGTAGCAGCCGGAGGCAAAACCGTCACCGAAAAGGACTTCGCAGGCAAAATCGTCATGATGTTCTTCGGCTATGCCAGCTGCCCTGACATTTGCCCGACCACCATGGCCCAGCTTTCTCAAGTTATGGTGAACCTGGGTGAACAGGCAGAGCAGGTTCGCATTGTGTTTGTGAGTGTCGACCCTCACCGCGATACTCCCGAGATTCTGCAGGCCTATGTCGATGCCTTCGACTCCCACGCCATCGGGCTGACAGGCAGCGAACGTCAGATTTCACGGCTGGCGCGTCGTTACCGCGTGGCCTATCAGATTGAAAAACCGCGTGGCGAAGACACCGATGTGTACGACGTCGCCCATAGCCGTGGTATCTATATTTTTGACGAACGCGGCAAGGCACGCCTTCTGGCCTCCGACGGCGAATCCGTCGAAAAACTGACTGAAGCAGTCCGAGGCCTGTTGCCTTCCTGAATCAACCTAGAGAGGATTCATGACCCAAGCAAACGAATATCAGCCCCCGAAGGTCTGGACGACTCCCGAAGAAAGCTCCGGCCGTTACGCCGGCATCAATCGACCCGAAGCCGGTGCGCGCTACGAAGCTGAATTACCTCGCGGCGAACATCCGCTGCAGCTGTACTCGCTGGCGACGCCAAACGGTCAGAAGGTCACCATCATGCTCGAGGAGCTGCTCGCCGCCGGGGTCACGCAAGCCGAATATGACGCGCACTTGATCCGCATTATGGAGCAGGAGCAGTTCTCGAGTGGTTTCGTAGCGATCAACCCAAACTCCAAGATTCCGGCCCTGGTCGATTACAGTGAACCTGAACCGATTCGGGTCTTCGAATCGGGCTCTATTCTGCTTTATCTGGCAGAAAAATTCGGGCACTTCCTCCCCACTGATCGCGCCGGACGCACCGAAACGCTCAACTGGCTATTCTGGCTTCAGGGTTCCGCCCCCTTCGTCGGCGGGGGTTTTGGTCACTTTTATGCGTATGCCCCCTTCAAGCAGGAATACCCCATCAATCGCTACACCATGGAAACCAAGCGGCTGCTGGATGTCCTGAATCGGCGTCTGGCCGAAACCCGCTTTTTGTCCGGTGACAGTTACACCATCGCCGATATGGCGACATGGCCGTGGTTCGGCGGGCTGATGAACGACACAGTGTACGGTGCCGCCACTTTCCTGAACGCTGAAAGCTACACGAACGTACGCCGTTGGGTGGACGAAATCGCCGCCCGTCCGGCTGTGCAACGCGGCCTCATCGTAAACAGCGTCAAAGGCGAACCGCACGAGCAACTGCACGCACGCCATAAGGCAGAAGACATCGACGCGGTGTTGAAGGCCCGGCGCCAAGCCGCCGAATAACAGCTAGCGGAAGGGTGGGCGCGGTCATTGACCTGCGCCCTTCCCCACCTATCATGGCCGCTTAAATAGCGAGTTCTTTCGCGAGGTGCTGCAAGGCGGTGCGTAAGCCTTCTTCCACCACCGGATGGTAGAACGGCATGGCCAGCATTTGAGCAACCGTCAGTTTCTGCTGTACTGCCCAAGCCAGCAGGTGCCCGATATGTTCCATCGCAGGGCCTGCCATTTCGGCTCCCAAAAACACACCGCTGCCACGCTCGGCATATACCCGCAATTTTCCGCGATTCTTAAGCATGATGCGTGAGCGACCCTGGTTGGAAAAATCCACTTCGCCGATGGCGGCATCGCTGGGCAGTTCATTGAAGCGCAGCCCCACCGCGGCCAACTGGGGGTCAGAAAAAACGATGGAAAGCGGCGCACGACGTCGGCCGGGCTGTACATCTCCTGGATACAGCGCAGCATTTTTGCCCGCGATATATCCGTCGTCAGCGGCCTCGTGCAGGAGTGGCAGCACGCCATTTACATCGCCGGCGATGAAGATCGGAGCCTCGCCAACCTGTAAGGTGGCGGGGTCGTAAGCGGGACGCCCCCGTTCATCGAGCTCCACACTGGTATTTTCCAAGCCCAGGCCATCGAGATTGGGTATGCGTCCGGCGGCCAGGAGCACATAATCGAAACGATCAGTGACTTCGGGCACGCCGGGCTGCTGATAACGGACCTCGACCTCGTTGCCGACGCGGCGCATGCCCAGTATGGCTGCCTCCAGGCAAAGATCCAGCTCGCTCTGGAAAGCCGCTACCGCACTCTGGTAGACGGCAGGGTCGCGCAAGCCGCCGACGTGCTGGCTGCGTTGCAGAATGCGGGTGCGTACACCCAGACGTGCAAGCGCCTGGCCCAGCTCCAGTCCGATAACACCGGCCCCCACCACCAGTACGCTTTCCGGCAGGTCTTCCCAGTCGAAGACATCATCGTTGACAATAGCCCGGTCGCCCACATGCTCGTACAAATCGGGTACGTTGGGCCGGGTGCCGGTGGCGATCACCACGCTACGTGCCTCCACCCGGGTATGGCCGTCAACCTGCAGCACCGTGTCGGACACAAAACGCGCCCGGCCGCGTAGCTTCTCGTCTTCAGGAATGTGGTCAATGTCGCTCAGGACAAAGCCCACGAAACGATCGCGCTCGCTACGGACACGCTGCATGACTTCAGCGCCGTCGATGCGTACATTTTCCACATGAACGCCGAAGGACGAAGCTTGCGAAGCCCCATAGGCGGCATCTGCCGCAGCAATCAGCAATTTGGAGGGCATGCAGCCGACCCGGGCGCATGTCGTGCCATACGGGCCGTCCTCAATCAGGACTGTACTCGCCCCTGCTTTGACAGCCGCGCGCCTGGCGGTCATTCCTGCCGTGCCGGCCCCAATAATGGCGACATCGACCTTCACCGTCCTCATGGGCGGAATTCCTTCACGAACTGCTTGTAGTCCGGCCGTGTCTGAGGCAGCACCTCGTCAATCGGCGTTCCTACCGCCAGGAATCCCATGAAACGGTAATCGAGCGGGTCGAAGCCCAGCATTTCATTCACTTCGTCGATATAAGTGCCCAGGCCGGTGCTCCAAAACGCACCAAAGCCCAGCATATGCGCGGCATTCAGCATATTGGTGACCGCGGCTCCGACAGCCAGCATACGTTCGTGCTCGGGGATCTTGGTTACGCTGTGGTCGCGATGGCAGGCAATGGCAATCAATAAAGGCACTTCTTTCAGCCAGCGACGCGCGTTCTCTTCTTTTTGCGCAGGTATGGGAGTGGCGGACGCCTGTGCAGTAGCGAAAAGCTTATCGACGAACTCTTGCATCACCTCTTGGCGTATCAGCGAAAAGCGCCAAGGCCGAAGCCGGCCGTGGTCGGGTGCGGTCATGGCCGCGCGCAGAATGAGATCGAGTTGTTGTTCGTCGGGGCCTGGCGCCTTCACGAATTTCACGGATTGGCGATCCAGAAGCAACTGCAGTGCGTTTTGAGACATTTTCCTTCCTGAAAAACTGTATGGAGCCGGTTAAGTGTCAGAGCGCCGATGCGGACCGAGCGGACTGGCGGGCGATGATCATTTCCGCCTTCATGTCGCGTATGGCCTTCTCCCATCCGTCGAAGACGGCGCGAGCAACGATCGCATGACCGATGTTCAGTTCAGCGATGCCTTCGATGGCCGCTATTGCCTGAACGTTGCTGTAATGTAGACCGTGGCCCGCATTGACGCGCAAACCGAGAGACACACCATGGGCTGCACCTTTGCGCAGACGCGACAACTCTTTGCTACGGGCGGCTTCGTCAGTGTCCGCCTCGGCGTATGCCCCGGTATGCAGCTCTATTACCGTGGCTCCAGCCTTGTGCGAGGCTTCGATCTGCGAATCCTCGGGGTCGATAAAAAGCGACACGCGTATACCGGCATCGTGCAGCTTTGTTACGGCGTCGCGAACCGTATCAAAATGGCCCACGACATCAAGACCACCTTCGGTGGTGAGCTCCTGCCGACGCTCAGGCACCAGGCAGACATCCTGTGGCCGCACCCGGCAGGCTATATCGAGCATAGCCGGGGTGATCGCGCATTCCAGATTCATGCGTGTCCGTAGCACGGGCCGAAGGGCCTCGACGTCGGCATCCTGAATGTGGCGACGGTCTTCCCGCAGATGCAGGGTAATGAGATCGGCCCCGGCGTCTTCAGCCCGGCGAGCCGCTTCAATGGGATCCGGATAGTCGGTATGACGTTGTTGACGCAGCGTTGCGACGTGATCAATATTCACGCCCAGTTCTATCATGGCAAGCACTCCTAAAACCCTATTATGGGCTTTTTAGCGCTTTTCGGCAGCACGGGACCTTATTGCTGCGCCTTCCCTGCTGTTGCAGGGTTGCCAACCACACTACCCGGCTGCTGTACATCGATGGCATCGGCGGAGTCTGCCAACCAACCCCCGCCCAGTGCTTTATATAGCGCCACCCGGTTCAATAAGGACTCCATGCCCACCTGCAGGAACGCCTGTTGCACTGAGTAGAGGTTAACCTCTGCGCTTTGCACCTGCAGGAAGCTGTCTACCCCCGTTTCATAACGAAGGTTAGCCAGGCGCAAGGCTTCAGCCGCGGTGGACTCCAACGCTCGCATGGCCTCCAGCTGATCCCAATAAGTCGCCTCACCGGCCAAGGCATCCGCCACTTCACGGAAAGCCGTCTGAATGGTCTTTTCGTATTCGGCCACCGCTACATTCTTGCGCGCCTCGGCTAGGTCCAGCCCACCGGCAATGCCCGCATTGAAAATAGGCACTTGCAGTTGCGGCTGATATTGCCAATAGCGATTGCTACTGGAAAACAGGCCGCCCAATTGCGGGCTTGCGAAACCGAGCAGACCGGTAATGGAAATATTCGGGAAAAACGCCGCTCGCGCCGCCCCTACATTGGCATTTGCGCCGATTAAAGCATGTTCCGCCGCAATGACGTCGGGCCTTCTGACCAGCAGATCGGAAGGCAGCCCCACGGGGATACTTGCCAGTACTTGGTCGCGCCCGAAGACGGCAGGCGGAGGCAGGTCGTCGGGCAACGGCGCTCCGACCAACAGCTGCAACGCATTGAGGGCCTGCGCTTCGACGCGGCGCATCGCTTGTTGATCCGCCTTTACCGTTTCCACCTGGCCACGCGCCTGCTGCAGGTCGAGAGCCGAAGCAACACCGGTGTCGTAGCGTGCCTTGACCAAGCGGTACGTTTCTTCGCGGGATTCCAGCGTCTTTTCCATCAGCGCTTGCAACTGCTGCGCCGTTCGCAGACGGAAGTACGCCTCCGCCACCTGACTGACAAGGTTGATATGGACGGTGCGCTGCGCCTGGGCAGTGGCCAGATACTGCCGCCGCGCCGCCTCGCTGAGATTGCGAATGCGACCGAAGAAATCCAGTTCGAAGGTAGTCATCGCCGCGCCGGCCATGTAGGTACGCGACACACTGGGGCTGTCAGGCCCGCCCATGCGTAGACTTTCCGGGTTGCGCGTGTGGGTCGCGGTTCCGCCTACACCAAAGGTGGGTAGACGGTCGCTATCGGCAATTCCGTACTGCGCTCGGGCCTCTTCCACCCGAGCCAGCGCTATGCGCATATCACGATTGTTATCGAGCGCTAGCGCAATGAGGTCACGCAAGCGCGGATCAGTGAAGAATTCACGCCAGCCGAGGTCTGCTGCATAAGCGGATGTGGTTCCGCCCGCACTCGCGCCCGAGTGCATTGCATCGGCATAGGGAAAGGTGCCGGGTACCGGCGCTACAGGCCGTTCATATTCGGGTGCGAGTGAGCAACCCGCCAGCACGACCAGCAGCAGCGCGGGTAACGCTTTGCGCACGAAACGGGTGCCGCGTCCATCAAGCGGGACTTTCGCCCCGGACCGCAGCGGCGTATTCCCGAAAAGCGATTCAACTATCATGGCGTATTCTTATCATTGGATGTCGAGCTGTCCGCCCCCACCGGCGCCGCCTCGGCGGTTGCCGTCGACACAGGATGCGCAGGCTGAGCGCCCAAGAGCCGGGGGCGAGTCTTGAAGATCGACAATATGACAACGAAAAATGTCGGCACAAACAGGACCGCCAACGGTGTCGCAGCCAGCATACCACCCAGCACACCGAAGCCGACAGCATTCTGGCTCGCTGCACTGGCGCCACTGGCCAATGCCAACGGCACCACGCCGAGAATAAAGGCAAAGGACGTCATGAGAATCGGGCGGAAGCGCAGGCGCGCCGCTTCGATCGTGGCTTCAAGCAACCCGGCACCGCTTGCATAGGCGTCCTTGGCGAACTCTACAATCAGGATGGCGTTCTTTGCTGACAGCCCGATCACGGTCACCAGGCCTACTTGGAAGTACACGTCATTGGACAGCCCCACCGCCGTAACCATAGCGGCCGACCCCAACATGCCCAAGGGTACCGCCAGCATCACCGACAGCGGAATCGCCCAGCTTTCATAAAGCGCCGACAAAATCATGAAGACCACCAGCACGGCAAGCCCCAGCAAGATTGCTGTCTGGTTACCGGCCTGAATTTCCTGATAGGACAGACCCGTCCACTCGTACGAGTAACCACTGGGCAGTTCAGATACCAACCGTTCCATCTCGGCCATCGCCTGACCCGTCGAATAACCGGGTGCTGCATTGCCCCCAATCCGCATCGACGGATAGCTGTTGTAGCGGACAACCTGCGTCGGCCCCTGCGTCCAGTCCAATGTCACGAACGACGATAAAGGCACCATGCCGCCCTGATTGTTGCGCGCATTCAGCTGCAGGATACGTTCCGTCGTCATCCGATGGTCTTGTTCCGCCTGCACCCAGACATTCTGCACCCAGCCCTGGTTGGTGAACTTACCTACGTAGGCGGAGCCCAGTGCGGTACTAATAAGGGTTGCGGCCTCTGTGAAGTCCACGCCAAGTGCGGCCGCCTTCTCGCGATCGATATTGATTTCCAGCTGCGAGCCGGCGCCTAGGCCGGTGAGGCGAACGCCGTCCAGGATCGGGCTCTGGCTTGCTTTCATTAGCAGCTGCTGCGTGGCCTGCACCAGGGCCTCCTGCCCCATGCCGGCACGATCCTCAAGGCGCATGTCAAAACCCGAGGCGTTGCCAAGTGACGCGATGGCAGGAGGGACAATGGAAAACACCATTGCGTCGGGAATGCCGAAAAGAAGATTCTGCACGGCTTTGCCGGACAATGCCTGCGCGGAATCCTCGGGCGCTTTACGTTCCGAGAAATCCTTCAACGGCACGAAGGCGATCGCTGAGTTCAGCCCGTTTCCATTGAAGCTGAACCCTTGCACCGTGATGATGTTTTCCACCTGTGGCTGCTGGCTGAAAAAGGCTTCCACCTTTTCAATCACTTCGATGGTGCGATTGGCGGTAGAACCGGCCGGCAACTCGATATTGGCAATCACGTAACCCTGATCTTCCTCTGGCAGAAAAGCCGTAGGCAGGCGGAAATACATCCAGCCCAGCGCCACGACCAGCAGCAGGTAGATGAACATCATTCGGCCACCACGCCGCAGGCTGCGCGCGACCCAAGACTCATAGCGATTCGTCAGGCGCCCGAAGACACGGTTGAACCAACCAAAAAAGCCTCGCTTAGTTTCATGGTGGCCCTTGGGAATGGGCTTAAGAAAGGTGGCGCACAACGCCGGTGTAAACGACAGGGCCAAGAAGCCAGAGAACATGATGGACACCGCCATCGCCACAGAGAACTGCCGGTAAATCACACCGACCGAACCACTCATGAAAGCCAGCGGCAAGAAGACTGCAGACAGCACCAGAGTAATCCCAACGATAGCACCGGAGATCTGCGGCATCGCCTTGCGCGTGGCCTCGCGCGGTGGAAGACCGTCCTCTACCATGATGCGCTCGACGTTTTCCACCACGACAATCGCATCATCAACCAAAATACCAATGGCAAGCACCATGGCGAACATGGTTAGTACGTTCACCGACATTCCCAGTGCATGCATCACGGCAAATGCGCCCAACATCGCCACCGGCACCACCAGCGCGGGTATCAGCGTATAGCGCAAGTTCTGCAGGAAGACGAACATCACTACGAACACCAGCAACATGGCTTCCAGCAGCGTGTGGAGCACCTGCTCGATGGAAAGCGCCACATAGGGCGAGGTGTCGTAAGGAATGGCGTAGGTAATGTTCTCGGGGAAGAACTCCGAAAGCTCTTCCAGGCGCTCTTTCACTCCTTGAGCCGTAGCTAATGCATTGGCCTCCGGTGTCAGCGAAATGGCGAAGGCGGCGGTGGGCTTGCCGTTGAGACGCGCGCCGAACATGTAGTTATCGGAACCGACTTCAATACGCGCCACATCGGACAACTTGACTGTGGAACCGTCAATATTGGAGCGCAGAATAATATTGCTGAACTCCTCGACCGTAGCCAGCTCGCCATTGACCACGATCGGTGCCGAGGTGCGTTGCGACGTCGGGTTGGGGGGCGCGCCCAATACACCGCCCGGTATCAGGCGATTCTGCGCAGCTATCGCGGCATTCACCTCGGACATGCTGAGGTTGAAACCGACTAGCTTGTCAGGGTCCACCCAAATACGCATGGCGCGCGGAGACTCAAACAGCTGAAAACGCCCCACCCCTTCTACGCGAGACAATGGGTTCTGCAGATTGCGGGTGATGTAATCGGCTAGCGCCTGCGCACTCACCGACCCATCGGTGGAAGACATGGTCACGACCAGAAGGAAACCGGTATTGACCTGGGACACCTTAAGCCCCTGTTGCACCACGGCTGCCGGCAAGGACGATGTGACGTTCGAAATGCGATTCTGTACATCCACCTGAGCAAGGTCCGGATCGGTGCCCGGCTCAAACGTGACCTTCAGCTCGAGCTGGCCATTGGAGTCGCTGACGGACTCGTAGTACAGCAGCCCTTTGGCTCCATTGAGCTCGTTCTCGATCACACTGGCGACAGAGGTGGATACGTCTTCCGCCGATGCGCCAGGATAGGTCGCCTGCACGTTGATGGTTGGCGGCGCGACTTCGGGATACTGAGCAACCGGCATATTGGGAACAGCCAGCAGACCCGCCAGAGTGATTCCCAGCGCAACCACCCACGCAAAAATCGGACGATCAATAAAAAACAGCGGCATGTGCGCTCCTCAACCCTGGGGCGCCGCTTCGGCGGCATCCGGCTTCCACGGAACCGGTTGTACCGGTGCGCCTGGACGGATTTTCTGGAAGCCTTCCACTATTACGACGTCACCCGGCTGAAGCCCTTTGTAGATCAACGCACGACCATCGATTTCCGGGCCGACCGCCACCGCTACGGGAGCCACAGTTCCTTCGCGCACCACCATTAACGTATTCAGGCCATCGGGAGTTCGCTGGATGGCCTGCATAGGTACGAGCAAGGCCTGCTCATCGACGCCCTGCCGGACTCGCACCCTGACATACATCCCAGGCAACAGGATTTCATCGGGGTTGTCTACCTCGGCACGCAGCGTTACTTGCCCGGTAGAGGGGTCAACCGTCACTCCGGAAAAAAGAAGCGTACCTTCATGCGGATAAAGGGAGCCGTCCTCGAGCAATACCTGCACCGCGACGCGGTCGTCTCCGGTTTGCTTCAGGATCCCACTCTCGAACGCCTTGCGCAGCATGGCAAGCTGAGTGGTCGAGCGCGTAATGTCGACATAGACCTTATTTAGCTGCTGAACCAACGCCATCTGCGTCGCGTTCTGCGCACTGACCAATGCACCTTCCGTGACCAGCGATTTTCCGATACGCCCGTCGATTGGGGACTCAACGCGTGTATAGCCCAGATTAATCTCTGCTGAGCGGACCGCCGCCTGAGCAGCTGCGATAGCGGCGTCTGCCTGCTTTGCTGCCGCCACGGCGTTATCGTATTCTTGCCGACTGATCGCGTTGGACTTGATCAGTTTGGCATAGCGATCCGCCTGCTGATGGGCAAACACAGCGTCGGCTTCTGCGCGCAGCAGGTCTGCCTTAGCCCGATTCAGTTCCGCCTCGTATGGCGCCGGATCGATGGTGAACAGGAGCTGGCCTTCTTGAACCTCGCTGCCTTGTTTGAAATTGATTTCTTTAACGATGCCCGTAACGCGAGCCCGGATCTCCGCGTCCTTGATGGCTTCAACACGGCCCGGCAGCTGCGAATAGACCTCTGTGGGAGTCGGCTCAACAGTGATTACGCTGACCGGCACTTTCATGCCTGACATGTTCTGTTGGGCCGGTTGTTCGCTACATGCTGCCAGCGTTCCTGATGCGATCACAGACAGCGCCATGATCATCCGTCTGTACGACAGGCCAAGCAAGGACATACAACCCCCTATTCAGACAGGCTTTGTTCAGCCGAAATACGTAATCCATCAGCAGCGGCTGCCACCGCAGAAAAGCAGCAAGTATAAAGCGAAAGCGTTACGCATTCGCACAAATGTGCGTATTGCGCACGGCATGAAGCTTGCTTGTGTGGGATGCGACACAGTCTGTTGCTGTGCGATAGGAGCAAACAAGATGAGACCAAACATGAAGAAGTATGCATGGGGCGCTGCTTTTGCCGCGGGGTTACTTGCCGGCTGCGGAGGCAGCGCGTACAAGACGGCCGACCAATATCCTCCCGAGCATCCCCCACGCGTGGAAGCCCCTGATGCGCGTAGCCCCGGCCAGTATAACGAGGATGCATCGATTTCCAGCCGAGTACAGACCGCAGTGCTGGCCGTACCCGGCATGTATCCGCAAGGCTTAGAAGTTTCCACATATGAAGGGGTTGTCACCCTGCGCGGTTACGCCGGAAACGAGACTGCGGCTCGGAATGCCGTACAAGCGGCGCGTCAGGTGACGGGCGTACGTTCAGTGGATTACGACGTGCAGGTGCAGCCCTACCACCCCCCCCATCAGCAACCCTACCAACAGCCATATACGCCCAGCCAACAGCAGCCTTATCAACCTCAGTATCAAGTGGTACCGCAGCAGCCGATGCGTTGACCGCTGCTGCCAGGAGTCGCTCGCGCCTTCCTATGGCGCGGTTGACTCTACCGGCCCAGTGCTTTGCGGCACCGGAGGTTTGAGCGGATCAAAGTCCTCCCACTTGCCCGCGCGCCAACGGCCTTGGGCTCGCTCAACTTCCTGCCCCCCCGCCTCTACCAGCATCGTTGCGATGTTCTGTGCCTGATCTTCGTTTGCACTCACGGCCAGCATGACGCCGGATGGACGCCCTTCTCCTGTTTTGGTCGTGGTGTGGACCTGCTGCACCGATTGACGCCGCTTGTCCATCCCGCGCATGGCGCCGGCCAATGACCCGACGTAGGCGCCGATGCCTGCCCCAGCAATGATGGGTACCAATGATTCGGCTACCGTGGCAGTGAGCATGCCGCCTACGAGAGCGCCTATTGCCCCGAGCAGAGCTGCAGTCCCCCACGCTTTGCGGGGCGCGCCCTGCGTACCCGGATCCAGTGCCTGGTCACCGCCTACGGGATACGTGTCATGCGCTCCCGGCGGATTCACGTAAAACACGTGTAGCGAGTCTTCATGGACTCCGGTTTCGATCAGTCGCTGGGCAGCGTGATTAGCCGCATCGAAAGTGGCGAATCGGGCGGCGATGATAAGTGCCATGGGGACACCTCCGTATCAGGGTTCCGGCGTTTCATCCTCAGACTTATGCAATCTTCGTGCCGCGCGACACACCGCTCGGACTACGCATTTCCAACAACAGATACCAGGCTCCGGCCAGTACGACAGGTACGACGTAATAGACGGCTCGATAAACCAAAATAGCTCCCAACACCTGGTAGCGTGGCTGCTCGGGCGACAGCATGGTAATGAAGACGTACTCGGTGACGCCAAGACCGCCCGGGATGTGCGCAATCGACCCGACTATAGAGCCGATTAATAAGGTGCCCAATATCGTCGCGTAAGCGACGTCGCCCGGCATCAGAACATAGACCACCAACCCCATCAGCGACCAATTCGTCATCGCCAAACCAAGCTGCCACAACGCAATATTCAGCTGGGGAAGTTCAATGGTGTGATCCCGCACCTTCCAGCTGCGCTTTTCCGAGAAGGCGCA
>JAJUGV010000140.1 GCA_029265795.1 Alcaligenaceae bacterium
CCCACGCTCAGTCACCTGGCGAACGGCTTCGATCTTGAATTCTTCGGTAAATCGCTTCGGTTGTGCGCTCATGCTCATGACACCTCCAGATATCCTCATTATGAGGCAAATGGGTGTCTAGGGTAGCCGGGCCGATTCACTTCAAACTGCCACCGATACGGCAGCAGTTCCTAAATCCGGTTATTCGGGTACCCGAAGATCGCAATCCGCTAATCCTCTACGGCGCTCCGCTGCCATTCGTCATAGGTCGGTACGACCATCTCGAATTGGTCTCGTGTGCGGACATAGAGCCTGCCGAACATGCGCCCCACTGGACGGTAGGCGTCGGTATCAATGTAGTGGTTCACCGGATCCAGTAGGCCATCCCGGACATGCATCATGACAATCTTGCCAATCACGATATGCCTGCCGGGGCTGATCTGCACCACCTGGATCGCCTCGCACTCAAACGCTACTGGCGCCTCTTCAATACGGTAAGGGCGGACACGGCTGGACGGTTTCAGGCTGAGACCGGCCGCTTCAATTTCGCTGACGCCGTATGGGAAACTGATGGCACAAATGTTCATTGCGTCGGCCATGGGTTCGTCCACCATATGGACCACGAACTGGCCATTCTCTTGAATGTTGATGGTCGTGTCCTTCAACTCCCCGGTATCACGCTTGCTTTCCAGAGCGACTGCGAGCACCGGCGGATCTTCTCCCATAACGTTGAAGAAGCTGAACGGCGCGGCGTTGTCATGCCCACTATCCGAGCGTGTGGTAATCAGCGCAATGGGCCGCGGCACCACGGTGGACGAGATTAATTTGTATTGAAGAGAAGGCGGCAGATTGCCAATATCGACTTGCAAACGTGTCTCCTGATTGGATCCCATAAAGCTGAGGGTCACTATAATTCACCGGCAGGGACGCGATAAAACTATAAACAAATCAATCGGTTCGTTTTGGCTATGAACGCTTCGCTCCAGGTCGGACAATCATCAATCGTGCTCGAATAAGGCGACGCCAAAATGGGCTTTCCTTGCAATACCCCCCACCAGTATCTATGATACTCCCCTGGGGTATCAATAACGCTCCGCCGGCTCCGGCACCACGCCCGGGATAGTCGGACCGCACACCATTTCGCAAGGAGAAGCACATGAAATCACGCGCCGCCGTCGCTTTTGAAGCCGGAAAGCCTTTGGAAATCGTCGAAATCGACGTGGAGCCGCCTCGTAAAGGCGAAGTCCTTATCAAGATTACCCACACCGGCGTCTGCCACACCGACGCCTTTACGTTGTCGGGCGACGATCCAGAAGGCGTTTTCCCCGCCGTTCTGGGGCACGAAGGTGCTGGCATCGTGGTCGAGGTGGGCGAAGGCGTAACCAGCGTCAAGCCAGGCGATCACGTTATTCCGCTGTACACCGCCGAGTGTGGCGAGTGCCTGTTCTGCAAGTCTGGCAAGACCAACCTGTGCGTGGCAGTACGTGCGACGCAAGGCAAGGGCGTGATGCCCGATGGCACCACGCGTTTCTCTTACAAGGGTGAGCCCATCTACCACTACATGGGCTGCTCGACCTTCAGTGAATATACGGTCGTGGCTGAAGTGTCACTGGCCAAGGTCAACCCGGAGGCTAACCCGGAGCACGTGTGCCTGTTGGGCTGCGGCGTGACTACCGGTATCGGCGCGGTACATAACACTGCGAAGGTTCAGCCCGGTGACAGCGTGGCCGTCTTCGGCCTGGGCGGCATTGGGCTGGCCGTCATTCAAGGCGCGCGCCAGGCGAAGGCCGGCCGAATCATCGCCATCGATATCAATCCCGACAAATTCGGCCTGGCAAAGGTGTTCGGGGCAACGGACTGCATCAATCCGAACGACTACGACAAGCCGATCCAGGAAGTCATCGTTGAGATGACCGGTTGGGGGGTGGATCACTCATTCGAATGCATCGGCAACGTGAACGTTATGCGCGCAGCGCTGGAAAGTGCGCATCGCGGCTGGGGCCAGTCCGTGATCATCGGCGTGGCCGGCGCCGGTCAGGAAATTTCCACCCGCCCATTCCAGTTGGTGACTGGCCGCCGCTGGCTCGGGTCTGCGTTCGGCGGTGTGAAGGGCCGTTCCGAGCTGCCCGGAATGGTGGAAGACGCCATGACCGGCAAGATCGACCTTGCCCCGTTCGTCACGCATACGCTGGGACTGGAAGACATCAATGAAGCCTTCCGCCTGATGCACGACGGCGAATCCATTCGCACAGTGATCCACTACTAAGCGGATGCCGGATGATGCGGTCGTAAGCACGGCCGCATCATCACAATAATAAGAAGTGAAGCAGGAGCGGCATGTCATGCCTCATTCAGTAGAAGACAAGAAACGAGCCATCAATCGCTTGCGGCGTATCAAGGGCCAGACCGAGGCTTTGGAGCGTGCCATTGAAGAGGGAATGGAATGCCGTGCGCTGCTGCAGCAAATCGCCGCACTACGCGGGGCTGCAAATGGACTCATGGCCGAGGTGTTGGACAGCCATTTGCGGGAAGTATTCGGGTCCGAGAAGGAAACTGCCGTCACGGAGAGTCCCCCCACCGACCCACACGCTGAGATCGATGCGCTCATGAAGCTACTACGCACGTATCTTAAGTAAGAGACGCGCACGTCACGAAGCGCGAACGAGCTTGCTGATACCGCGCGGCCAAGATCAGCAAAAACTTCGACAAGCATGCTTTCGCAGGGTATACGGGTTGCTGGACACCCTTCCTATGGATAGCAGCATATGGAGCGGCATGTCCTGGATGTCGATGATAGCGGTGACAGGGCTGGCAGCCGTGCACGTTTTCGCCGGCAAACTCCGTTTTCTTGAAGGGACACCCAGGAGCGCTTGGCTTTCGGTGGCGGCAGGCATTTCGGTAGCCTATGTTTTTCTCTACCTTTTGCCCGAACTGGCTGCCAGACAGAGCAGCCTTCAAGAGGCGGCAGATGGCTTTTTCTCATTCGTTGAGCACCACGCCTACGTTGCCGCCCTGGCCGGCCTGACCACCTTCTATGGTTTGGAGCGTGCCAGCAAAGCGTTCCGGCGACGAGCCGAGCACGGTTCCCCGCATGATCAGGGCACGGGCATATTCTGGACGCATATGCTGCTGCTTGCCTTCTACAACATGTTGATCGGCTATTTGCTGGCCAAGCATACGGGCACTGCGGGCGACCTGGTTTTCTTCGTCATCGCCATGGCACTGCACTTGTTGGTCATGGATCGCGGCTTGCGCGATCACTACCAGCACATCTATCACGATGCAGGAAGATGGCTGCTTTCAGCGGCACTGCTGGTCGGCTGGGGCGTCAGCACTGCAGTCGGCATTCCAGAGCCTCTGATAAGCCTGCTTATCGCCTTTGTTGCGGGCGGTATTGTTCTAAATGTGCTCAAGGAGGAACTGCCTGAGCAGCGGCAAAGTCGTTTCAGTGCCTTCATGCTGGGCGCTGCCCTGTACTCCGCACTACTTCTGGCGTACGCGTAAAACCGGGCGCTGGAACTGCCGCCTGCTCTTCGGGGCGCTGTTCAGGACGCCGGATAGGGATTCGCCACTCCCGCTACGCGGTCGTACGACACCATGCGCCCGGCCTCGTCAGTCTCACCGAGAAAGGCATCAAGCCGTTCCAGCACGCGCTGACACACACTGCTCGGATGTCCCAACCAGATTGGCGTCCCAAGGATGAAGATATCCGCAGCCAGGATTCTCTCGCGTATGCGCGGCCAGTCATCGCCCTCCCCCTCGTCAGAGGTGACGCCGGGCTTGATGGTGTAATCCACTGCCCGAATGATTTCGGTAACCACTCCATGACGCTGCAGTGCTGCCGCCACCTGGGATAGCAGGAGATCGTAGGAAGAGGTTGCCGGCGAGGCCTTCAGCGTACAGTTGATGGCAAAAGCGGTAAGCGGCATGGCTGCATTCTCCGTATCGTCCATGGTGGTCCAGTGCAGCAAAGTGCGGGCCGAGGTCAGTGCCACGCACAATATCTGCTATCTTTATTTGGCAACGCGCTTTGGGCGCAAGGGTCCGGAAAAAAATGAACCGGACCATGGACCGCAGCTTAGGGATCCGATGGAATTCGACGACACCTCCAGCACGCTCAGCGCCACGCTGGCTCAAACCATCAACGGCATAAAAGGCGACACAGTGAGCCTGCGCGAGCTCATGGCCGCCATCGGTGAGCAAGGGCTGCTGTTGCTATGCGCTCTCGCCACCCTGCCGTTCCTGTTTCCGGTCTCCATACCAGGGGTGTCCACCGTATTCGGCGCGGCCATCGTGCTGCTGGCGGTGGCCATCACGCTGAATCGGCTGCCATGGCTGCCTGACCGTATCCTTGACCGGCGCCTGGATTCCGCGAAGCTCGTGCCTGCTTTGCAGAAAGGCGTGCGTATCGTGTCGCGCATCGACGCCTGGGTGCGGCCGCGTGCGCTAGGCATGACCGCGGGTCGCATGACGATGTTCAACGGCTGCGTGCTGGTGTTCGGCGGCATTCTGTTGATGGCCCCGTTCGGGCTGATTCCGTTTTCCAATACCGCACCAGCCGTCGGAATACTGCTGCTGACCATCGGGATGATTCAGCGCGACGGCGTGTTCGTACTGTTGGGTTACCTGGGCACCGTACTGACCGTCGTGTACTTCGGCGTTTTGCTGTACACCGCCTGGTGGGCGGGCGGCGCCCTGCTCGGATAAGGCCGATCATCCGCCATCCGGCAACGCGTACGCAATAACATCGTCACCCGCCTTTGTCCCCAACGAACCATGGCCGCCAGCCGCAACGACGACATACTGCCGCCCGTCTGCGCCGGTGTACGTCATGGGCGTGGCCTGTCCGCCCGCGGGCAACCGCCCCTTCCACAGCTCTTCGCCAGTCGTGACGTCGTAGGCGCGCAGGTAGTAATCCAGAGTGCTGGAAAGAAACGCCACGCCTCCGGCCGTCATGATCGGCCCACCCAGGTTCGGCACTCCCATTTTGAACGGCAACGGTAACGGCGAACTATCGCGCACCGTGCCATTCTTGCGCATCCACGCGACCTCTCCGTTGGTCAGATCGGCTCCGGCGATATAGCCCCAGGGCGGTTGCTGGCACGGCAGGCCCAACGCGGATGTAAACGCGCTGAGCTCGACCGCAAAGGGTGCACCGAAATTCTCATTCAATGCGGGAAGGCTGTCCTGCGGCCGTTCATCGCCCTGTACATAAAGCGTGGTGTCATCCTCGCGAGGGATCAACTTCGAGATGAAGGCAAGATACGTAGGCGTGGCAAACACCACTTGCCGCTGAGGATCGACAGCCACACTTCCCCAATTGAACACCCCGAAATTCCCGGGATACACCAGCGTGCCCTGTGTAGACGGCGGTGTGTACCGCCCCTCATAGCGCAACGACTGGAACTCTATGCGGCACGCCAGCTGATCGAACATGGTGGCGCCCCACATTGATGCGCCGGTCAGGGGAGGCGGGTCGAAAGACAAGGCCGAGACCGGCTGGGTGGGTGCCGTGTAGTCGCCCTCTGCCGCTCCTTGCGGATAGGGTTTCTCCGTGACGGGCAACAAGGGCTCACCATTACGGCGGTCGAGCACGAACAATTCGCCCTGTTTGGTGGCCTGGACGACAGCGGGCACGGTTTCGCCATCGATCGTGAGGTCGATCAGGCTGGGTTGCGCCGGTACGTCGTAGTCCCACAAATCATGATGGACGGTCTGGAACACCCATCGCACTCTGCCCGACGCCAGGTCCAGCGCGACGATGGCCGAAG
This sequence comes from Alcaligenaceae bacterium, assembly GCA_029265795.1. Lineage (GTDB taxonomy): Bacteria > Pseudomonadota > Gammaproteobacteria > Burkholderiales > Burkholderiaceae_B > Yanghanlia. The sequence goes on from JAJUGV010000140.1 coordinate 5,751, forward strand.
CATATTGGTCCACCTCTTCGTCGCGATCGCCGCCCCATTGATCCGGAGGTTGGTTTCCCATCGGCACATAGACCATCCCCAAGGCTTCGTCCGCGCTTGAGATCGACCAGCTGTTCGGCGTGGTCGGTGTGTAGGTTTCGCCGGGGGCCAACGGAGCGGTGTCTTCAGGGTTGGCCGGATCCCAGTTCCACACGAGCTCACCCGTGTTGACGTCGAACGCGCGAATTACGCCGGCTGGTTCATCAGTCGAAACATTATCGAGTACCGTGCCGCCCACGATGATCAGCGAGCGTGTTACGACCACCGGAGATGTGGAGTAGTACCCGCCGACGCGCGCGTGCGGCATGTTGGCCCACAGGTTGATCTGACCGGTTCCATTTCCAAAGTTTTGGCACACCGATCCATCTTCCGGGTTCAGTGCAATGACACGACCGTCCGCAGTCGGCATAAAGAGCTTGGATTCGCATTGTTCCGAGGTACGTCCGTCCTCGGCGGCGATGGGCAGATTGAGGCGTGCCAGCGAGTCGTCTTCAGTTGCGTTCGTATCGTTTAGCGCGGCGCCATCATCCGCAGCTTCGGCACTGCCCTCGCCGCCGTCTCGCCCTATTGCTTCGTTGTCAGAACCTTGTTGCGACCCATCGACTGCGGTGCCGGCTTCCGACGCCTGCTCTTCGCCCGCAACACCTTCGGAACCGCCGGCATTAGCCTGTTCGGATGTCGGAGCTGCTTCACTGGCATTGCTGCCTTCCGCGCCCGATTGCGGATTGGCCGCCGGCCCCGGTGGCTGCGCCGTACCACCCTGCGCCGTACCACCCTGCGCCGTGGCTGCCTGCGCCGTGGCTGCCTGAGCCGGATCATAGTAGGAGAGCCCACGGCAGGTCAGATGTTGAAGCGCCAGCTCATCCCGTATTTGCGGATCGTAGCGCCACACTTCCTCGCCCGTCGTGGCATCAAGCGCGATGACGGACTGGTGCGGCGTGCATAGATAAAGAAGATCGCCAATCTTCAGCGGAGTGACTTCGAACGTGGTCTCGACCGGGTCACCCGGCTGACCGCGCATATCCCCCGTCTTGTAATGCCAGGCCACCTCAAGCTGCGCGACATTATCGGGGGTGATCTGGTCCAGGGGCGAATAACGCTGCCCATAGTTCGTTCGACCGTAGGCATGCCATTCTCCCGGCGGCACACCCAGGGCATCTGCCGCGGCCTGGATACGTTGCGCAGGCAACGATCCTTCGTGGCTATGCGGATCTATAAACCATGATGCTATTCCGACGACAAGGAATAAGAGCAACGAAGCCATCAATGGCATGGTGGCTCGGCGCCCCTCCCGCTTACCCGGCCCATCCGTGGA